>NZ_JBEPNK010000018.1:0-79816 GCF_040546245.1 Arthrobacter sp. UYEF3
AATCCCCGGCGGGGCCGGCGTTTGTCTGTCAGGAGTACTTCGACAACAAACCCGCCCCGGATGGGTTCCCCACATACCGTGATCAATCCGTTACGGCCGCCCTGGCCGGGCGTGGTTACGTGCAAGTATGCCCCGCATGAGCCGCGGCCTCGACTGGCAAGAATCTCGAGTCTCACCCAAACCGGGAGGGACTCCTGGCCACGTGATATTCCCCAGCGAATCCGGCCGTGCGGGTCGCCCTGATGATCATGCTGGATGCTCTTCGTTCTTAGCATGCCGTCCATGCCTGTGTCCGCTCCAAGCCTTGTCTTGTAAGGTTCCGTGCGGCCGCGCCGCCGATGGCGGGTTCGTCCGGGCCGGGTTTGATCCAAATGGAGTAAAAGTGGTTCTCTGTGGCCGGGAATTGAGTGGTCGTGACCGGGCTGGGGGCCGTGACCCCGGTAGGCGCGACTGCGGCCGTGACGTGGGACGGGCTTCTTGAGGGACGGTCCGGGATAAGCGTGTTGGATGACCCGTGGGAGCGCGGGCTGTCGGTCCGTGTTGCCGGTCGGGTTACAGCGGATCCTGCTCTCCTTCTCTCGACCGGGGATTAACGGCGGATGGACCGTTGTGGTCACTTGGCGCTGATTGCGGCGCGGCAGGCCTGGGCGCAGACGGGGCGGGCGGAAGTCGATCCTGAACGGCTCGCCGTCGTCATCGGTTCCGGGTACGGCGGCCTGGGAACGGTCGTGGCCCAGACCCGAACCCTGGACAGAAGCGGTCTCCGGCGGGTGTCTCCGCACACCCTTACACAGATTATGGCCAATGGCCCCGCGGCGTGGGTGTCGATTGCCGTGGGCGCAAGGGGCGTGGCGCGTACTCCTGTCAGTGCAGGCGCGTCCGGAGCCGAAGCGATCGCCCAAGGTGCGGAGATGATCAGATCCGGCGCCGTGGACGTCGTCGTCGGCGCCGGCGGTGTTGACGCCTGTATCAACGAACTGACCATCGCCGGATCCGCCCAGATCCGAGCGCTGTCCACGAGCGACCGCGGCCCGGAGCAAGTCTCCGGGCCGCGACCGGGACCGGAGCGGCTTCGTGATGATCGCAGAAGGTTCCGGGATTCTCGTATTGGAGCTTGAGGACTTCGCGCGGGCCCGCCGTGCCGAGGCCTACGGGCGGATAGCCGGGGCCGCTGCTAATTCCGATGCCGGCGACATCGTCGCGGCCGGCCTTGGGATGCAGCGCCGCGTGATGCAGAAGGCCTTGGTTGCGGCTTCGCTCACGGGACCGGACATCGGGTTCGCCCACGCCCATACGACGTCGACTCCGCTGGGTGACCGTCTGGAGGCCAGCGCAATTGCCGCCGTGGCGGGAATCAGGTACCTGTCACGTCGACGAAGTCGACTACCGGCCACATGCCGCCGCAACCATCGAAGCCAGCTCGGGGCTGACAGAGTTGTACCCGCCAGGGTACGCGCCGCCGTCGCCCGCTGATCACCGCGATCAGCGAAGACCGGCACAAAGAAGTCCTCCGGGCACTGACAGCGCTCCTCGAGTACAGGCGTGACGTTTAAGCAGGCCGCAATGCACAAAAACGGGTCTCTAAGTCCTGGATGACATTCAGTCCGTCCCCTCCCAAGGTCACCCGTAAACCGACAGCCACCCACCTCAACAGGGGGTGCTTAAGGGATGCAAGCCACTTAAGAGATACAAGCCACTAACGGGCGGAGCGCTGGATGGGGTGGCCGGCGCCGGGGTGGTGGTTCAGCTCCCCGGGCCGGCTTACTGACGAAGGGTTCGAGGACGACGGCTGCTCGCCCTACGGTTGGGCTGGCTATATGAGGACTGCGTCCGGAATCGGAGGTTACTCCATCGGATCCTAACGTGATAGCTCCACCAGGGATCGATCCTCGGAGATGTCCAGCCTCTGCTGCCCCTCAGATCCGAGCGCGGTGTAGACCGGCTTGTTCCAGTCTTCCCAGATTTTCGATACGGCCGCATAGTCCTCCCGGCCGTATCCGGACGCGGCGGCAATGTCGTAGGCGGTGTGCGAGCCCTGGATGGCGAACAGTGGTACCCCCAGTTTCTGGGCGAGTTCCAAGGCCAGGACGGAGTCCTTGCGCGCGGCATCCAGGGGCATGCCTCCTTCGAAGTCACCTTGCACAATGCGCTCCGCATATCGGTGCGTCAGCGGCCGGTGCAGTCCCATACGCTCATCGGAGAGCAGGTCCACCAGCTTGGTGCAGCTGATACCGGCGGCCGTTGCCATCGAGCCGGCCTCCGAAACAACCACCATGACCGCATGGGCGACAGCGTTGTTGATGACCTTTGCCGCTGCGCCCGATCCTGTCGGACCAAAGTGGATTTGGGCTTGTGCCATGGCATCCAGCACCGGCTTATTGGCCGCAATCGTCTCGGCATCACCGCCGAGCAGGAGGGTTGCGCTTCCGTTGGCCATTTGACTGACGCCGGCGAGGAGGGATGCATCGATGATGTTGATGCCATGCGGGGCAAGAATTTTCTCGCAATGGCGCACGTCGTCCGGATTCACCGTGCTGGTTTCGATGATGGTGCTGCCGGGTGCCAGGATCTGGGCCAGCTCGGTGACCACGGAACTCGAAACCGCCGGATTCGGCAGGGAGAGCACCACGGTGGAGCAGTCGGCCGCGTCCGTGGGCGTGGAGATTACTTGTGCCTGGAATTCAGCTTGGGCTTCAGCCGCCCGGTCTGCGTTCAGGTCAAAGACCTTGACCGGAAAATGTGCGGCGATTCTCTGAGCCACGACGTAACCCATGTTTCCCAGGCCGTAAATGGCAATTTTCTTCGTTTCACTCATGCTGCGTTCCTAAAAAGATTTGTCGGGTTCGTTCGTCAGATTGATCATGACGTTCTTGGTGGTGAGGTATTCCTCGATTGCTTCAAGACCGCGTTCACGGCCATACCCCGATTGCTTGACGCCTCCAAACGGTGCCTGGGCCTGGCTCACCCGGTAGGTGTTCACCCACACGGTACCGGCTTCAATACGATCGGCAACCCGGTGTGCACGGCCAAGATTCTGCGTCCACACTCCTGAGGCCAGGCCAAATTCACTGTCATTGGCCATGGCTATCGCTTCCTCTTCCGTGTCGAACGGGATGATGGAGAGCACGGGCCCGAATACTTCGTGGCGCGCTATGTCGGAGTCGTTTGCTACGTCGCGGAAGACCACGGGTTCAACAAACAGCCCGTTGCCAAGGGCTGACAGATCCCGCCCGCCCTTTGTCGCCATAGTGGCGTTCCGCGACGCTTCCCTCACCATGGACGTGATCCGCTCGTGTTGCGGCTTATTGGCCACCGGACCCATCTGGACCCCGGCTTCCGCCGGGTTGCCAAGACGAATCGCGTCTGCCAGTTCGGCAAGTTCGGCGACCACACGTTCATAGACGCCGCGTTGGACCAACAACCTGCTGCCGGCAATGCAGGACTGGCCGCCGGCGCCAAAGATGCCGGCTGCCGCTCCTTTGACGGCGGCCTGGATGTCTGCGTCGTCAAAGATGATGTTGGGACTTTTTCCACCGAGTTCCAATGTGACCGGAATCAGTGTCGAAGCGGCTGCCCGCTGGATCGCCTGGCCGACCTGCACGCTTCCCGTGAAGCTGATGCGTCCCACGCGGCGGTCGGTGGTCAGCGCCTCACCGACGTGGGGACCACCGGTCACGACATTGAACACACCGTCAGGGAATCCGGCTTGGCGCATGTAGTCCGCAAACTTCAGGGTAGATGCGGAAGCGTGTTCACTGGGTTTGACCACCACCGTGTTGCCGGCCGCCAGGGCTGGCGCCAGCTTGTTGGACAGCAGCTGCATCGGAGAGTTCCACGCGGTGATCAGGACGGCGACTCCAACCGGAACGCGCCGGGTGTAATCGAAAAAGCCCGGACGATCTACAGGAATGACCGAACCGAAGATCTTGTCGGCCTGACCTGCGTAAAAACGGTACATGCGGGCTGCGAAGCGGGCTTGATTCGTGGTTTCCGTCACGAGCTTGCCGTTGTCGGTGGACTCCAGTTTCCCCAACTCGGACGCGTTTGCGTCCAGGATGTCCGCCAGCTTGTTCATCAGTAGGGAGCGCTCATATCCGTTGGTCGAGCTCCAGACGGAGTCAAAGGCATCCTTGGCCGCACCAATGGCTTCGGCAGTATCTTGCGCCGTCGCGTCCGGGATGGTTGCGAATATTTCACCGGTGTAGGGGTTGGTGGCAGGCAGTGTTTTCCCGTCGGAGCTCTCTGCCTGTCGAGAACCAATGGTCATTCGGAAGTTCATCATTTGCAGATATTCCTTTCACGTTTCAAAACCGGGCTACACACCCTTGCGAAGCTTCAACGACAGCGTCAGTACGATTCCAACGATGGAGCAGAGCGCCAGGCCCATCAGTCCGCCTTCGATGGATCCCGTCCGGTCCTTGATGATGCCGAAGGCCGTGGGGGCGACGAACCCGCCAAGGTTGCCCAGCGCATTGACCAGGGCAATCCCGGCTGCCAAGAGCTTGGGATCCAGCGAGACTGAGGTCATGGACCAGAAGACCGAGTTGCAGGCCTTGTAGCCCACTGCTGCCAGCGTCAGGGCAAACAGGGCGAACCAGGGATTGGGTGTAACTGCCAGGAACATGCCGACACCCATGAGGACCATGGAGCCAACAACCAGGAGCTTTCGACCTCCGCGGTTGTCCGTCAGTCTGGCCAGCAGGTACATGGCGATGACCGCGGCAATCCATGGGATTGAGGTGAGGAGCCCGATCTGGAATGCGCTGATGCCATCAATCTTGCCCAGAATGCCCGGCAGCCAGAAGGTCACGGTGTATCCGGTCATCACAGAAACGAAGTAGATGCCACACAGTTTCAGGATCTGGGGCTGGAAAAGAAGCTTCCACTTGGAAATGCCCCTGCTGTCCTCACTGCGAACGGATTCATCCGTATCAACGGCCGCCTGCAGGGCCGTTTTTTCTGCTGTGGAGAGCCACTTGGCTTCGGAAATGTGTGAAACAAGAAGGCCAAAGGCCACGAAGCCAACAAGTATCGATACGCCGCCTTCAATAAGGAACATCCACCGCCAACCCGCAATATTGAACAGGCCGTGCAGCTCCAGGAGCCCACCGCTGATGGGCCCGGTGACGATGTAGGCGAGTGCGGATGCGCTCAAGAAAATCGCGACGGCGCGACCCCGGTAGGCGTCGGGAAGCCACTTGGTGAAGTAAAAGATGACGCCAGGGAAGAACCCCGCCTCCATCACGCCCAGAAGAAACCGCAGGATGTAAAACACGATGTCGTTATGGGTGAATGCCATGAGCATGGTGACAAGTCCCCAGGAAACCATGATTCTGGTCAACCATACGCGAGCCCCAAATTTCTGCAGCAGGACATTGCTTGGTACCTCGAATGCGGCGTATCCAATGAAAAACAAGCCGGCGCCGAAACCAAAGGCAGATGCGCCAATGCCCAGTTCCTTGCTGAAGACTTGCTGGACGAAGCCGATGTTCGTGCGATCAATCTGATTGATCAGCAGCATGACCACTACGAGTGGAAGCATGCGGGACGAGAATTTTTTGACTGCCGATTTCACGTCGGCGTCGCTGCCTAACGCTCCGGATCGGCTGGCAGCAGTGGTCTGACTCATAGGGGTCCTTAAGTATTTGTGGCTTTTGCAAGCCGGCCAAGTGTGGCATCTCTCACTTCTCCTGATGCTAGTTGCGAGTTTCAATACTCGTCCAACACATTTTTTGCATTCACCGATACCCTTAATAGCATGAGTTACACCATCGATCAGTTGCGGGCGTTCGTCGTGGTCGCCGAGGAGATGCATTTCGGCCGCGCGGCCGAACGGCTCAACATCTCCCAGCCCCCGCTCAGCCGGCAGATCCAATCGCTTGAACGCCATCTTCACGTCCAGCTTTTTGACCGCAGCCGCCGTGCCATCACCCTGACCACTGCGGGCGCGGGGTACCTGTCCGACATCCGCAGGTCCCTTGAGCTCCTTGAGGCATCGGAGGTAAATGTCCGCCGTGCTAGCGACGGGCTGCGAGGTTCCGTTCATCTTGGATTCACCCTCATCGTCGGAAACATTTTCGTCCCGCAACTCTTAAAGCTGGCCGCGGAGGAGTTGCCGGGCGTGAAATTGGTGCTCCATGAGATGAACACGGCCCGACAGCCGTCGGCGCTGCAGGAAGGAACCATTGACCTAGGCATGTCCCGGCCGGTGCCAGGGTTACTGGAGCTGCACAGCAAACGATTGCCCTCAGACACACTGCTCGCTGCGGTACCTAAAAACTTCGGGCTTTGCAGAAACTATGCTTCATCGGGCGCGTCCGGCCTGCCGATCCTGCCCGTAGCCGCCCTGGATGGGCAGGACTTTGTCATGTATGCAGAGAACGGGCCAGCCTACTTCTACGATCTTCTCCGTTCCATCTTCACTCTCTGGAAGGTGACACCGCTGACGGTGCAGGAGATCGTGGAGGTCTACACCATGCTGCAACTAGTGGATTCGGGGATCGGCGTGGCGCTCATTCCCTCATCGGCCCGCCGTTGGGTCGGGGAGAACACCCAGCTTTTCCGCATGCCTGAGTTGGAGCCTCACACCATCGATTCAACGCTGATCTGGAACAAGGCCAGTCGGAACCCTGCCTTGAAAAGGGTTTTGGAGCTGACCGACAGGCTGGAATTCTCCTCCGAACTTTGACGGTCCAGCCAACTGCTGATCACAGTCGCCGGCAGTCCCGAACGTACGCCCAGCCCAAAGAGGCTTTCACGCACCCAAAGGACGCTTGTCTGATGCATAATTCCAGGGGTTCCCGGTCCGGAGTGGCTTGAAGTATTTGTAGGCAAGAGCGTCCAGAATCGGCGTGATCAACGTCGAACTTGGAGGCTCACGTGGACACCGTTGCCACTGCATTCTATGTGAGGGTTGATGACCAGTTGCAGGCGCATCCGGAACGGATCCCGCCGCGCCCCGGATCGGTATTTCGCCCAGGATTAGCGATGCCGAAATCGTGACGGTGGCCGTGATGCAGGCGCTGTTGGGATTTACCAGCGGGGCACGGTGGCTGCGCCGCGCACGGAAGTCCCTCCGCCCGATGTTTTGCATCTGCCGGGAAAGGCCGGCTACAACAAGCGGCTGCGCCGGCTCGGGCCTACGATGAACGGGCTGTTCTGCGTGCGCGTCCACAGCGCCACTATCTCCTCTGATGATGTGTGGGTGGTCGATTCCACCCCGGTGGATTGCGCCCGGTCGCGGGAAGCGGTCCGCCGTTCGGAGATGGCCGGCTGGGCCGAATACGGCTACTGCGCCTCGCACAGCCGCTACTTTGTGGGGCTGCGCCTGCATCTGGTCTGCCCCCTGCATGGGCTGCCCGTCGGGTATGCGCTGACCGGAGCCAAGGCCGACGAACGCCAGACGTTCCTGGACATCCTTGCCGGCACCCCGGCCATGGCACGGGTCCGGACCGGCGGGCACCGCCAGCTCCTCATCCGGGACAAAAACTACTACGGCGCCGGGTTCGAGGACGCCGAGGCACAGGCCGGGCTGGAACTGCTGAGCGCGGCCCGGAAGGGAGAGAAACCCCGGGCCGGGTCACGGTACGGCGGACGGACCCCGGCAGGAGTCACCGCCCGCGGCATCGAACGCATCCCCTCCCTGACAGCTGCGATCTGACTCAACGACCAGACAGGCCGAGCCATCCGACGCTCCCTCGCCGCCTACGACCACTGACCCCTTGGACTCATTTAGTGGCCTTGAACTACAACATCGCGGGATTGGCATTTCAAGAAGAAATATGCAGAACCCCTCAGGCGGCGAAACGTGGATCTTTGGCCCGGGCCCCGGGTTCACCCGTGCGGCTCGCACTCTTTCGACTGACAAGAGAACCGCCGGCTAGTTAGGGATGACCCGCTGAGACCCCTTCGACTTCAGTCAAAAGGGGTCTCAGCGATGCCCAAAGCCCGTGGTGGCGGCCTCGGCGGCGCTCAACTCTGTGGACCCCATTTCAGGGTTCCTGCTGGCGTTAAAGACGAATTCCTTTGGGTAGGTATCTACCCAAAGGAATTCGTGATCGGGAACCACGTTAATTCGTAATATCCCCTCTGGCGGTGACGGTGGGATTTGAACCCACGTTGGCTTTTACACCAAACAACATTTCGAGTGTTGCACCTTCGGCCGCTCGGACACGTCACCAACCTGACTAGGCTACCGGAGCAAGGCGCTCAACCCCAAAACGAGGGCTCACCCGGTGGCCCGGCGGCCCAGAGACCGCCCCAGGACCGGCTGCAAGACCGTCGACTCGGCCCGTCCGCAACGCCAAAGCTTCCCCCGGGCCGCGCGCGGCACTAGATTCGACAGCAAGATGAGCACTTCAAACAACGCCGGCCAAGTACCTGTCATCGCAACCGCATATTGGACCGTCGGCCCGGAGAAGGGCGAACTCCGGCGCGAGGAACTGCCGCCGCCCGGCCCCGGCGAAGCCCTCGTACGCGCGCTCTACTCCGGCATCAGCAAGGGCACGGAAATGGTGGTGCACAACGCCCGGGTCCCGGAGTGCGTTGCCAAGGAAATGGCGGCGCCGCACCAGGCGGGCAGCTTCCCGTCGCCGGTGAAGTTCGGCTACCTCTCCGTCGGCGTCGTCGAGGACGGCCCGGCGGACTGGCTGGGCAAGACAATCTTCTGTCTGCACCCGCACCAGGACCGCTACGTCGTCCCGGTCGAATACCTCACGGAGGTGCCGGACAATGTGCCCGCCCGCCGCGCGGTCTTGACCGGCACCGTGGAAACCGCCGTCAACGCGCTCTGGGAGGCCGGTCCCCGGCTCGGTGACCGCGTGGCCGTGATCGGCGCCGGGCTGGTGGGCGGCATGGTCGCCCAACTGCTGGGAACATTCCCGCTGGGCCGGCTGCAGCTGATCGACGTCGACCCGGCCAAGCGCGCCTTCGCCCAGACCCTCGGCATCGACTTCAGCCACCCCGACGACGCGCTGCCGGACTGCGACATCGTGATCCACTGCTCCGCCGCGCAGTCCGGCCTCGAACGCGCCCTGCAGCTGGTGGGCGACGAGGGGGAGATCATCGAGATGTCCTGGTACGCGGACCGCAACGTCACCCTGCCGCTCGGCGAGGACTTCCACGCCCGGAGGCTTTCCATCCGCGCCAGCCAGGTGGGCGTCGTCGCCCGCGCCCGCCGCCATCGCCGCACCAACGCGGACCGGCTCAAACTCGCGGTCTCGCTGCTCAGCGATCCGGTCTTCGACACCTTCCTCACCGGCACCTCCGGCTTCAGCGAGCTGCCCGACGTCGTCCAGCGGCTCTCCGACGGCAGCCTGGACGCGCTCTGCCACGTCATCGGATACCCCTCCGCGGAAGATCCCGCCCCCGCAACAGAAACTACGAGGTAACCCGTGTTCAGCCTGACCGTCCGCCGCAATTTCATGATCGCTCACAGCCTGCCGCGCCCCGCCTTCGGCCCCGCGCAGGGCCTGCACGGGGCCACTTTCGTCACCGAGGCGACCTTCCGCCGTCGGACGCTAAACGAGGACTCGATCGTGCTGGACATCGGCGAAGCCGGCGACGTGCTGGACGCCGTCCTGGCCGAGCTGAACTACAAAAACCTCGACGAGCACCCGGATTTCGCCGGCAAACTCAGCACCACCGAGGCCCTGGCCCAGCACATCACGGACGCCCTTGCCACCAAGATCCGCGCCGGCCAGGACGGGCAGGCACTGGCGGGCATCGACGTCACCCTGCGCGAGACCCCGGACGCCTGGGCCAGCTATTCGCTCGAGTTCGACGCCGGCTAGCAGCCCCGTGGAGGTAACCGGCGTCCGCTTGTTGCTGCCCGGCAACGTGCGCCACAACTCCGGCGGCAACGTCTACAACGCCGCCCTGGTCCGGGCACTGGCGGACCTCGGCGTGGCTGCAGAGTCGAGCGGGGTCGACGGCGACTGGCCGGTCGGCAGCCCGGAGGACCGTCGGGGACTGGGGCGGCTGCTCAACGAAACCGCCGACGCCGGGCGGGTCACGATCGTGGACAGCCTGGTGGCCTGCGGAGCGCCGGACGAACTGGAAGCGGCCGCCGCGGCCGGGATGCCGGCCTGGATCCTGCTGCACATGCCCCTGGCCGGGCACCCGGAACTGGAACGCCGCGCCCTGCAGGCCGCAGCCGGGGTCATCTGCATCAGCGGCACGGGCGCGGCGGACCTGCGGGAGCGGCACCGGCCGGACCGGCTGGGCGGGCTGGACAGTATCGGGGTCGCGCTCCCCGGCACCGAGCCCGCTCCGCTGGCCGTCGGTTCCGAGCCGCCGCACCTGCTGGCACTCGCCGTACTGCTGCCCAACAAGGACCAGTTGCTGCTGCTGCACGCCTTGTCCGGGCTCACGGACCTGGCTTGGACGGCCACCCTCGCGGGCTCGGACACGGCAGATCCCGCGTACGCCGCCCTGCTCCGGCGGGAGACGGAGCACCTCGGCGTGGCCGGACGCGTGGGCCTGCCGGGGGAGCTGCGCGGAGCCGGGCTGGACGCCGAATGGGCCGCCGCTGACCTCAGCCTGCTGATTTCGCGGGCCGAGACCTATGGGCTGGTGGTCACCGAATCCTTGGCCCGCGGCATTCCGGTGATCGTGCGGCAGGGTACGGGAGCCGTTGAGGCCCTCGCCGCGGGCGCTCCGGCCGCTGCGTCCAACCAGCCTGCGGCCGCTGCGTCCAACCAGCCTGCGGCCGCTGCGTCCAACCAGCCCGCGGGCGCCCCGGCCGCCGAAGCCGGAACGTCACCACTACCGGGCGTCGCCGTCGTGCTCGCCGAAGACCCGGCGCCGCTCGCAGCCGTGCTGCGCCGCTGGCTTAACGAACCGGAACTGCGCGCCCAATGGCGGTCCGCCGCCCGGGCGGCGCGGGAGCGCCTCCCCGGCTGGGACGCCACCGCGCGGTCAGTGCTGGCGATCCTCGAAACCGGCGGCTCCGGGGGACCGCCGCGGCAAACGTAACGCCAGGATCAATACCCACGCCGGGGAAGCTGGTGGAGAATGACCCCATGACGACCCAGCCCGTAACCGTGCAGCTGCCGCCCGCCGAGAGCCTCACGCCCGACCGGCTCCGCGCCTGGTCCTGGCACCGGCAGGGACTGGACGGCTCCTTGGCTGGCTGCACCGCGGAGCAGGTCTTTGCCCCGGGCCGGTTGGGCGCGGTCCGTGGGCGGCGCCAACCCCTACCTCACGCTCTTCGCCCGCGCCGGCATCCGGCGCTCGCAGGTGGACGCCGACGTCCTGGCCCACCGGGTCCTGGAACTGCCGACGGCGCGCGGCTGCACCTATGTGTTGGGCCGGGACGACTTCGCCTGGGCGCTGCGCCTGGGACGGGATCCGGCCGAGGCCACGTTCAAGGTGGTGGGCCGGCTCGGGGTGGACCGCGGCGAAATCGCGCTGCTCGAGGAGCAGGTACTGCACACCCTCACCGAAGCCGGGGTGCCGCTGGACCCGCGGCAGCTCAAGGACGAACTAGGCGATTCGGTGCGCAACCTCGGCGAGGAGGGCAAGAAGAAGGGCGCCACCACCACGTTGCCCACCGCGCTCGGCATCCTTCAGGCCGACGGACGGATCCGCCGCGTCCCCGCCGGCGGCCGGCTCGACCAGCAGCGCTACGCCTATGCGCCGTGGGGTCTCCGCCCGAGCGAGCTCACCGACGAGGAGATCCGCGCCGAGCTGGTCCGGCGCTACCTCGGCTGGACCGGCGGGGCCACCTTCAAGCAGTCGCAGTGGTTCACAGGCTTCACGGTCGTGCAGAGTAAGACCGCGCTCGCCGCGGCCGGCGCCGTGGAGGTCCCCACCGCGACGGGCGTCGCCGGGAGCGGCCCGCTCTGGATGCTGCCCGACGACGTCGACCTCCTCGCCGCCTTCGAGGAACCCGCCGAGGAGCAAATCCAGTTGCTCGCCGGGAGCGATTCGCTGGTGCTGCTGCGCCGGAACGCCTCGGAACTGCTCGCAGGGGAGGACCAGGGCAAGGCGGCGCTGGGGTCGCTCGCGCTGCAGGCGGACCTGCCGGACCACCCCATCCTTGACCGTGGCCGGATCATCGGGCTGTGGCAATACGACACTGACCGGGAGCGGATCGCCGCATGGCTCTTCGGGGAGTCCACTCCCGCCGTGGCCCGCCGGATCGCCGAGCTGGAGACCTGGATCAGGGAAGACCTGGGCGACTTCCGGGCCTATAGCCTGGACTCGCCGGCATCACGGCAGAAGCGGATCGATGCGCTGCGGGCGTCCATGACGGCGACGGCCGAACGGTAACGGACCGGCGGCCGGACGCCGTCCACGACGGCGACGGCCGAACGGTAACGGACCGGCGGCCGGACGAATTACAGCCTCAGGCGCCGCGGTGGCCGGCGAAGAAATCCCGAAGCAGCGCCGCACATTCGGGCTCCCGGACCCCGGCGTACACTTCCACCCAATGGTTGAGCCGGCGTTCGCGGAGAATGTCGAACACGGAGCCGGCGGCCCCGGCCTTCTCATCCCAGGCGCCAAAAACTATCCGGGGAATCCGGGCCAGCACCACGGCCCCGGCGCACATTGCGCAGGGCTCCAGCGTGACCACCAGGGTGCAGTCCGCCAGCCGCCAACCGTCGTCGTCCTGGCCCTCCAGCGCGTGGCGCGCGCGCAGCCGGGCGGCAGCTTCCCGGATCGCCACCATCTCGGCGTGCGCCGTCGGGTCCCCGAGCGCCTCGCGCTCATTGCGCCCTGTACCGACCACCGAGCCGTCCGGCCCGATCACGACGGCGCCGATCGGCACATCCGCCGTGGCCAGGGCCCGGCGTGCTTCGCCGAGGGCCAGGCCCATCCATTCGACATGGCGGGGCTCGGGGGTTGTCATGGGTCAATGATAGTTTCGACGCTATGAATCCTAAGCACACTGTGCACCTTGGCGAGGCGCACCAGGAAGTCGGGAGACGGCAATGACCACCAGGACTGAGAGTTGGCTGACGCGGCGCTGGGGAAAATGGGTCGTGCCATACGCAGCCTTGTGGATCACGATGCTGATCGGCGGCGTCGTGGTTGTAGTGATGGCGTTGCTGAGCGCCGAGGTCTATGACAACGTCGTGGACTCCGCCGGCCTGGCGAACCTGGACAAGCCCATGCTGGCGTTCATGGAACAGCTGCGCAGTCCCGGCCTGGACTCGTTCGTCACCGGCTTCACGAACATTGGCGGCGGAATCGGCATGCCCATCCTCGCGAGCGTCCTGACTGCGTGGCTGATCTGGGTCTCGCGGACCTGGCGGCCGCTGCTGTTGATCGGAGGCGCCGCCGCCGTCTCGGTCACCGCCACCGCCCTGGGCAAGAAACTGATCGGGCGGACCCGGCCGGACCACGCCGATGCGGTGCCGCCCTACGAGAACTCGCCGTCGTTCCCCAGTGGTCACACCCTGAACACCACTGTGGTGATCGGGCTGGTGGTGTATCTCGCCTGCCTGCAGGTCAACCGCACCCTGGCCCGGGTGGGCCTGATCACGGCCGGTGTGATCTTCATCTTTGCGATGGGCATGAGCCGGGTCTTTCTGGGCCACCACTGGATGACCGATGTCATTATCGGCTGGGTGCTGGGACTGGGCTGGGTGGGGATCGTGATCCTGGCCCACAGGCTCTTCCATGTGCTGCGGCACCGGCAGCATGCCGGTCCGGCGCCGACGTTTGACTACGAGGTGCACCCACTGGGCGGGGCTTCCTTGGACCGCCGCGAGGGCGCCGCAGCGACCGGCCGTGCCGGCCCCCCAGGGACCGCCGGCCAGAGCGGGGCAGCCGACGCCGGTAACGGCGGCCAGGCCGGGGGCCGCCGGCATCCGGGTGATAGTTTTTACCCATGCGCACTCTTGTTGTGGACCACCCGCTGGTCGCCCATAAGCTCACCGTTCTGAGGGACAAAAACACCCCGTCCCCGGTCTTCCGCCAACTCACGGAGGAGCTCGTCACGCTCCTGGCCTATGAGGCAACCCGGGACGTCCGCACCGAACCGGTGACCATCGAGACGCCGGTCAGCACCACCATCGGCACGGCGTTTACCAAGCCCACCCCGTTGGTGGTCCCCATCCTGCGGGCGGGACTCGGCATGCTGGAAGGCATGACCAAGCTTGTCCCCACCGCCGAGGTGGGCTTCCTTGGCATGGCCCGCGATGAGGAGACCCTGGACATCATCACCTACGCCGAGCGTCTGCCGGAGAATCTGACCGACCGGCAGATCTTCGTCCTGGACCCGATGCTCGCCACCGGCGGCACGCTGCGAGAGGCGATCAAGTTCCTCTTCAAGCGCGGCGCCTCGGACGTTACCTGCATCTGCCTGCTGGCCGCACCGGAGGGTCTGGCTAAGCTGGAAGAGGAGCTCTCGGACGCCAACGTGACTATAGTGCTGGCCTCGATCGACGAGAAGCTCAACGAGAAGTCCTACATTGTCCCCGGCCTGGGCGACGCCGGCGACAGGCTGTACGGCATCGCCGTCTAAGCAACAGCGTGGGGTTCCCGTGGACTGCGCCGGGGTCTAGCCTGAGCCCATGGACTGGAAACTTGAACTCGTGTTGGTCCCCGTGTCCGATGTGGACCGAGCCAAAGATTTTTACGTAAACAAGGTGGGCTTCAACGCCGACTACGACGAGCGCCCCTCGGACAGCATGAGGTTTGTCCAGCTGACGCCGCCGGGCTCCGGTTGCTCGATTGCTATTGGCGAGGGCCTCACCGATGCCCCGCCCGGCACCGCCCCCAGCCTGCAACTCGTGGTCAGCGACATCCAGGCCGCCCACCGGCAGCTCAAGGACAACGGCGTGGACGTCAGCGACGTCGACGTCCAGGACTGGGGGCAGTTCGTCTACTTCGCCGACCCCGACGGCAACAAATGGGCTGTGCAGTACATCCCCAGCCGCCCGAACGGCTGACCGCCCGCTCCCCGGGGGCGTCGCCCCGGGCGGGCACACGCGAGGCCCCGGATCCGGTGGATCCAGGGCCTCGCCATCGGTTTATAGGCTTCCGGCAGTGCGGCTCAGTACCAGTTATTCGCATAGTGGAAGTTCAGGGCGCCGCACGGTGAGCCGTAGCGCTCCTGAACGTACTGCAGGCCCCAGTTGATCTGGGTCCGGTAGTTGGTCAGGTAATCCGGTCCCGCGCTGGCCATCTTTTCGGCCGGCAGGGATTGGACCACGCCGTAGGCGCCGCTGCTGGCGTTTGTGGCGGTGGTCCTCCAGTCGGATTCCCTGGTCCATAGCTTCAGCAGGCACTGCATCTCACTTGCCGCCCAGCCGTGGGCCGGCAGCTGCGCGGCGGCATACGCCTGTGCGCCGGCGGGATCGTCGACGGCGACCGGCTGCACCGGTGCCGGCGGAGCCGCGGGGGCCGGGGCAGCGACAGGGGCCGGGGCCGGCGGAGCGATAGGAGCCGGGGCAGGGGCCGGCGGTGCTGCCGGGGCGGGAGCTTCGGCGGGCTTGTTCTCGGAGGCCTGTGCCTCCACGCTGACTGCGGAGGGGGATGCAGGGATGTTGCTGCCGAGCCGTTCGAGGTCCAGAAGCTGCATCGAAGCCGCCTTGGAGGCTTCGGCCGGGTGGGGCGCGGTGCCGGAGGCCTGACCCGCGGCTCCGACTCCGAGCAGCACCGCGAGGGCGGTGGCCACGACGAGGGCGCGCTTGCCTTTGGACGGTACGCCGACGGCGGGCCGGGCACGTTTGCCTTTGCCAGCGGGCCGGGGCCCGGCCGGGCGCGGTGCCGGCTCGGCGCGGTGGCGCGCGGCATCGGCTTCGAACGTCTGTTCAGTGCCTTCTGGGCGTGATTGTGCCTTAAAGTCAGTCATATTCGCCTCTCAACGCCTACGGAGTAGCTGTCGGGTTCGGATGTGAAATCCGGCCGCACGGAATCGCGTCGTGGCGGCTCGACCCTAAGGGTGCATGGATGCAGGATGCCCGGGAACTCTGGGTCCCCCGTCTCTGCCTGGTCCATCGGAATCCGGGAAGCGGCAGAGTGTGGCGTAAGTCCGGATGTGCGGCCAGATCGACTGGCGCACCCTAAAACGGTACCTGACTTCGAGCCAGAAGTCACATTTCGGTAACGACGTCTCCTGGAAGCGGCGTGGCGGCTTGTCCTATGGCGAGGCCTGGGCGGCCAGTTCGACGGGACCCCGCCCGGTGCACGTTGCCGAACGTCGAGTCTGCACGGAACCGTCGAATCGGCGGGTGCGCGGTCCCCGCATACCCCGCGCCCGCCTACCCTGCCAGCAGGTACACGCTGGTCCCGCCGATGGTCTGGGCGTCGAAGTTGGCTGCCACCCAGGAGGCGATCCGCGCGGCGTCGTCGGAACCGCTTTGGCCCTGCATCATGCGGCCCGCAATGAAGTAGTGGATTTTCCAATCGGCCACGTACTGCTGGAATTGCTTGAGCGTTGGGGCAGGGTCGGTGCCGTTGAACCCGCCCACGGCCATCACGGGCAGCCCGGTGGCCAGCTGGTAGCCGGCGGCGTTGTTGGATCCGACGACGGCGGCGGCCTAGGTGAAGTTGCCGGCGCCTGCTTGCAACGCCGTCGCGAGGGTAGCGGACGGTGTGCTGGCCCCGAGCAGGCCACCCATTCCGCCCGCCGCGCCTCCGCCCGGCACCGGTGGACGCGCCGTTGAGGTTCACTCCCGGGGTGCCGCCAAACGCGCCGACGCCGCCAAGGACCGCCGGGAACCCGGCCCCGCCCCGGGCGGCCACTGCCGGACCGGCGCTCACGATCGAGCCGCTGTGAGCGGTCGAGGCGGTCGACAACGAGTAGGACAGCGGGTCCGGCCAGGGCGGCGGCGACAGCGAGCACCGCCGTCGTGCGCGCCACCAGCCCATAGGCCGCCGGGCCGCCCGGCCTGAGCCCTGCCGCCTTGAAGCCCGGCACCGCGGAGGCCAGCACCGCGCCGGCGGCGGCGAGCGAGGCCAGCAGGATCACCCAACGCAGCCATGGAACGTATGCCGGCGTGCGGCCAAGGAGTTCGGCGGCCATCGCCCCGGCCGCCAGGAGGGCCGCGGCGAGCACCGTAGCCGCCGCGCGCTGGTCCCGGCGCTGCCAGAGCAGCACCCCGCCCAGCCCCGCGAGCCCCGCGATGCCGGGCGCCAGCGCCGCCATGTAGTACGGGTGGATGATCCCGGCCATGAGGCTGAACGTCAGGCCGGTGACCGCCACCCAGGAGCCCCAGATGATGACCGAGGCCCGCACGGCGTCGGTCCGCGGGGCCCGCCTTCCGAGCCAGAGCAGTCCCGCCCCGAGCAGCAGCACCGCGGGCAGCAGCCAGGCGATCTGGCCGCCGAAGTCGCTGTTGAAGAGCCGGAACGGTCCAGGGGTACCCCAGGCATTGCCGCCGCCCACGCTCCCGGTTTCGTCGCCGTTGAGCCGGCCCAGGCCGTTGTAGCCGAGAGTCAGTTCCAGGATGGAGTTGTTTTGCGAGCCGCCGATGTACGGTCGGTCCGCTGCCGGGATGAGTTCGACGGCGGCCAGCCACCAGCCGGCCGCGACGGCCATGGCCGCGCCCGTGGCGAGGAGGTGCAGGAGGCGTCTGCCCAGCCCCACCGGTGCCGCCACCAGGTAGGCCAGGGCGAAACCGGGGACAACCAGCAGGACCTGCAGCTGCTTGGTAAGGAAGCCAAAGCCCAGGAGCGCCCCGCCGAACAGGAGCCAGCGCAGGCGGGCGTCCTGGATGGAGCGCAGCACGGCGTAGGCGGCCGCGGTCATCAGTAGCACCAGCAGGGCGTCCGGGTTGTTGAACCGGAACATCAGCACGGCCACCGGGGTCAGTGCCATGACAGCTCCGGCGAGCAGCCCGGCGCGGTGGGCCAGTCGTGCATCGGCCGTTGCGGGGGCGGCGGCCCGGCGGACCGCCAGATAGACCAGCCAAGCGGTGCCGACCCCCATGAGTGCCTGGGGGACCAGGACGCTCCAGGAGCTCAGGCCGAAGAGACGTACAGACAGCCCCATCACCCACAACGACGCCGGCGGCTTGTCCACGGTGATGGCGTTCGCGGCATCGGAGGAGCCGAAGAACCAGGCCGCCCAATCCTGCGAGCCGGCCTGTGCCGCGGCGGAGTAGAAAGCGTTGGCCCAGCCGGAGGCGCCGAGGTTCCACAGGTACAGTCCGGCCGTGGCCAGCAGCAGGGCCGCCAGTTCCAGTCGTGGCCGCAGGTTCCGGGTGCCGCTGCGACGGGCGTCGACGCGACGGCTGCCGGCGACTGGTGACTCCGCGTCGGCGTGGCGGGGATTCAAGGTGTGGGTCATGGCGGCCTAGACCCCCAGCTTGTAGACCGTGGCGGTGCCTACGGTCTGGGCCCGGTAGTTGGCCGCTACCCACGCGGCGACCTCGGAATTGCCGCCGCGGCCCCCGCCAAGGCCGCCCATCCGGCCGCCGGAGATGAAGTAGCCGATCTCGCCGCTGCCCACCATGGCCTTGAACTGGTCGAGTGTCGGGTAGGGGTCGCCGCCGTTCCAGCCGCCGAGTGCGATCACGCTGGTGCCGGTGGCGAGTTCCAGGCTAGCGGCCTGGGTGGCGCCGGAGACAATCGCGGACCACCTGGCGCCGGAGGACTTCAACAGTGCGGCCAGCTCCGGCGAGGCCGTTTCGCCGCCGGGGGCACCGCCGGCAGCACGTTCGGGGGCCCCGCTGATGCCGCCGAACGAGCGGTCGCCGTCGGCCCGGCCGGCCGCCCCGAAACCGCCTCCCATAGTGGAGGCGGCGGGCCCGGACGTGGGGATCGAACCGGAGTGCGGCTGGGCGGTGGTCGCCAGCGTCCAGGCGGTGGTCCCCAGCCCGCCGGCCAGCAGGGAGAGGATCACGATGCCGGCCGTGGCTGTCCTTTGGAGCCGGGCCGGGAGCGCCGCCAGACCGTCAACCCGCAGGAGCAGCGCCGCGGCAGCCAGCACGCCCAGCACGACGGCGAGGACGCGTAGCCCGGGAAGCCAGGCGGGGTCGCGGCCCAGGAGGACCGCGGACCAGGCCGAGCTGGCGAGCACCGTCACCGCCAGGATGATCCGCGCCGGCCAGTAGGCGCGGCCCCGCCACAATTCGGCGACGCCGATACCCACCGGGGCGGCGACCGCCGGAGCCAGTGCCACGGCATAATACGGGTGCACGGTGCCGCTCATGAAGCTGAAGATGACGGCCGTGACAACCAGCCAGCCGCCCCACAGCAGGAGCGCCGCACGGGTTCGTGAGGTGCGGGCCTCGCGCCGGGTGAACCACAGCCCGGCGAGCAGCAGAATCAGCGCCGCCGGCAGCAGCCAGGACACCTCGCCGCCGAAACTGGTCCCGAACATCCGCGTGATCCCGGCCGTGCTGCCGAACCCGGTGTTCCCGGTGCCGCCCGGGCCGCCGGCGTTCCCGCCGAAGTTGCCGCCGAAGTTGCCGCCCACGTTGCCCCCGAAGTCGCCTCCGGCGGGTATGCCCCCGACGGACCCGGTGATCCGGCCCAGGCCGTTGTAGCCGAAGGTGAGTTCCAGGAAGCTGTTGGTCTTCGACCCCGCCATGTACGGCCGGGCCGAGGCCGGGGTCAGCTGGAACAGGGCCACGTAGCTGCCGGCAACGACGGCGATCCCGGCGGCGGCGCCCAACAGATGCAGGAGCCGGCGGCGGAGGGTGGTCGATGCTGCCCACAGGTAGGCCAGAGCCAGCCCGGGCACGATCAGGAAGCCCTGCAGCATCTTGGACAGGAACGCCAGCCCGATCACCGCGCCGGCCGCGGCGAGCCACTTCCAGCCGGCCTTTTCGATGGCCCGGGTGGTGAGGTAGGCGGCCAGCTCCAGGCACAGGGTGAGCATAGCGTCCGGGTTGTTGAACCGGAACATCACGGCCGCCACCGGGGTCAGCGCCAGGGCTCCGCCGGCGAGCAGGCCGGCCGCCGGCCCGGACACCCGCTTGACGGTCAGGTAGAGAAGTCCGACGGCGGCCACTCCCATCAGCGCCTGGGGAATGAGCATGCTCAGTGCCGAGAAGCCGAAGATGCGTCCTGCGAGGGCCGGGATCCAGAGCGCGGCCGGGGGCTTGTCCACGGTGATGGCGTTGCCGGCGTCGAGTGAGCCGAATAGCAGCGCCGTCCAGTCCTTGGTCCCTGCCTGGATCGCCGCCGCGTAGAAGGAGTTGGCGTAGCCGGTGGCTTCCAGGTTCCACAGGTACAACACGGCGGTGACGGCCAGAAGCAGGGCTGCCGACGGGCGCACCCACCGTGGCTGCGGTCCGAACAGTAGGCGCTCGCGGCGTCCCCGGGCTGCGGGCGGCCCGGGTGTTGTGGGCTGGGACTCGGCCGGACGATCTGTTGTCGGCTGGGCCGTCGCGGTGTCGCCGGGTGCCCAGGCGGGGCTTGGCTGGGCACCGGGGGTGGGGCTGATCGTGGCGGTCATTTACTGGGCCGTTTCTGTGTGGGGGAGGGAAGCGTCGGCGGCGTCGGGCACCGGTAGGTCGGAGCTGGCCCGGCGCCGGAAGACGACCAGCCGGAAGAGCAGGAACTTGACGGCCGTGGCGGCCAGGTTGGCGGCGGTGACCATGATCAGTTCAAGCCAGCGGTCCGGAGTCCCGCCGGAGGCGTGGACCAGGAGGAGCGCCCCGGAGGTCAGGGCCAGCCCGATTCCGAAGACCAGCAGTCCCTCAAAGTGGTGGCGCACGGCCTGGCTGCTGCCCTGGATACCGAACGTGAAGCGCCGGTTGGCTGCGGTGTTGGCTACGGCGGTGATGAGCAAAGCGAGGAAATTGGCCAGCTGTGGGTCCATAATGCCGCGGCAGAACAGGAAGATCAGCAGGTATGCCAGGGTCGAGGCCACACCGATGCTGCCGAAGCGGACGAGCTGCCCGAAGAGACTCCCGCCGGGGCTTTGTTCCTGGCCGCGTGAGGAGGCCGGGAGAGGGCCGCGGGCCAGGGCTGCGCGCAGTTCGGGAACGGGAATCCGGCCGGAGACCAGGTCCCGGCTGAGCCTGGCCATGCCGCGCAGGTCCGCGAGCGCGGTTTGGACGATGTCCACGCTGGAATCCGGGTCGTCGGTCCAGTCCACCGGGACTTCGTGGACGCGCAGGCCGCACTTCTCGGCCAGGACCAGGAGCTCGGTGTCAAAGAACCAGGCGTTGTCCAAAGTGTAAGGGAGCAACTGCCGGGCCACGTCCGCCCGGATCGCCTTGAAGCCGCACTGCGCGTCGCTGAAGTGCGCACCCAGGAAGGAGTGCAGCAGGAGGTTGTAGCTGCGCGAGATGAACTCCCGTTTGGGCCCGCGGACTACCCGCGAGTTGCGGGTCAGCCGGGTCCCGATGGCCAGGTCGGAATGGCCGGAAATCAGCGGGGCAAGGAGGGGGCCGAGCGCCGCCAGATCGGTGGACAGGTCCACGTCCATGTACGCCAGGACCGGCGACGGCGACGCGAGCCAGACCTTGCGCAGTGCGTTCCCGCGGCCCTTTTCTACCATGTGGACCACGTTCACTTCGCGGAGCTCACGGGCCACGCGTTCGGCCGTCCTGAGGGTGCCGTCGGTGCTGGCGTTGTCCGCCACGGTAATCCGGAACGGGTGCGGGAAGGCGTCACGCAGGTAGGCGTGGAGCCGTCGCAGGCAGGCCTCCAGGTCCCGCTCCTCGTTGAAGACCGGGATGGTGACGTCCAGCACCGCGGTGCCGGTCCGGGTGTCAACGGCTGAGCGCCGCCCGCCGGCGCGAGTCAGCGCGCCCAGCGGGCCCGGCAGCGCTCCCGAGAGGGCCTCGTCCAAGGCCAGTCCGGCCGGGCCCAGTCCGGACGGGGCGGGGGCCGACGCCGGACCGGCCGGCGTCGCCGAGGGCCGGTACGGGCTTCCTGTGGCCTGGTCTGTGAACGTCATAGCCCAACTTTCCCGGTGCCCCATATGAGGCCGATGGGCTCAAGCTGTGTGCGGGCTGTGCAAGAAACTGCCCAGCGGGTAGGGACGGTCGTGCCTGCGCCTTAAGGGCTCCGGTCCGCTTAGCTGACTGCCATCGCATGGTGGCGGGGCCGCTCTCTGGCAAACCCGTTCCCGGGCGGTCGCGTGAGCAGGCGACAGGGGGCCTACGCGCGAGATGCAGGCCCAATCGGTAAGGGCTGTCACGAAACTTCGTCACGCCCCAAAGCTGGTAATTTATTATCAGCGGCCCCAGTTCTAGGCGCCGTAATTCGTTGGGGGAAATCTTGAAGAAAACACTGGTATTTGTCATGCTCTCCGGTCTCATGCTGACAGGCTGCAGCACGCAGGCTTCCGCACAGCAGGCCGAACCAACCGCAACCGCAGCAGCCGTCGCCTCGATCACTGTCCCCAATGTCGTGGGGCAGACCCTGGACAAAGCCACCGACCAGCTAAAGGATCTCGGCCTGAAGGCCGAAGCGAAGGACATCGACGCCGGCAAATCGGTCATCGTCAAAAGCAACTGGCAGGTCATTACCCAGGATCCCGCCGCGGATGCCCAGGTAGCCAAGGGCTCCACCGTGAAGCTCGGCGTCAGGCACATCGTGGAGGCCACGCCGACCCCCACGCCAACGCCGACGCCATCGCAGGTTGTAGTGGTACCGGCCGAGGTCGCGGCTCCCGTAGCCCCGCCAGCGTACGTCCCGCCGGCGCCGGCCGCGCCGCCGGCTTACGTGCCCCCTGCGGTCCCCGAGGCCCCGCGGTACGGAGGCATCATCTGCAATGACGGCTACCCCTGGCCGGGAACGACTCGCCAGGGTGCCTGCCGCGGCCACGGTGGCATCAGGAACTAGGCGGGGCTGGCTTCTCCCCGGACAGCCGCTTCAGACGGTACCGGGGGGAGTCTTGCGTCCTGTTCTCGCCGGGCCCACGTTAGTGGCGGGCTCAGCGAGGCTGGTTAAACAGTCGGGCCGCGGGCGGTGCGGACGGCAGCCTGACGGCGAACTCTGTGCGGCCCGGACGGGACGTGACCTCGACGGTCCCCCCGTGGGCCTCCACGATCGACTGGACAATGGACAGGCCCAGCCCGCTGGTGCCCTCGGACGCCGGAGCTCCGGCGGTGGCCGCACGGCCGGCGGGAAGCCGGGCAGCGCCTGAAGCTGCACCGGCGCGGCCGGCCGGCCCGGACTGTGGCCCCGCCGTCGTGCCCCCGGACCGTGGCCCCGCCGTCGCGACGGCGGCAACCGCCGCGGGACCGTCCGCCGGATTGGTGCGTGCGGCGTCGGCCCGCGCGAAGCGGGCGAAGACCCGGCCGATGAATTCCGGGGCGATGCCGCTGCCGTTATCCGTGACAGTGACCACGGCGCTGCCGTCAGCTGAACGCATCACGCCTGTGACCACCTTCGTCCCGGGTTCCGTGTGCTTGCGGGCATTCGAAAGCAGATTGGCAAGAACCTGGTGGAGCTGGGTGGTGTCACCGCGCACCACCACGGGTTCGTCCGGGAGTTCGAGCTGCCAGATGCGGTCCGGGGCCATGACCTTTTCGTCGCTCACCGTTTCGATGGCGAGCCGGGTGAGGTCGACGTCGGTGACCTTGAGCGGCTGCCCCTCGTCCAGTCGGGCCAGCAGCAGCAGGTCCTCCACGAGGGTGGTCATCCGCACGGACTGGCTTTGCACGCGGGCCAGTGACTTTTCGCCGTCGGGCGTGAAGTGTTCAGTCATCCGCATCAGCTCCGTATAGCCGCGAATCGCCGTGAGCGGGGTGCGGAGCTCATGCGAGGCATCGGCGACGAACTGCCGGACTTTCATCTCGCTCTCCTGCCGTGCCTCCAGGGCGTTGGAGACGTTGTCCAGCATCTGGTTCAGCGCGTAGCCCACGCTGCCCACCTCCGTTCCCGGGTGGGCAGCCGACGGCGGGACCCGCACCCCGAGCGCCACTTCGCCGGCGTCCAGCGGGAGGCGGGATACCTTGGTGGCCAGCTCGGAGAGCTGTTCCAGCGGCTTCATGGTCCGGCGGATGATGGTCGTGCCGGCCAGACCGATCACCACGAGCCCGCCCGCGGAGACCACCACCATGGTCCAGACGAGCGAGGCCAGCGTGTTTTCCTTCTCTGTCAGCGGCAGTCCGGTGACAATGATGTCGCCGTAGGGTGCCCGCACGGCCGTGAGCCGGTAGGCGCCGGCCGAGAGGGTCCGGTCCACGGGCACGCCGTTGCGGGTGAGCGCCAGAAGAATTGAGTCGTCGTCGGGGGAGAGGGACTTGAGGGTGGCATCCCCGGCGAGGAAACCGGCGCTTGCTACGACACCGCCCAGCACCCGGGCATTGAGGGTGCCGACACCCTGGCCCCGCGCGTCAAGCGGGTCGGGGCGGCCGCCCCCGTTGCCGGGCGCGGGCCGGCCGAACTCGCTCGAACGGTGCGACGCGTTGCCGAGCTGCTCATCGAGCTGATGGGTCAGGAAAAGGTCCATGGAGACGTAGCTGACCACCCCCACCGCGCCGCAGATGGCCACGAGGAGCGCCATGGTGACGAGGACCAGCCGAGTGCGCAGATGCCAGGTGGACGGGTTGCGCCAGTCGTGCCCGGATCCAGGTGCCACGCCGGAAAGTGTGGGCACGGATCAGTCCGCCGGTTTCAAGACGTAGCCGGCGCCGCGCACGGTGTGGATCATCGGCACGTGGTTGGCATCGATCTTTTTGCGGAGGTAGGAAATGTACAGCTCCACGATGTTCGCCTGACCGCCGAAGTCATAGTCCCAGACCCGGTCCAGGATCTGTGCCTTGCTGATGACGCGTTTGGGGTTTTCCATCAGATAGCGGAGCAGCTCGAACTGGGTGGCGGTCAGATGTAGTTCCTCGCCGGCCCGAGTGACGTCGCGGGTGTCGACATTGAGGACCAGATCGCCCACCACGAGTTCGGCAGTGTCCATCGCGGCCACCCCGGAGCGCTGGACCAGCCGGTGCAGGCGGAGCAGAACCTCTTCCATGCTGAACGGTTTGGTGACGTAGTCGTCGCCGCCCGCGGCCAGGCCGGTTATACGGTCCTGGACGGCATCTTTGGCGGTGAGGAACAGCGCAGGAACTTCCGGCGCAAACGCGCGGATTCGGCTGAGGAGTTCGACGCCGTCGAACCCGGGGAGCATGACGTCCAGCACCAGGACGTCGGGGCGGATGTCCTTGGCCAGTTTGAGCGCTTCGGGCCCGTCGGCTGCCACCGCTACGGACCAGCCCGCCATTCGCAGGCCCATGCTCATGAGCTCGGACAGGCTGGGCTCGTCGTCCACCACGAGGGCACGGATGGGGGATCCGTCAGGATGCGTGAGCAGCGGAAGGTTGTTGGTCAGGGAGTGCGAAGTGGCCATGGGACGACTCTCCGGTCTGCCGGTTAGGTGCTGCTTTGGGGATCCTGTGCGGCACCTGTGAATCTCAGAGTACCCAGCTGGATGCCTGTCCGGGAGCGAGCACCCCCAGGGTTGGGGCGGCTACCTGCCCGGCGATAGATCCCGGCGGAACGTCACAGGCCCGGCTGTCGGCCCGCACAGCCCCGGCACAGGATTGCCCAGCACTCTGGGGTCAACTCAAATCCGCCCGTCTGACAGGAGAAACACGATGAGCAGTCAGCATCCGGGAGCCGACAACCGGCCCAGTCCCGAACCCGGTTCCGACGCCCCGCCGGCGCCGGATCCCGTGGCTACTCCATACGCAGCCGGCCGCGCGCCCGGTCAGTACGACCCTCAGACGCCCGCACCCGCTGCCGGCTGGGGCGCACCACCTCCCATTTCGACCGGCCCGGCCGACGACGCGGTCCGTGGCATGCCCCGGCAGGCGCCGACGCCGGCCGCTGCCCCAGGGTGGGGCGCGTCGGGCGGCGCCGCCCGGAGTGGGTACGCGGACAAGCCATGGACGCTCAAGCGGAGGTTCGCCGTCGGCGGTGCGGCCGCCGTCCTGGCCGTCGGCGCCGGGGTAGGGGTGTATGCCCTTACCTCCAGTTCGGCCGCGGCCAAGGGTACCGCCGCCGGAGCGGCAGCCGGCCGCGGGCCAGGCGACCGTGGCCTGGGCGCCCAAGGCGTGCCCGGGTCCCCGCAGGGAGGGTCCGCGGGAGGGGTAGTGCCTGGCCGGGGCGGTCCCGGCGGCTTCACCGCCGGCGGCATGGGCGCTCTTACCGCAGCGGTGCACGCCGAATATGTTGTCCTGGAAGGAAGCGCCTACACCACCATGGCCGAGCAGCTCGGGACCGTGACGGAGGTCAGCTCGACCAGCGTCACGGTGAAGAGCGGTGACGGGTTCACGCGCAGCTACGGCCTGGGCGCCGACGTGGCGGTGAGCGATCTGCAGCAGCGGCGCCAGCAAGCCGGGGGCTCCGGCACCCAGCTGAGCGTGGCGGACATAGTCCCCGGCGGTACCGTGCGGATCGTGGCAGCCAAGGACGGCGCGAACTTCACGGCCTCGGCCGTCACGGTCGTGGCGGCCACCGCTACCGGCCAAACGAACTGACTGGCCGCTGCGGACGGCGCAGCCGGGCTCGTCCAGCCCGGCGGAATGACCACTCCGTGGACAGCGGGGACGGTGCGCGGCCGATATCGTGATTCCGCAGTTTCGCTTCACATTGAATGATTGAAACCATAATCGCTGAATGGTTGAATAATCTTCGGCAATCTGGCCTCAGGGTGTCGGAAATCCGCAAATAGACTGCATTTTGCGTGGTTGATCGGAATTGTGATCTGCGCTACAAACCAGCTTTTCGTCTCACGTTGTGGACTTCGCGGTGCTTTGTTACTTGCAAGTTCTCATTGTTACGTTGCACACTTCAATTGTGAACAAGAACTCAACAGCACCTGCAGCCGCAGCTTCCTGGATCAGCGCACCAGCTGGTACCGAGATGCGCTGTTGTCGAATGCACGCCTAACTTCTCCACCCCAGAACGTTTCTAGGCATTCGCCCCAGCCCAGTGTCGGGCGCCCCTCCCCAGTTTGTGGGGAATCAGCATTCGAGCCGCGATCACGGCCATTCACATTGAGGTAAGCATTCCATGTCAGTTGCATCCGGATACGTCCACATCTCAGTCCGTAACGCCAACAAGGCCGGACAGGCCTCCGGCCTCCGCCAGGGCTTTGGCGGCCGGCCGAGCATCGTCCCCGCCGGACCAGGCAACAGCTTTCCCGCCCCAGGCTACGCAGGCCAGGGCTATAACCCCAACCCCTACGGCCAGTTGCGCGCCGTCTCCGTCGCCGAATCGGCGCCGGCCACCGCGCCCACCCCGGTGATTGCGCCGGGCGGTAACCCGCTCCGCCCGGTGCCGAGCGATAACGTGGCCCGCGGCTTCGTCCTATACATGGGCATCGATGAGGAAACCGCGGCTGCCGCCGGCACCTCCATCGCCAAGCTGGCCCAGGACATCCGGGCCTATGCACAGTCCCTCGTGGCCGGCGCCGAAAGCTACGCCGCCGTCGCCGTTGCCCCCGCCTCCGCTCAGGGCTCCGCCCTCGACGTCGTCCGGTCCACTTTTGGCGATCCCACCGCCGGCGCCCGCCAGCGCGCCGACAACACCCGGCTGCAGCAGGCGCAGGATCCGCGCCCCTCCGGCGTGCTGATCGACCTCGCCCGCCGCGAAGTGGCGCTCGACGGCGAATCGCTGAACCTGACCTTCAAGGAATTCGAACTCCTCAACTACCTCGTGGAGAACGGCACCCGCACCGTAGGCCGCGACGAACTGCTCGAGGGCCTGTGGCGTAACGCCGAAGAGGTTCCCAACGAGCGCACCATCGACGTGCACATCCGCCGGTTGCGCTCCAAGCTGGGCCGCCTTGCCAACACCGTGCGGACGGTCCGCGGCCAGGGCTACCGGTTCTACGAGCACCCGGAGGTCATCGTCTGGGCCGCTCCGGAGTACTCCATCTAACTTCAGCCTGTCGCAGAGCGCCTGTCCCCTGTATGGCGGGCGGGCGCTTTCGCTTTCGCGGGCACGCTTCAGCGGCATCTCGGGGGCGTCACGCATTGCACTCTTCCGGCGGTCCCACACTAGGAACCGCCCTGCAATGCGCGGGCATCGATGGTCGGGGCTGTTATGAAAGCGCTGGGCGCGACAGTGCCGGGCTACGCTTGGGGCATGAGTGACCATCACATTAAGCGTCTGGTGCTCATGCGGCATGCCAAGGCCGACTGGCCGGGCGGTGTTGCGGACCATGAGCGGCCGCTGGAAGAGCGCGGCCACCGGGAGGCGCCGCTGGCCGGGAAATGGCTGGTCAAGCACGGCGTGGTTCCCGATTTCATCCTTTGCTCCAGCGCCCTGCGGACCAGGCAGACGTGCACCTGGGTGTGCAGTGAACTGGGGGACAAGGCCCCGACGCCGAAACTCGAGGACGGTCTCTACAGCGCCTCGGCCCTGCGGATGCTTGCGGTCATCAACCACGTCCCGGACACCGTCACGACGCTCATGGTGATCTCGCACATGCCGGGCGTGCAGGACCTCGCCATGCACCTGGCCTCCCGCGGCTCCAACCACGACGCCTACATGGATGCGGCCACCCGCTATCCCACCAGCGGGCTCTCGGTCTTTGAGACGGAGAAGTCCTGGGCCGAGTTGGACGGCCAGGACGCCCGCTTGACCCACTTCAAGGTGCCGCGGGAGAAGTAGCGGCCCGGCGTGCAGGCGGACCGATAGTCAGCCCGCTAATTGTGTTGTTTACTGATGCTGTTAATGCTTTTACTCATGGCGTTTACTTGGCGACCGAGGGAAAAGGTGGATCACCGTGGATTCAGGACAGCTCGTAGGGATCATCGTCGGCGTCGTGGTGGTGCTCGCGATCATCGCAGTGGCAATCTACTTCAGCCGCAAGCGCAAGACCGTCGCGGACCGGAACCGGGCCGCGGAGATGCGTGGGAAGGCAGAGGCCGACCAGTTGGCAGCCAGGGACCATGAGGCCAAGGCTGCACGCGCAGAAGCCGATGCCAAAGCCGCTGAAGTCGAGGCCGAGCGCCTCCGCATGCAAGCCCGCGGCACGCAAGAGGAGGCGGAGACCGCCCGCGCCGGCGCCGAGGAACAGCTCCGTCGGGCCGATGAGGTCGATCCGGACGTCGTTACCACCGAGCGCGGTGACGCCCGGACGAGCGATGCCCAGCCGCAGGAGGAACTGCGCCGGGACCGGAGCGACCGCGAGCGTCCGGCAGGAACTGCTGACGCCGCCGGAATCCGGGAAGAAACTGCGGCGGAGCATCGCGACACCGACGGCCCGCACGGTGAGCGGCCCCGCAACCTCTGAGCCGCTGGAACTGCGACGGCGTCAGCAGCCTGCGTCCTGATGCCTGCGCACCGCTGCCGCCGCCGCTGCGCACCGCTGCCGCCTGCGCACTGCTGCCGCCGCCGCGGTCATCAGCGCCGGGTGGGAGCTTTGGCCGGCGGCCGGACAGGTGTTTTCGCGGCGGGTTTGACCGGCGCTTTCGCTGACGCTTTGGCAGTCGACGACGACCGCTTGGCCGCCGGTGCCGGCGTCCGCCCTGTCGACGCCCGGGGAGTGGGAGTCCGTGCGGCGGAGGCGCGAGGCGGGGTCGGTGCGGCGGTCCGCTGTACTGGAGGCCGGGGTGCCGCCGGCCGGGCAGTGGTCCGTGACGTCGAGGGACGGGGAGCAGGCCGGGCAGCGGGCTTGCGCGTAGCCGGGCGCCGGGCCGCGAAGCCGGTGCGCCGTGCCGGGCCTCGGCCGGGCAGGACTGTACCGGCGAGCAGCAGGAGCAGGGTCGCAGCCCCGGCTGCTGCGCAGAGATAGAAGTATAGGTCCGGATACTCGGCATCCACGGGCGCGGACAGCGCGTCCGGGGCGGCGTTGAAGGCGAGTCCCCATTGGCGCAGGAACGCAATGCCGAAGGCGATGAAGAGAATGCTGCCCACCCCGCTCGCCAGCAGCGTCTTGTGCCGCCGTCGGATCACCACCTCCGCCACACACGCCACGTAGGCGACAGCGGAAGCAGCGAGGAACCAGAGAGCCACGGTCTCGTGCAGGGTGGTGCCGGCCAGCACCAGCAGTGCCAGGGCGGCCAGGAACGCCCCGATGGCAGTCTTGCCGCTTTTACCCATGTGGCGCATGTGACTAATCATCCCCGAACGGGGCTACTTCATCACGTAGCCACGCATGATCGCCATGATTGCGGCGATGCTTTGTGCCCGGGTCCGTTCCGGGTGGAAGGTCTTGCGGTCCAATCCCACCACAAAGCAGGCACCGAAGATTGCGGTCTCCAGGCTTCCCCGGGAGAGTGCGGGGTCCACAGGGTACTTGGCGGCTACGGCCTCGATCGCCGCGCCAATCACTCCGAGGAGCGGGCCTCGAAGCTCGGCGAAGGTTTCCTGCCACTCGCTGGGCGTCCGCCAGCTCTCACTCATCCACAACCTGGCGAAGGACGGGTATTCGGCCATGAAGTCCATGGCCTGCCCGATCATCTCGTCCATTGCCTCCAGCGGGTCCGCGGATTCGTCCGTGACGCTGAGCAGTCGGGCCATGAGGATGTCCACCCCGTGCCGCAGGAGCTGCGCGATCAGATCCGACTTGCTGCCGAAGTTGTAATACACGGTGCCCTTGGAGACGCCGGCGGACGCCGCGATCTCGTCAACCGTCACGCCCGCGGCCCCGCGCTCGCCGATCAGTTCCATCGACGCGTCGAACAGCTTCTGTTTGGTCGCATTGGTGCGCCCGGGCCGGAGCTTTTTGGCCCCCTCGGCGTCGGGGGTCGCCTCCGCGCGTGGCGTGGTGCTCATACGGCGATCTCCGGCTTCAGGGTTTTGAGGGTCCAGAACTTGTGCTTCCGGACGGCGACGGCGGACATTGCCAGTCCCAGCAAAGTGTAGCCAACCATGCCCAGTATGGTGGGCAGGATGCTGGTCAGCTCGGCGCCGTAGATCAGGTGCCGCATGCCGTTGACCACGTAGCCCATCGGCAGGAGCTGGTGCACAACGTGCAGCGGCTCGGGCGTGGTCTGCCAGGGGAAGGTGCCGCCGGAGGAGACGAGTTGCAGGACCAGCAGGATGAGCACCAGCAGCTTGCCGGGCGAGCCCAGCAGCGCCACCACGCCCTGGATGATGGCGCTGAACGCCATGGCAGCAGCAAGCATCAGGACCCACATAAGCACCGGGTGGGCAGGATTGAGGCCCAGCCCGACGTCCACCACGAGGGTCAGCAGGCTGGCCTGCACGGCGGCGACCGCCAGGAACGGCAGCCAGCCGCCGACGGCGATCTTCCAGGTTGGCGCGTTGGATGCCAGGGCGCGCTGGGTGACCGGGCGCATGGCCTGGACCAGCATGAAGACGCCGATCCACAGGGCCAGGGTGAGGAAGAACGGTGCCAGCCCGGCGCCGTAGGAGCCCGCCTTGGCCTGGGAGATGTTGCTGACGGCGACCGGGTCGGCCATAACCTTGGCCACGCTGTTCTTTTGTGCGTCGTCCGGGTTGGGGACCTGGCCGGCGCCCTTGGCGAGTTCGTCGGCGAGGGTTCCGGCGCCGTCGGATGCCGTTGCCGTGCCGCTCTCCAGCTGCGCCGCCCCGTCGTCGAGCTGTTGCGCGCCCTGTGCGAGTTTTTCCGCGCCGGCCAGGGCGTCCCGCTGGCCGCCGGCCAGTTCCGCGGTTCCGGCGGCGAGCCGGTCCACGCCTGCAGAGGCGTTCCCCACGCCGTCGCTGAGGGCCGGGGCCGCCCCGGCCAGCTGCTTGGCCCCCGCACTGACGGTGGCCGAACCGTCCGCGAGTTGCTGGACCTGGGCCGCGGCGCCTTTGAGGGCGGCCCCCGCGCCGGAAGTCGCGGGCGCGGCGTTGGCATCGAAGTCGGCGAGAATGGCGTCAGCCTGCGTCTGGTTGATCGCTCCGGCGGCCAGCAGCCGGCCGTTGGAGGCCGCGACGCGGCTGCGCTGAGCCTGCGCGGCGGACTGTTCCGCGGATAACAGTTGCCCTGCCAGGCCTTGCAGCTTGGTGGTCAGTGCGGCGTTGCCGGCCGCCACCTGGGCGGCGCCGTCGGACAGCCGCTGGGCATCAGCGGGGAGCGCGGCGGTCGTGTCCTTGAGCTGGCCCAGGCCCGTAGCGAGCTGCGCGGCGCCGCCGTTCAGGGAGTTCGCGCCGCCGGCGAGCTTGCGCTGCCCGGCCGCCAGGTCGCCGGCGCCGCTCTTGAGCCCCGAGGTGCCCTGGTGCAGACTGACAGTGCCATCATGGAGCGAAGACACGCCGCCGGCGAGGTCCCGGGCACCGTCCGACGCCTTGAGTATCTGGGAATGGATGGAGCCGAAGCCGGTGAGGAGCTGATTGGCGGTTTCCTCGCCTACCTCCTTCGCGACCGTGGCGTGGACGGCGGTGGTGAGCTTGTCGACGATCGTGCTGAGCAGGTAGTTGTTGGCGTCGTTGGTGGTGACATTCAGCATGGCCTGGTTTGCGGCGTCGAAGTTCCCGGGCGACGCCAGGTTGGCGGAGAAATCCCGGGGGATCTTCAGCGCGAAGGCGTACTTGCCGCTGCTCACTCCCTGGTCCGCTGCCTCCGCGCTGGCGACCGTCTGCCAGTTGAAGACGTGGCCGTCCACGAGGCTGTCGGCGACCTTCCGGCCGGCCTCCAGCCGGGTGCCGTCGGCTGTCCCGGCGCCGGTGTCCTCAACTACCAGGGCGGCGTCGATCTGGTCCAGCCTGCCGTAAGGATCCCAGTTTGCATACAGGTACACCGCGCCGTAGAGCAACGGCACCAGGGTCAGCGCAATGATGGTCAGCTTCGGCAGCGGACCGCCAGTCATGCGCTTGAGTTCTGAGCGGGCCAGCCGCAGCACGGTCATCGGGCATCCTCCGTTTCGACATCAAGGGGGACATCCTCGGCAGCCGGAGTATCCGTTGCCTCCGGAGCCGGGGCGGCGTTGCCGATTTCCGCGACTGGACCGGTCCAGTCCGGTGGCACAGCGGCCGCGGTGGCGACGACGGCGAGCGGGCGGCCGCCGTCGTAAGCCAGCTCCCGGAGCCGCGGCAGCCAGTGCGCCGGATCGCCGCTGTGGCGGTCGGGGGAGTCCACCACCAGCAGGTCGGTGCGCGGATTGGCGAGCGCCAGGGCCGTCAGGAGCTCGAGGCGCCGGTCCGCGGGCAGGTCCTCGACCCAGCGCCCGGCGATGTCCTCGAATCGGTTGACCTTGAGCCACGGCGTGCTGAGCAGCGCGCCCCGAAAGCGGCGGGGAATCAGGGCGAGGTCCTCGGTGACCAGGTCACGGACGCTCAGGTGCTGTTCCGGCTCGTTCACGCCGGGGGCGTCCACGACGGCGCTCGCCTGCCGCAGCTGCTTGATCCGGGTGCCGCCGTCCCACTCAAGGGTGCCGGCAGAGGGCTTCATCCGGCCGCTCAGGGTTAGTGCCAGCGCGGTTCGCTGGTCTTGGCGTCTTCCGGTGACGAGCAGCAGCTCGCCCCGGGTGGCCTGCAGCGAGGTGGGCGGGAGCAGGAAATCCCGCCGGCCCTTCACATGGAGCTGTTGAACGCGGAGCAAGGGATGCCTTTCGCAGAGATGATCTGCCTCAAGGCTAACTGAACTGACCGGTCAGTTCAAATAGATGCGGGAATGCCGATGCTAGAGCCCGTACTCCTCCAGCAACCGGAGCCACACCTCGCTGATCGTGGGGTAGGACGGAACAGCGTGCCACAACCGGTCCAGCGGAACTTCCCCGACGACTGCGATCGTCGCCGCGTGCAGCAGCTCGGCAACGTCCGGGCCGGCGAAAGTTGCTCCCAGCAGCACCTTGCGGTCCTCATCCACCACCAGCTGGGCCCAGCCCTTGTAGTGCTCGGAGTGCAGCGAGGAGCCCCCCACCTGGATGGGAAGCTCCACGGAGGATGCCCGGTAGCCGTCCTTTTCGGCCTGCGCCAGGCTGCGGCCCACGTTCGCCAGCTCGGGGTCGGTAAAGACCACGTTGGGTACGGCATGCTCGTCGGCGGTGTGAGCGTAGCGGCTCCATGCCGCGGGCTCGCCGTTCAGTTCGCCCCGGGCCCGGGCGGCAATGGCGTCGCCGGCGGCCCGTGCCTCGTACTTCCCCTGGTGGGTCAGCAGCACCTTGCCCGCCGCGTCGCCGACGGCGTAGAGCCACGGGGTGCCGTCGTTTTCGTCAGCTCCCAGGACGAGGCCGCTCGCGTCCGTCCCGAGCTGCAGGGCTTTGCCCTCCTCGGCGGCAAGGCCCACACTCTCGAGGCCCACCCCTTCAAGGGCGGGGTGCCTGCCGGTGGCGACCAGCAGCTTGTCCACCGTAATGCTGCCGCCGTCCTCGAGCGTCAGCGTCAGGGAGCCGTCCTCGTTCTCCTTCACGCTTTGGGTGCCCGTGTGGAGGTGGAGGTCGACGCCGTCGGCGCGCAGGCCCGCCTGGACCAGCCCGGCCGCCGGCTCCGGGAACGCTCCGAGCAGCCCGCCGCGGGCCACCAGCGTCACTGAGGACCCGAGCCGGGCGAAGGCCTGGGCGAGTTCGGTGCCGGCCACACCGCCGCCGAGCACGCCCAGCCGTTGCGGGATCCCGCGGGCGGACGTGGCCTCCCGGGTGGTCCAGAAGTCGACGTCGTCGAGGCCGTCCACCGGCGCGATGCTCGGACGTGACCCCGTGGCCACTACGACGGCGTGCCGTGCCGCCAGCGCATAGCTGTTGCCGTCAAGGCCGGCCACCTCTGCGCGGCGCGGGCCGGTGATCCAGCCGTGGCCGCGGATCAGTTCGATCCCGGTGTCATGGACCCACTTGACCTGGCCGCCGTCCTGCCAGTTGGAAGTGAAGTAGTCCCGCCGCTTCAGGACGGCCGCCGTGTCGAGCACGCCGGTGACGGCCTCCTCGGCGCCGGGAACGGTCTGGGCGCCGTGCAGCGCGGTCCCCGGCCGAAGCAGTGCCTTCGAGGGCATGCAGGCCCAGTAGGAGCACTCGCCGCCGACCAGTTCCGCCTCCACCAGGACCGCGGTAAGTCCGCCGCGCACCACACGCTCGGCCACGTTCTCGCCGACCGCGCCGGCCCCGATCACGATGACATCGAATTCACGCTCAATCTGTGCCGTCATGGCAACAGCCTAACCCTGCCTGGAAACACCGCCGCGGGACCCCTGTCCGTGCCATTGCCGCGGGTGCGCTGCATCCGTCCGGGGCGTCTTTGGAATCCGGTTGCGGTTCCGAGGGCCCAGTGCGGGGCGTGTCCGTGTCGAAGTGCCCCCGGAACGCAGCGGCCGGCCCGGTCCCCGGGGGAGGAGCCGGACAAACAAAAGATCCGCACCGGCGGGCCGGTGCGGATCTTCATGTTTACTCTATGGTGCGCCCAGAGGGATTCGAACCCCCGGCCTTCTGTTCCGTAGACAGACGCTCTATCCAGCTGAGCTATGGGCGCATTCTTGGCTCTTTGGGAACTTCTCGCTCCCCGAACCTCGAATTACTTTACGCGAGAGGGCCCGTTGTTCCAAATCTGCAACCGTGTAATCTGCCCGACTAGACCGGTCTAGGTGACCTTAATCACAACTTTTCCGGTCTTTGAAGTTACGAAACATTGGATTCCCGGGGTTTTTGGATTCTGGCTACGCCGCCCACTCCTGCCTGGGCCTAAAAATGAACTCTCCGCGACACCTAGCATTTGAAACACACCACTGAACCCGAGGAAGGGAACCGTAATGGGCGATCTGGCGCGACTGCCGCTGCTTGAGGAAGCACCCACCACACATGCTGGACTGCTGGCGTGGGTAGAAGAGGTAGCTGAACTGACCCAGCCGGACCGGATTCACTGGGTTGATGGTTCGGAAGAGGAAAATACCCGGCTCACGGACGAGCTCGTAGCGGCCGGCACCCTGACCCGGCTGAACGAGAAGCTGTTCCCCAAGTCCTTTGCGGCGTTCTCGGACCCCGCCGACGTCGCCCGAGTCGAAGAGCAGACGTTCATCTGCTCCGAGAACAAGCGCGACGCGGGCTTCACCAACAACTGGATGGAACCGGCCCAAATGAAGGAGAAGCTGCGCGGCCTGTTCAGCGGCTCCATGCGCGGCCGCACCATGTACGTCATCCCGTTCGTGATGGGCCACCTTGACGCCGAGGATCCCAAGTTCGGCGTTGAGATCACGGACAGCGCCTACGTTGTCGCCTCCATGCGCATCATGGCCACCATCGGGACCAAGGTCCTGGATAAGATCACCGCCACCAACGCCTTCTTCGTCCCGGCACTGCACTCCCTGGGCGCGCCGCTGGCTCCCGGCCAGGCCGACGTCGCGTGGCCGTGCAACCCGGACAAGTGGATTGTCCACTTCCCCGAGGAGCGCTCCATCTGGTCCTTCGGCTCGGGCTATGGCGGCAACGCTCTGCTCGGCAAGAAGTGCTACGCGCTGCGCATCGCCTCGGTCATGGCCCGCGACGAAGGCTGGCTGGCCGAACACATGCTCATCCTGAAGCTGACCTCCCCGGAGAAGAAGAACTACTACATCTCCGCGGCCTTCCCCTCCGCCTGCGGCAAGACCAACCTCGCCCTCCTTGATCCCACGATTGACGGCTGGAACGTCGAGACCCTTGGTGACGACATCACCTGGATGCGGGTCGGCAAGGAAGGCGAGCTGCGCGCCACCAACCCCGAGGCCGGCCTCTTCGGCGTCGCCCCGGGCACCGGCTGGGGCACCAACCCGAACGCGATGCGTGCCATCGCCAAGGGGCACAGCATCTTCACGAACGTCGCCCTCACGGACGACGGCGGCGTGTGGTGGGAGGGCATGACGGACGCGGTCCCGGCGCACCTGACCGACTGGCAGGGCAACGACTGGACTCCCGCGTCGGACAAGCCGGCCGCGCACCCCAACTCCCGCTTCTGCACCCCGATCTCGCAGGTCGACATGCTGGCCGAGGAATACTTCAGCCCCGACGGCGTGGAGCTCTCCGCGATCCTCTTCGGCGGCCGGCGTAAGACCACGGTCCCGCTCGTGACCGAGGCCCGCAGCTGGACCAACGGCATCTTCATGGGCTCGACGCTATCCTCGGAGACCACGGCCGCGGCCGCCGGCCAGGTCGGCGTGCTGCGCCGCGACCCGATGGCCATGCTGCCGTTCATCGGCTACGACGCCGGCGACTACCTGAAGCACTGGATCAGCGTCTCCGGCAAGGCCAACCCCGAGCGGTTGCCGCACATATTCCTGGTCAACTGGTTCCGCCGCACGGCCGACGGCGGTTTCGCGTGGCCCGGTTTCGGCGACAACGCCCGTGTCCTGAAGTGGGCCATCGAGCGCATCGAGGGCAAGGCCGACGCCGTCGAGACGCCGATAGGTTTTGTTCCGACCGGCGACTCGCTGGACCTCACCGGCCTGGACCTGACCCACGCGCACGTGGAGGATGCCGTTCGCGTGGACCGCACGGAATGGGACGCGGAGCTGGCCTCCATCGAAGAGTGGTACGCGAAGTTCGGTGATTCGCTGCCGGACGCGCTGCGCTCCGAGCTCGACACCCTGAAGGAACGGATGTCCGCGCACTAGCCTTCGGATGATCCAACGACGGCGGCCCCGCACCTTTCCCAAGGTGCGGGGCCGCCGTCGTTATCGTTAGTCCTCGACCCGCAGAAAATCGTTCAGGAAGAACTCATCTGGTGGTGGAACCGTCGATATGGCCCCTCACGGTACCTTTGCCAGGAAGGCACGGGTGCGGTCCTTGCTGGGTCCTAACAGGACGCTTTCGGGTGTTCCGGACTCCAGGATCGACCCGCCGTCGAAGAAGTGCACGGTGTCTGCGACCTCCCGGGCGAAGCCCATTTCATGCGTCACCACGACCATTGTCATGCCGTGATTGGCCAGGGTTTTCATCGTGTCAAGGACTTCATCTACCAGCTCCGGGTCGAGGGCTGACGTAGGTTCGTCCAAGAGCATTATTTCCGGGTCCATGGCCAAGGCCCGGGCTATAGCCACTCGTTGCTGCTGTCCGCCGGAGAGCTGGTGCGGCCGTTTATGGCTGTGGCTGGCAAGGCCGACCTTATCGAGTTCCTCGAAAGCACGCTTCCTGGCAGCTGACTTGTTGAGACCACGAACTTCCATCCCGAGATTAGAGCGGAAGAGAGCGAACTGTTTGGTTGACCACTCGTAATACTTGCCATCCCGGTAGTCGTAGCCGACGTGGCGCCCGTCCACGACCAGAGTGCCGGCGTCGTAGGTTTCGAGGGTATTCAGGCAGCGTAGAAAGGTTGACGTGCCTGAACCGGAAGGCCCGATGATGCAGCTGACCTCACCGGGAGCCACCGTGAAGTCGACTCCTGTGAGCACTTGATGGTCTCCGCACGACTTGGTGACGCCGCGGGCCTCGACGTGCAGTAGAGCTCTCATGGCAGTTCCTTACCGATAGCAGAGACTTTGTCCCGGACCTTGAGCGTTGCCGGCGCGGGCGCGGGCGCGGGCGCAGTGGGTACGACTCCACTGCGCAGGAACAGTCTCTGGATGAATCCCGGGTTGCGGACCAGGCGGACCGCGTCCGTCCCGAAGCGGGCCTCCAGCTTTGATTGGAAAAACGTTGCTATCGCGGTCATGACCATGTACCAGATGGACGCAGCGATCAGTAGTTCCATGATGAGGTTGTTCTGGCCCTAGGCGGCGCAGAGGCCCTGCCGGCAGATCGAGCGTCCCGGGGCGCCCCGGAAGATCGGGCGGCCTCGGATGTGCAGACCGAGTCAGAGATAGCCCACGCGATTAGCTCCAGGTCGATGACAGCTCGGTGAAGGCCCGGCTGGCTGCGTTCATGTAAGCGCCCTTCCTCCTGAGCAGGGCTGCCGTGCGGGGTGGGATGGCCGGTGACAGGTTAATGAGGTGGAGCTTCGGCTGTTCGCGGGTGATGGCTTCGGGCAGCACGGTGGCGAGCTGGCCGCGGCGGATAATTTCTACGATCGCACTGATGGAGTCGGCCTCGATCACGATGCGGGGGTCAATGCCGTGGTCCCGGAAGTGCTGGTCGATATGGCGCCGGGTTGCGAAGTCGCTACTGAGAAGCACCAGCCTCTCATGTTCCAGCTCCCGCAGGTCCATGGGTGTCTGCGTCCCGGCGCGGGGGTGGTTGTCGCCGACGACCAGGCCAAGGCTTTCGACGAACAATGCCTGGGTCTCGATCTCGGACGAACGTGCCTGGGCGAAAGCGATGCCTAGATCGAGGGTGTCCGCGGCCAGTGCGGCCTCGATCCGGTCCTGGGTGAGCTCCCGCACGCTCAAGCTGATGCCGGGATAGCGGGTGCTGAAACGTTCGACCAGCGGACCGATCAGGTAGGCGGTAAACGTGGGTGTCATAGCCAGCCGGAGCGATCCACGGCTTAGATCCTGCACGTCGTGGATGGCCCGGGTTCCGGCGTCAAGCTCCAGCAGGGCGCGGCGGGCATAGCGCAGGTAGGCCTCGCCGGCGTCGGTCAGCCGCACGGTTCGCCCGGACCTGTCCAGGAGTTGGACGTGCAGCGTGGTTTCCAGTTGCTTGATCTGTTGGGAGAGCGTCGGTTGGGAGACATGCAGCGCCTCGGCAGCGCGGGTGAAGTTCTGGTGTTCCGCGACCGCGGTCAGGTAACGAAGGTGGCGCAGCATCAGGGCTCTCCAGCTATAGGTAATTCTTATTGACTTCATTATAAACAAGTCTTGGACACTATAGAGAGTTTCCGTCATCCTTGAGTTATCCCCAAAACATCAAGGAGACGGCCCATGCAAGACATCATCGACGGCTTTCTGAAATTCCAACGGGAAGCCTTCCCGAAGCGCTCCGGACTCTTCAAAGAGCTGGCCACCGCCCAGAACCCCGGGGCCCTGTTCATTGCCTGCTCGGACAGCCGGGTCGTGCCGGAGTTGCTGACCCAGCGGGAACCGGGCGACCTGTTCGTGATCCGCAACGCCGGCAACATCGTGCCGGCCTACGGCCCGGAGCCCGGCGGTGTCTCCGCAACAGTCGAGTACGCGGTTGCCGTCCTGGGAGTCACGGACATCATCATCTGCGGCCATTCCGACTGCGGAGCGATGACTGCCATCTCCTCCGACACGAACCTGGACCACCTACCGGCCGTGGCCAGCTGGCTTGCCCATGCCAACGCGGCGAAGGTCGTCAACGCCGCCCGCACCCACGGATCGGCCCAGGAGCAACTCGAGGCCATGGTCCGCGGGAACGTCATCGCCCAGCTGACCAACATCAGAACCCATCCCTCGGTCTCCCTGGCCCTGGACCAGAACCGGCTGAACCTCCACGGCTGGGTCTACGACATCGAAACGGGCACCATCGAGACCCTCGACAGCGCCACCGGCCGCTTCGTCCCTCTCGCGGATAACCTCCAGACCTGTGCCACGCCGACCATAGCCGGCCTGGCCGCCTAACCACCCGATAACACCCAAGGAAAAGGAAAACACCATGATTCATTCCCAGAACTCCCAGGCTCCGCGCGAGGAACTGACCGCCGCCATTATCGATGCCAAGATGCGCAAGAACCTCTCCTGGCAGGAACTGACCGACGGCACTGGCCTTAGCCTGGCCTTCGTCACCGCCGCCCTGCTCGGCCAGCATCCATTGCCGGAAGCCGCTGCGGAAATCGTCGTCGAGCGGCTGGGCCTGGGCGAGGACGCCTCCATGCTGCTGCAGACCATTCCGCTGCGCGGCAGCATCCCCGGCGGCATCCCCACAGACCCCACCATCTACCGTTTCTACGAGATGCTGCAGGTCTACGGGTCCACCCTGAAAGCCCTGGTGCACGAACAGTTCGGTGACGGCATCATCAGTGCCATCAACTTCAAGCTGGACATCAAGAAAGTTGACGACCCCGACGGCGGTTCACGTGCCGTGATCACGCTCGACGGAAAGTACCTGCCCACCAAACCGTTCTGATCCCCACTGTGGCTGTGTTCTCGAAATGAGGACACAGCCACGGCTGCGCCCGAACTTGCCTCCCAGCCCACGAACCTCGTGGACTTCATTCAACGCACCATCGATATCGCCCGTGCCAACGTCGAGGCCGGGGGGGAACCGCCGTCGAGCGTACCCTCCCGCGGACGGAACCAGCGCCAACCGATATCTCTGAATCGCCGAGCGCCTAATCCCCGTCGGCGTCGCCGTCGGCATACACCTGTAGCGAAGTGAGCAATGCTTCATCGACCAGCAGCTCCGAACGGCTTTCCGTCCCCAACTTCTGGGCGACAGACGTCGCCAACGTTTGCGCCATGGAAATAAACGCGGAAATGGACCGCAGGATGTGGACCCCCTGGCTGTCCACGAAAAAGACGACGTCGGCGTCCTTGGCTAGCGGTGAGGCGGCATTGTCGGTCAGCACGATGGTCGACAGGTTTCGTCGCTTGGCTTCCTCGAAGGCGTACACCGTGTCAGAGGTGTAGCGGCGGATAGAGACGGCCACAAAAACATCGCCACGCTGGAAGTCGCGGAGCTGGTCGGCCAGCGAGCCCACAACAGGAGCCACCTGGTGGACCCGTGGCCGGACCAGATGGAGCAAATAGGTCAGCAGTTGGGCCACCGGCAGGCACTTCCGCAGGCCCATGACGTAAACGGCCGGGCTCTGGGCCAGCAGGCCAACCGCCTTGTCCCACTGCTCGGAGGGAATCCTGGCAAAGGTCCGGGAAAGGTTCTGCTGTTCGTGTTCCAGCACGGAGGCGAGCAGTCCCTCGGTGGAGGAGTTGCCCGCAACCTGGTCGAAGCGGCGGACCAGATGTGCCTGATCGCTCAGGTAGTCCCGGCACAGCTTGACCAGCCCGGGGTAGCCCTTGATGCCAAAACCCGTGGCAAAGCGGACCAGTGAGGACTGATGAACGTTGGCAAGCGCTGCAGTCTCGGCGATCGTCCGAAAGGCGGTGCCCTCCGGATCGGTCAGCAGCAGCGTCGCAACACGCTGCTGACCCTGCGCGAGCTTCGGCATACGTTCCTGCAGTTGCTCACGCAGTTCCCGGTAATTCGTGGGTGCAGACTGCGGATTCATGCTCCTACTATTCCATTACGGCTGCATTCGCCCCGGATTTAGCGGACGGCGGTAAGTGCGCCGTCACCGGAGGTGCCGCTGTCCGTACCCCCGCCGACCAGATCCTGAAGAGCCGCCCGCAAATGCTGCAGGGAAGCGGCGATCCACGGCAGTTCAACCGGGTTGCTGCTGTTCAGGCTCTGCCAGCGTTCCTCGGCGGTGTCGCCGTAGAGCAGACTCGTCGCTACGCGCGCACGCAACCCGCTCTCCTCGTCACCAAATGCGGCGCCGGGCAGGATGCCAACGCCGTAGCGCTCCAGTAGCGCATTGGCCAGCTCCGCACCGGTCGAGATGTTTTGGGCCTCCAGGGCATCCCGCACCGGCTCAAAGTCGGGGTACAGATAGAACCCGGCCTCGGGGCGGCGGCAGGTGGCCCCGGCAGCGATGAACTCTTCATACACGGCTGTGGCTACTGCAGCGTGCAGAACGCGCGCCTTGGCGATGTGCTCGGTCACCGCAGGCGGATCGGAGAGCACGTGGGCGGCTGCGGCCTGCATTGGCGCTGCAAGGCTGGACCAGACTTCGCTGCTGACGCCAACCAGCCGTTCCATTACATCCCGGCCCCATTCGTTCTCAGGGACTCTGGCAAAGCCAATCCGCCAGCCGCCCAGCGCCATGGATTTGCTCAGGCCGGTGGTCACCACTGTGCGTTCGGGGATGTGCGTCAAAGGACTGGGAGCCGTGGAGCTGTGGCACACTTCGGCGTAGATCTCGTCCGAGATGACGGCCAGGTCGTATTTCCTGGCGATCGCACAAACCGCCTGCACCTGCTCCGGCCGGGCGACGGTGCCGGTGGGGTTATCCGGGACTGTCAGCAGCAGGATGCCGGGCCGTGCTCCGTTGGTGAGGGCTTCCTGGAGGGAAGATTCCAACAGTGTGGGATCCGGTATTCCCCCAGAGGCCTCCGGGATGGGAACGTTGATGACGTTCTTCCCCACCAGGCGTGCCTGCGCGGCGTAGCTCACCCAAGCCGGACACGGCAGGACCAGATCCCCTTCCAGGATTGCCAGCAGTGCGAAGAGCAGGGGCTTTGAACCGGGTGCGAAGATAATTTGCCCGGCGTCAGTCTTGGGGCCGCGCCGGGAAAACCATCCCGCTGCCGCCTCGCGCGCCTCGGTCGAACCCACCACCGCCCCATACGAGTTCAGCGGAGCGGCAGCAGCAAGGACGTTGGCAACGCTTTCCGGCACGGGCAGACCGGCTTCGCCGAAGCCGAGGTGCAGCACTCTTTCGCCGGCGGCCTTCTTTGCCTGGAGACTTTCGTTAATGGCCAGGGTGGCCGAGTGCATGGTCATTGGTTGGCATCCATTCATGAAAGGCAATTTTAATTCTAATTTAGCACTTTTATGCAACTGTAGTTGCGTTTACTCAGATTCTTACCCTGTCTGCGATCTCGTCCGCGGGGCCCCGCCGCCGGGAGGCTCGGAGCTTCCGCTGGCGCCCGACGCCCGCAGCAACAATGACGGCGGTGACGACCAGAGTCATCACTAGGGATTCTCGCGAGGAATTACTGAACGCCATCCCCCCGATGACCGCCAGCAGTGCTGCCAAAACCGCGCAATCAAGCACCGGAAAGGCCCACATCTTGACCGACAGCCCTTCGGGATGCTCGTGTTCCAGACGCTTGCGCGCACGCAGGTGCGTGAGGGTAATGCTGACATAAACGATGACGGCGACCGCACCGGAGGATGAGAGCAAGAACTTGTACACGGCCTCGGTGGGGAAGAAATAGTTCGCGACGACAGTGAAAAGGCCTACTGCGGACGCCCCAATGACCGCCGCTACCGGCACCCCGTTCCGGTTGGTCCGGGCCAGGATCTTCGGCGCCTCGCGGCGTTCGGCCAGTGAGAACAGCATGCGTGAGGCGGTGTAAATCCCCGCATTGAGGCATGACAGGACGGCGGTGAGCACAATCAGGTTCATCGCCAGGCCAGCGAAGGGAATGCCCAGGCGGTTGAGTACGGCAACGTACGGACTCTGCGCAACGTCTGTCGCGTTCCAGGGCAGCAGCGTCACCACCACCAGGATGGAACCGACGTAGAACAAGAGGATGCGCCAGAGGACGGTTCGCATCCCCCGCTTGACGGCGGCAGCGGGGTCCTTTGCTTCGCCCGCGGCGACGGTCACCACCTCCGTGCCGAAGAAGGAAAAGAACACCACCAGGGATGCTGACAGGACGGCTCCCCACCCGTGTGGTGCGAACCCTCCCTGTCCGGTTAGATTACTCAATCCCGGCGCGGCCACTCCGGGCATGAAGCCAAGGATCGCTGCAAGCCCAACAAGCAGGAAGGCGAAAATTGCACCGACCTTAATCATGGCGAACCAGAACTCGAAGGTTCCAAAGGACTCGACTTTGGCGAAATTCACCGCGATCAGTGCGCACATCAGCAGCAGGGCGGCCAGCCACGTGGGGATCACCGGCAGAAGTCCGTGAACGATTGAGGCGCCGACTACCGCTTCGAATCCAATGGTTACGCACCACTGGTAGGCATAAAGCCAGCCAACCGTCAGTCCGGCCCAAGGGCCAAAATGCTTATGCGCATAGCTGGAGAAGGAGCCGGTGTCGGGGTCGGCGACAGCCATTTCCGCCAGCATCCTCATCACACAGATGACCAGGAGTCCGATCGCAGAATACGCGATCAGGACAGCCGGGCCCGCTTCGGCGACGGCACTGCCGCTTCCCACGAATAACCCGGCACCGATGACCCCGCCGATGGCGATCATGGTCATCTGCTTGTTGCTCAATGCTCCGCGGAGCCCGTTTGGGCCTCCGGGCGTCTTTGTATCATGCATAGGGATAACCCGACCTTGTATAGAGGATTGGATCGATATCTTGGGCTGAAAAGCCACTGAGTGGGATGGATCACTGAGCTCAACCGGTTGCAACTATACTTGCGTATCGAAAGTTTGTGAATGAAAACATTGCATCAACCTTGGGCTGACCGCCCTCCCACCCAACGCTGGCGCCGGTGCGGCCCGAACGGAGAATTCAGATGGACGCGAAAGTAGAAGAAAAATCGATCGCCGGACTCAGATGGCTGGTCATCAAAGGCGAGCGGACGGCGGTGTTTCGCCAGTTGGGCCGTCACGCCGCAGAGGACGTCCATGCCGTACAGCGGTCGTTGCCGGAGCGTGAAGGCCTTCAGCAATGGGCCGCCTCGGCGGTCGGAAGACAGCGTCTGGAGGCGCTAGTGGCTGCTACCGCAGAGCACCACACGCGGGAACTTTCGGAGCTGGAAGCGATGGCCCAAGGCGCCGCCATCGACTACGAGGAATTGCTGCTGGCAAACTTCCGCGGCGACATCGGAACGCACGACGGCACCGGATGCACAGATCTGGCCTGGCGCCGGGACCATTCGTTCATAGCCCATAACGAGGACGGCGCGCCGGCGCTCAACGGCCGCCTGATGTTCGTCACGCTGCTCATCGACGGGGACGTTCCCGTGACGGCCCAGTGGTATCCCGGCTTTGTCCCTGCCAACGCCTTCAGCGCCAACGCCCACGGCCTGGTCTGGGGCATCAACCATGTTCAGGTCGTCAACCCGGCCAACGCCACCGGCCGTCATTTCGTTGCCCGCGCACTGCAGCACCGCACCTCGGTTGCAGACGCCATCGCCTACCTAAAAGGCCACCCTACGGCAGGCGGATTCGCGTACAGCATGGGAGACCGAGCGACCGGCCGGATCGCTGTGGTTGAGGCCGCAGCAGGCCGGACGTCCGTCGTCGAACCCGGGACGGATGCCCCCCTTCAATGGCATACCAACCACCTGCGAAACCTGCCAAGAGAGATCGACGGCGGCTCAGCGACCGCGGCAGGATCCGCAACCCAACAGCTGGGACTTTACAGCGAAAGCGTGGACCGCGGACGGGTCCTGGATCAACTGCCGCTGCCCGAAACCGAGCCGGAGCTGGACTGGTTCGTCAACATGCTGACAGCCAAGTGCCTTCCCGACGGCGTCTTCCGGACCGCGTCAGCCCCCGACCCGCTGATGACCCTGTGCACGGTAGCTGTGGATCTTTCGGACGGATCGGCCATGCTGCGCGGCGCCGACGGCGAAACCGAAGCGATCAAGCTTGAGCAACTCGTCGGAGTGAGCAACTAGCCGGACCGTCCTGACGGGGTAACTTCAAGCGGGTGACCGGTTCGCCGTTGCTCACCGCTGCTGCTGTGCGCTGGGTGCACCGCCACGAGCCCCCGGCGGACCAGTGCTGGGAATCCGGGTCGGGATCAAAAAGCCAGATGCTGCCGTCGTGGCGGATTGCGACGGGTGCGCCCGGCCGGGGGAAAGCTTCCCGCAACGGGGAACATTTGGGGATAGACGATGATGCTGTTCCTGATTCTCGCCCGACGATTTTTGCGGAGTTTCGATGGGCCGCTGGCCTCGCCTTAGCCTGGCGGCTAGGGGGTTCGGGAGAACCCTCGAAGCAGCGGGCCTGTTTCGAGGGTTCTCCCCGGCGCCGACGTCACCGGAAGAGCGCGCCGTCAGCGCCGGGCCACCGGCGGGTCCTTCATGGTGCCGCCCGTACCGTGGCATTACGGGGTTTCCGGGGCTCCCGGGGCGTCTGCGGGATCGGTGTGGTCACCGGTCTGATCGACGTTCGGGCCGGTGTCGCCCGGCGCCTCCGGCGCGTCTGACGTTTCGGGTGCCTCGCCAGCGGCCGGGGCGTCCGCGACGTCCCCCGGGGCGTCCGCGACGTCGCCCGACTGCGTCGTAGCCGGCGGCGGCGTTGCAGCATTTGCGGCTCCGATACCGACCCCGGCCATGCCGAGGATCCCTGCGCTTACGATGAGGACCTTGGTCCTGGTTTGAAGGTCTTTGACGTTCATGTCGGGCTCCTTTCGTGGCGGACTGTGGGTCCGCCGGCGCCTCCCGGTGCGGGGGCGATGGTTCAAGCCTCGTGCGGGGGGCCTGAGAGGACCCTTGGCGCGGCGGCGGTGGAGCTGAGGATGGCGCTGCGGGGTTTGTTTTCTGCCCGGTGCCGGACGAATCCTTGGAACATGGATGCTGATCGGGTTCTGCCGCCCTCCCGCCGCGCGCACTGGGGTGTGTGCAAACGCGCCACCGCTACAGCTGTCCCGGTGGCGGCGGCGCTGGTCGTGGGCGGGCTGGTCCTGCTCGTGCTGCTCCAAACGTCCCTGGTGGCGTCAACGGAAACGGCTGCGCGGCGGCAGGCTGCCGACGCCATTGCACAGATCTCCGGGCAGGATGTCACCGAAGCCGGCCAGTACATTGCCTCGACCGCCCACACCGGACAGTAAATCCAGATCCTGGCCCCGGGAGAAACGCAGACGCAGGACGTGTCCGGGCTGCGCAGCCTGCGTGACAATGACGATTTTCTGATCGTGGCTACCGGTGTTGACGTCGGCGGGCGGCTCTACACGGTGCTCGTCGCGGCGACGGTCCAGGTCCAGGCCGACACCGTCTCCACTGTGGCCTGGTTCATCCTGGGCGCCACACCGCTGCCGCTGCCGCTGGCGGTCGTGGCCGTTTCCGTCTGGGTGCTGGTCGGCCGGTCGCTGCGCCAGGTGGAGCGGATCCGCGGCCAGGTCGCAGGTATCAGTGCCCGGAGCCTGGACGGGCGCGTGGACGTGCCCCCACCTCCGATGAGATCCAGGCGCTGGCCGAGACGATGAACATGATGCTGGGGAGATCGCAGGCCTCGGACCTTGAACAGCGCCGCTTCGTCTCCGACGTCGGCCACGAGCTGCGCAGCCCGCTGGCGACGCTGAGCGCCGGGGTGGAGATCGCGGCCGCTGATTCGTCGGGGGTCACCTGGCAGGAAATGAAGGCGATCCTGGCCGGCGAAACGGCACGGATGCGTTGCCTGGTGGAGGACCTCCTTACGTTGGCGAAAACCAACGAAGGCGGCCCCGCACCTTTCCCAAGGTGCGGGGCCGCCGTCGTTGAATAATTCAGTTGGCGAGCCAGATATCCGGGCCGAAAACCTCGTAGTGGATCCTGGTGGCCGGAATGCCGGCGTTGATGGCTTCGTTGCGGATGTTTTTCATGAACGGCAGCGGACCGCACAGGTACAGCGAGGCATTGGCCGGCAGGTCCACCTCGCGCAGCGACATAAAGCCTTCCTTGGCTCCGCCAACGGGCTGCTCCAGCCAGAGCTGGAGGTTGGCGCCCTCGAGCCGCTCGACGTCGTCCGTCATCTGTCCACGCAGAGCCCAGCTGTCCAGGGTGCTTTCCGCGTGCAGGACCAGTACCTGGCGGTCCGAACCGGACTCGGCGAGGGAGCGCAGCATGGACGCCGTGGGCGTGCAGCCGATGCCGGCCGACGCCAGGACCACGGGGCCGTCGCCCTCCTTGAGCGTGATTTCGCCGTAGGGGTTAGAGATCTCGAGGATGTCGCCCACCTCCACGGTGTTGTGCAGCACGGGGGAGACCTCGCCGCCGTCGTCGAGCTTGGTCGTGAAGCTGCGGCTGGTGCCGGCGTCGCCGGAAAGTGAGTATTGGCGGACCTGGCGCAGGCCGTCCGGGAGGGTCACCTTGACGCTGACGTACTGGCCCGGAAGGGCAGGGGTGACCGGGGTGCCGTCGGACGGTTCCAGGACGAACGTCATGGCGCCGGTGCCGGCGGAGGTCTTGGCTGCCACCGTCCACGGGGTCCACATCTTTCCGTTGGCCTGCGCGGCGTAGAGGCCCTTTTCGAGCTTGATCATCGCGTCTGCCATGAGCCAATAGACCTCGGTCCACGCTTCGGCGATTTCGGGGGTGATGACCCCGGCCAGATCCTCGGCGATGGCGGCGAAGAGGTGCTCGTAGACCACCTGGTATTGCGGTTCGGTGATGCCGAGGGAGGCGTGGCGGTGGGCGATGCGGGCCAGTACGGTCTCCGGCAAGGTTCCGGGGTTGTTGACCAGGTGGGTGGCGAAAGCGGCGATGCTTCCGGCCAGGGCCTGCTGCTGGTTGCCGTTGCGCTGATTTGACCGGCTGAAGAGCCCGTCCAGGAGTTCGGGGTGTGCGGCGAAGAGCCGGGCGTAGAACTTGGGCGTGATCTCGCCGATCCGGGATCCGACCAGTGGGAGGGTGGCCTCGATGACGGGGAAGGACTTGTCCGAGAGCATTGCTGACTCCTGAGATAGAGGCCCGGGGTCTTCCACCGGACCGTTCCTAAATACCTGCATCTGAAATACAAGTATTCATACCTCAGTTCTACACGGCGTAGAAAAGCAGTGCAAATCGGTGTTGCGGTGGCAGGGCCCGGGGCGGTTGGTGGCCGCTAGAGGCCGGGCCGCACGCCGATCAACTGGAAAACCGGGTTCATCTGCCGCGAGGTGGGCAGTGATGCGACGACCATGTCGTCAAGCTCACGGTAGAACGCCTCGCGGGCGCGGCCCAGGGCGGAGCGGAGCCGGCACTCGTTGATCAGCGGGCAGCTGCCGGCGGCGGCGACGCAGTCGGCCGGGTCGGTCCGGGTGTCCAGTGCACGCAGTAGCTGCCCCACGGTGGCAGCGCGGCCCGCGGCGCTGAGCCGGGAGCCTCCGTTGCGGCCGCGTTCGACGTCGATCAGGCCCAGCTCGCGCAGTTTTGCCATCGCCTTGCTGACGTGGTTGTAGGGTGTGCCGACGGCGTCCGCGATGCTCTGCGTGGTGAGCAATCCGCCGTCGGCCACGGCCGCGAGGACCATCATTGCGCGCAGGCTGACGTCCGCGAAGGCGTTGATCTTCATGGCACCGTCCTGGTCTAGTCCACCCAGACCACGGGTTCGTTGGTGTCGGCGGAGAGCTCACCAAACTCCAGCTCGTTGGTCGCCGGGTCAGCGCCGTAGGGCAGCACTGCCGCGAAGACGGAGCCGTCCTGGTGCTCGGCGGCCACGTGGATCGCGTCAGAGTCCTCTTCCAGCAAGGTGATATCGCAGACGATCGCGGCGGCGCGGAATTCGTCACGGTGCTGCCGGAGCAGTTCGGTGAGGTCCTTGATCATATCGTCGGCGTCGAAGTCGTCGTCGCTGTCCCCGGCGGCGTCGGCCGGCGTGACAGCGACGAGGCGGACCTCGCCGTCGTTTTCCACGACCAGGGCGAAGGGCAGGAAGCCGCCGTTGCGCTCCAGCTGCTCCTGGGCAGCCCCCACGCCGGTTCCCAGCAGGTTCTCCAGATCGGTGGCGCTGTAATCCGGCACCGAGCCGCGCCAGGAGTCCCCGGGCGGGTCTGCCGGCTGCAGGATGGCGGCCCCGGTGTCGGCTGTATCCGTCATGCCGGTCAGCCCCGGACCACGGCCAGCACCCGGTCGCGGACGCGTTCCATGGTTTCCTGGTCCGTGGCCTCGACGTTCAGGCGGAGGAAGGGCTCGGTGTTGGAGGGGCGCAGGTTGAACCAATAGCTTCCGTCCGCCGCGATGAAGGTGCTGCCGTCAAGGTGGTCCACCGCGACGTCCTCGGCGTGGAAGTCCAGGCGGACACGCTCCACGGCGCCCGCCTTGTCCTCGATTTCGGAGTTAATCTCGCCGGAGGACCGGTAGGGCTCGTACTCGCGGCCGAGGTCCGACAGCGGTCCGTCCTGCTCGCCGAGGGCCGCCAGGACGTGCATGGCGGCCAGCATGCCGGTATCCGCGTTCCAGAAATCCCGGAAGTAGAAGTGCGCCGAGTGCTCGCCGCCGAACACCGCACCTTCGTCGGCCATCACGGCTTTGATGAAGGAGTGCCCCACCCGGGTGCGGACCGCGCGGCCGCCGTCGTGGGCCACCAGCTCGGGCACTGCCCGCGAGGTCAAAAGGTTGTGGATGATCGTCGGCTTGTCCTCGCCGTTGGCCTTGGCCCGGGCGATCTCACGGCGGGCCACCATGCCGGTGACGGCCGACGGCGAGACCGGTTCGCCCTTTTCGTCGATCACGAAGCAACGGTCGGCGTCGCCGTCGAACGCCAGCCCGATGTCCGCGCCGTGCTCGATAACCGCGGCCTGCAGATCGCGCAGGTTTTCCGGCTCCAGCGGGTTGGCCGGGTGGTTCGGGAAGGACCCGTCGAGCTCGAAGTAGAGCGGGATGATCTCGAGCGGCAGCTTGGGCAGCAGCGTGTCACCTAGCACGGCCGGGGTCGTCATGCCGGCCATGCCGTTGCCGGCGTCGACTACTACCTTGAGCGGGCGGGAGCCGCGGAGGTCAACGAGGCTGCGCAGGTACTCGGAGTAGTCCTTGAGCACGTCGTGCACGCTGATCAGGCCGCGGGTGCCGTGGGCGGGGATGGCACCGTCATCGAGGTAGTCCTCGGCGAGGGCCTGGATCTCCTTCAAGCCGGTTTCGGAGGAGATCGGCACGGCGCCCGCCTTGGCCATCTTGATGCCGTTGTATTCGGCCGGGTTGTGGCTCGCGGTGAAGGTGGCGCCGGCGGCGTTCAGGGCGCCGCAGGCGTAGTACAGCTCGTCGGTGGAGATCAAATCCAGCAGCTGCACGTTGGCCCCCCGGGTGGCTGCTCCGCCGGCAAAGGCCCGGCTGAACTCGGGGGAGGAGGGGCGCATGTCGCCACCGACCAGCACAGTCTGCCCGGCAAGGCCAAGGACGTCCACGAAGGCAGCCCCCACGGCCTCGACGATTTCCGCGGTGATCGATTCGCCCACGATTCCGCGCACGTCGTATGCCTTGAAGGAAGCCGAGAGGTCAAAAGTCTTTGTCTGGTCGCTAGTCACGGGACCATCTTACGGGCCGTCGGAGCGGGGCCGCCGAAGCGTGCCGCCGGAGGCGGAGGCGTAGGTGGACAAGGAATCTACACATAGGCATCCGTCTGCGTCGCGGCTGTCGGAGCGGGCTGGGATACTGAATCAATGGCCAATAACCAGAACGCTGCAGTCCTTTCCGCTTCCGAACCTGCCGCGTTCGGCACGGCCGCCGCGGGCGGCGGGACACGTGACCAGGCCCAGGCGGTGCTGCGTGAACTGGTGGGACACCCGGGCGCGGAATTCCACGACGGCCAGTTCGAGGCCATCGAGGCCCTCGTCGACGGCGGCCGGCGCGCTTTGGTCGTGCAGCGTACCGGCTGGGGAAAATCGGCCGTGTACTTCGTTGCGTCGCTGCTGCTGCGCCGCCGCGGCGCCGGCCCCACCCTGATCGTGTCCCCGCTCCTGGCCCTGATGCGCGACCAGGTCGCCGCCGCCGCGCGGGCAGGCGTCCGGGCGGTGGCCATCAACTCGGCCAACCAGCTGGACTGGGACACGGTCCGCGAACAGCTCGCGGCCGATGAGGTGGACGTGCTCCTCGTCTCCCCGGAGCGGCTGACCAATCCGTCGTTCCGCGAGAACCAGCTGCCCGAGCTGGTCCGCCGGACCGGCCTGCTGGTGATTGATGAGGCCCACTGCATCTCGGACTGGGGCCACGACTTCCGCCCCGATTACCGGCGGATCGCGGACCTGATCACCCAATTGCCGGACAGCGTGCCGGTCCTGGCCACCACTGCCACCGCCAACTCCAGGGTGGTGCACGATATCGAGGAGCAACTCGGCGAGGGCGTGCTGACCATCCGGGGCGCCTTGGGCCGTGAGTCGCTGCGGCTGGGCGTCCTGCGTCTGCCCGACTCCCGGGAGCGGCTGGGCTGGCTGCTCACGCACCTGAAGGACCTGCCCGGCAGCGGCATCATCTACACCCTCACCGTTTCCGCCGCCGAGGACACCGCCCGTCTCCTGGCCGAAGCCGGCCACGAAGTGCTCGCTTACACCGGCAGGACCGACCCCGCGGACCGGGAACGCGCCGAACAACTGCTCAAGGACAACCAGGTGAAGGCCCTTGTGGCCACCTCGGCCCTCGGCATGGGATTCGACAAGCCGGACCTGGGCTTCGTGGTGCACCTCGGCGCGCCGTCGTCCCCCGTGGCCTACTACCAGCAGGTGGGCCGCGCCGGCCGCGGCGCTGCAAACGCCGACGTGCTGCTCCTGCCCGGTTCCGAGGACCGCGACATCTGGCAGTACTTCGCCACCGCTTCGATGCCCTCCGAAGAAAAGGCCGCTGCCGTTCTAAGCGCCCTCGCCGAGGCGGGCACTGCAGTCTCCACCGTGGCGCTAGAGGCCAGGGTGGACCTGCGGCGGACGCCGCTGGAACTGCTGCTGAAGGTGCTGGCCGTGGACGGTGCCGTGGAACGGGTGGGCGGCGGGTGGCGCTCCACCGGGCAGGCGTGGACGTACGACGCCGAACGGTACCGCCGGATTGCCGAGGCGCGGGTGGATGAGCAGGATTCCATGGTGATCTACCAGGACACCGCAGGCTGCCGGATGGAGTACATCACCTCGGTGCTCGATGACGAGACGGCCCGGGCCTGCGGCCGCTGCGACAACTGCGCCGGCCGGTGGTTCCCGGCCGACATCGCCACCGACGCCACCGCCGCGGCGGGCGCGACCCTGAGCCGGGCCGGGACGGTGCTGGAGCCGCGGCTGCAGTGGCCCAGCGGCATGGACCGGCTGGGCGTGAGCGTGAAGGGCAAGATCAAGCCGGAGGAAAGCCTGGCTAACGGCCGTGTGCTGGCGCGGCTGACGGATCTCGGCTGGGGCGGGGCGCTTCGGGAAACCTTCGCCGCCGGCGCCCCGGACCGCGCCGTGGACCCGGGAATGCTGCGGGCCTGCGTGCAGGTCCTGCGGGAGTGGGGAACCGGCGATGCCCGCACGCCCGGCTGGAGCGGCGCGGGCCGGCCCGCGGCGGTCGTCAGCATTCCCTCCCGCAGCAAACCCGAACTGGTGGAGTCGCTCGCGAGAGGGATCTCCGAGATCGGCCGGCTGCCCTACCTGGGCCAGCTGCAGCTCGCCCACGGCGGACCCACCGGGAGCCGCGGCGGCAACAGCGCCTACCGCCTCGCGGGCGTCTGGGACCGGCTCCAGGTCGGTCCGGAGCTGGCCGCAGCATTGGAGGGCCTCCAGGTCCGGAGCATCATGCTGGTGGACGATCTGGTGGACAGCCGCTGGACCGTGACTGTGGCCGGACGTGCCCTCCGGCTCGCGGGTGCCGGGGCCGTGCTGCCGCTCGTACTCGGCCAGGCCGGCTGAACCGCGGCCGGCCGGGCTCAGGACTGCCCGACGCCGTCGAACGCCCGGCCGTACGCCCGGCCAGGCTAAATTGCCCCAGGGACGCAAAAGGCCCCGGTCCAGGACCGGGGCCAAACGCGGAGACGGGGGGATTTGAACCCCCGGTGGAGTTGTGCCCCACACTTCATTAGCAGTGAAGCCCATTCGGCCGCTCTGGCACGTCTCCAATCGCTATTCCTAGCCCACCAAGAATACGCAGAAGGGGCCACGCAGTGCAAAACGGCCCGTCCGGAGCAACTCGGGGTCACGACCAGCCCAGTAAACGGTCACCCCCGGCCCATCGAGGGCTGCCGTACGGGCGGGAAGTGACACCCGCGTTGCCTGCCGCCGTCGGTGAGCGGCCTGCCTCAGGCTGCCCCGCCTGCCAGCGCGCGCCACAGGAAATGCTGGCTGCGGCTCTGCAGCGCAGCGGCCTGGCGGTTGTCCGAGGCTCCCGCGTGGCCGCCTTCGAGCGCCTCGTGGAACCAGACGGTGGGGATGCCCATGGCCTGCATCCGGGCGGCCATCTTGCGGGCCTGCACCGGGCCCACCCGGTCATCCGAGGTCGCGGTCCAGATGAAGGTTTCCGGGTACTCCACCCCGTCGCGGAGCTGGTGGTAGGGCGAGAAGGTCCGGATGAATTCCCACTGCTCGGGCACGTCCGGGTCGCCGTATTCGGCAATCCAGGAGTACCCGGCGGAGAGCTTGGTGTACCGGCGCATGTCCAGCAGCGGAACCCCGCAGGACACGGCCCCGAATAGTTCCGGGTACTGGGTGAGCATGTTCCCGACCAGCAGACCGCCGTTGGAGCCGCCCACGCAGCCCAGCCGCTGGCGAGACGTCACGCCGCGCGAGATCAGGTCCTGTGCGACGGCGGCGAAGTCCTCGTAGGCGCGGTGCCGCTGGTCCTGCAGCGCGGCACGGTGCCACGAGGGGCCGTATTCGCCGCCGCCGCGGATGTTCGCGACGACGTAAACCCCGCCGCGGCCGGGAGCCGCCTCGCCGTCCGCGCCCGCTGCTGCTTCTGTGCGCCGTTCCAGCCATGCCCGGCCGACAGCACCGCTGTAGGCCGGAGTCCGGGAAATCTCGAATCCGCCGTAGCCGGAGAGCTGCGTGGGGTTCTGTCCGTCGAGCACCAGGTCACGGGCGGCGACCTGGAAATAGGGCACCCGGGTGCCGTCCCTCGAGACGGCGAAATGCTGCTGCACCTCGTAGGCCTCCTCGTCGAAGAACGACGGCGCGGTCCGGATCACCTCGTGGCTGCTGACGACGCCGTCCACGCCGGCCCGCGCCAGGGTGCCGCGGGTCAGGGTGCTCGGTGTTGCGAAGCCGGTGGCGACCAGCCAGAAGTCGTTCCCGGCAGTGCCGTCGGTGCCGTCGGTGTCGCCGTCGCCGCTGTCGTCCTCGTCGTCGACGGCGTAGGCGTTGACATCGTGCAGGGGCGGGCAGGCATCCAGCACGCTGGCGGCCCAGGCGACGTCGGTGCCGGGCCGCTGCGGGTCCAGCACCCGGATCTCGGAGGAAACGTCCCGAAGCAGGTTCAGCAGCAGGAAGTCCCGGGTCCAGCTCCAGGACTGGAGGGAGGTGTGCGCGTCCGGGGTGAAGAGCACAGAGAGCTCCCGGCCGCCGGCCAGGAAGTCCTCGAAGTCGGCCGCCAGCAGGGACCCGGCGGGGTAGCTGGTGCCGTTGACGGTCCACTCGCGCTGCGGGCGGAAGAGCAGCCATTCCCGGTGCGAACTCAGGTTCACGTCCGACGGCACGTCGATTTCCAGCCACTGGCCGTCGCGCAGCACCGAGGTCCGCTTTTCGAAGAAGCTGATCCAATCCACGGCGAAAGTCCGTTCGAAGCCGGGGGTGGAGTCATGCGCCAGGAGCGCCATCATGTGGTCTTCGGGAATTTCGAAGAGCCGCTCGGCCGAGTCCAGCGAATCGCCGCGGCCCAGGACCACCCCGGTCCGGGCGTACGAGGAACTGGTGCGCGGCAGTCCCGCGGCCGTACTCGCGACCAGCAAAGTATCCGCGTCGAGCCACGACACGTTGCCCTTGGCAGTCGGAAGGTCGAAGCCGCCCTGGGCGGGGTCAACAAAGCTGCGGGTCTCGACGTCGAACTCGCGGTAGCGGTTCGCGTCGCCGCCGTCGGGGGAGAGCGCCAGTAACGCGAACCGGTGCGGCTGCCCGGCGTCGGGGCGCAGGAAGTTGGCGCCGTGGAAGACCCACTCTTCGCCTTCTGCCGCGGCGAGGGCGTCGATGTCGAGCAGGATCTCCCACTCGGGCGATCCGGCCCGGTATCCCGCCCAGCCCGTGCGGCGCCAGAGGCCCTTCGGGTGCTCGCGGTCCTTCCAGAAGTTGTAGTACCACTCGCCGTGCTTGCCCACCATGGCGATCCGCTCGGTGGAATCCAGGACCTCGAGGATGCGGTTCTCGAGCTCGAGGTATTCCGCGTCCTCCAGCAGCTCCTCGGTGCGGGCGTTCTGTTCCCGGACCCAGGCCAGTTGCTCCTCGCCGTAGATGTCCTCCAGCCAGATATTCTCGTCGACGGGTTCGGGGGCGGTGCCGGGGTTCGTTCCGGAAGGCCCGCTGGACGCGGGTGGTTGCTCAGCTGCGGTGGTGGTCATCGGCCCATCCAAGCAACTGCAAGGTCGGGCAGGCAAGTCAAAGCCGCCGGGCAGGCAGTCAGGACGCCGGCCCGCTTGCGGATACGCTGGATGCCGTGGTTATATCGCGAAGCATCCGGACGGCACTGATTGGCGCCGGGCCCAGGGGCACCAGCGTGCTGGAGCGGCTGCTCGCCAACTGGGCCGCCGCCTCGCCCGGGGCCACCCTGCATGTGGACGTCATCGACCCCTACCCCGCAGGACCGGGCCATGTCTGGCAACCCGGGCAGTCGCGGCTCTACCTGATGAATACGCAGTCCTTCTACCCCACCGTTGTCCCCGAGGACCCGGAACTGGCGAAGCCGCTGGCCGGCGGCACCTTTGACCGGTGGCGAAAGCTGCAACGGCGGGACCCGCATCCCGCGCTGTCCGCCGACGAATGCGCCGAGCTGGCCGGGCTGGAGTCGGCCGATTTCCCCAGCCGCGCGCTCTACGGCCGCTACCTGCGGGCCACGCTCGAGGAACTGCTGGAACGGCTGCCCGACGGAGCCACCGTAGCGTTCCACCAGACCACGGCGACGTCGGTCCGGCCGGCCGCCGGACCGGAGCCCGCCGGCTTCGACGTCGCGCTCGCCGACGGCACCAGGCTGACCGTCGGGTCCGTGGTGCTGGCGCTCGGCCACCTTGAGTCCCGGCTCAATCCGGAACAGCGCGAACTGCAGTCCGCGGCGGAGGAACTTGGACTGACGTACCTCCCGCCGGCCGCCCCGGCCGACGTCGACTGGTCCCGGATTCCCGCGGTCCGGCCGGTGCTGGTGCGTGGCATGGGCCTGAATTTCTTCGATGCGATGGGCCAGTTGACCGAGGGCCGCGGCGGCAAATTCCTGCCCCGCCCGGACGGGGCCGGACTGACGTACCTGCCGTCCGGGCGGGAACCTCTGATCATTGCCGCCTCCCGGCGCGGTACCCCCTACCGGGCGAAGGCGACCCTGGCCGGCTACTACCCGGCCGCGGTGAAGTTGAGGTACTGCACCGAGGAGGCGCTCGCCAAGTTTGCCACCTCCGGTATAGTGCCGAGTTTCGACCACGACCTGTGGCCGCTGCTGCACCGGGACGCCATGTGGGCCTACTACTCCACCCTGGCGCGCTCGCAGCCGGACGCCGTCGGCACCGATCCGGCCGCCTTCCTCGGTGCGCTGGAGGAGGCGCTGCGGCCGCACGCCCACTCCACGGTGAAATGGGACGATGCCGCTAGTGCGGTGATCGACGCGTCCGTCCGCCCGGCTAACCGGCTGGACCTGCTGGGCCTCGCCGCGCCGTTGGCCGGACGCAGCTTCGCCGCCCGGGCACAGCTGGACGCCGCCGTCGTGGACTACCTGCTGGACGACGCGCGGCGCTCCGCCCTCGGGGAAGAGGATCCGGTGAAAATGGCGATCGGCGCGCTGCACCACGGCCGGGCGGTACTGAAGACAGCGGTGGCCGACGGCGGCATCACCGACGCATCATGGGTCGCCGGGCTCCGCGGCTGGTTTGAGTCCTTCGTGGAAGGGCTCGCGAGCGGGCCGCCGGCGCTCCGGGCCGAGCAGCTTGCGGCACTGGCCCGGGCCGGGATGGTCAGCTTCGTCGGCCCCGACCCCAAATTCGGCGTCGACCGGAAGGCCAAGGCATTCACGGCCGCCTCGCCGTGGGTTGCCGGCCGCAACGGAGCGGATCGGGTTGAGGCCTCGGTGCTGATCGAGGCGCTCGCTCCGGCCAACCGGGTGGCCATCAACGCCTCCCCGCTGCTGGAACAGTTGCTCGCGGACGGACTGGTACGCCCGCGCCTCACGATGAGCGCGGAAGGCACACCCGTGCAGAGTTCCGGCCTGGACGTTGTCCCGCACCCCTACCGGCCGCTGGGCGCGAACGGGACGGTCACCGACGGGGTCTACGTGCTGGGCCTGCAGCTCTCTGCCGCGCAATGGGGCACCGCCATCGCGGCCGAGGCCCGCCCGCAGCGGGGGCCGGTCTACCGCAGCGGCCAGCGCACCCTGCGCGATGCCGACGAGATCGCCCGGGCTATTCTGGGCCGGTAGCCGTCAACGAGTCTTGAGCATGCCCTCCGTCCGGCCGGCATGATGCATATGGCACGTGCACGACGGGCATGTCCTTTCGTGGCGCCAGCAATAAATGAGCATGCCCTCCCTTCGGGCCGGGCAGTGGACATATTGGCTATATGTCCACTGCTGCGGCCCGGGGGAGGGCAAGCTCACTGGGTTAGGGCAGGAAAAATAGCCCCGCAGGCACTTCTGGTACCGGACCAGGGCGATCGCGTACTTGACCCAGCTGATGATGTCGTACCACTTCTTCGGCGGCACGGGTGCGGTGCATTTCGGCGGGACGGGAGCGCTGGCTGCGACCTTGACCTCCGCCTTGACCACGGTGCCGGATTCGACGGCGGTGAGCACCAGGGTGCCCGTGCCGGCCGAGGCACCGCCCACGGGCACCAACACGTTCTCGGAGGCAGCGCCGGCGGACACCGGGACGGTACCCAGTACGGTCACGACGCCCTTGGCGTCGGTGAATTCCGCGCGCAGCGAGGCGTTGGACGGGCTGCCCAACGAGGTGAGGTCCAGCTTGGAGACCGCCAGGGTGATGGCGCAGCCGCATTCGACCTCGGCTGCCCAAGGTGGATTCGCTGGCGCGGTCATCACGCACGGCAGGGGAGCCCGCGAACGCCGTGGTGTTATTTGCGGTGACCTTGCCGACCGGCTGGTTGCCGGTCACTGCCGCGTCGGCCGGGGCTTTGTCCACGATGGACTTGACGGCGGCGACACGCGGATAGTCGGCCACGAGCCTGGCCGCAGGATCTGTGCTGCGCTTGACGTTGGCCGCCCTGTAAACGGTGACGGACATGGTCTTGGTGTCAATGGTCAGCTGGATCTGCCCGATGAACTCGCCGTAGTTGCCGGTCTGCACGATCGGACCGGTCTTATTCAATGGACTGGAAACCGGCGGAACCACGACCAAATGACAAGCACCCTTGACATGCTGCAGGGAAATCCTCACACTGGTGCCATGACAAGCAAACTTGACAAACAGGACCGCAGTGAAGGAGACCGTGCGAGGTCCCGCGCTTATCACTTGGAATTCTGGCCGGGCATGGCCGCCTATGCGGTGGTGCTTACCGGCGTTTTGCTGTGGGGGGACCTCGACGGCGCGAGTCCCTGGCGTTTCCTGTGGGCCGTGCTGCCGGTGATCCCAGGGCTCTGGATTGTGCGCGCAGTACTGCGGCACGTGCGGCGTAGTGACGACTACCAGCGGCTCCTGCTGCTGCGGGGGCTGGCCGGGGGCTTCGCCGTCGCCATGATCGTGTCGGTGACGGTGGCTTTCCTGGAAATTGCGGGGCTCCGGGTTCCCGGAACGGGGTGGGTGATTTACGGCGCGGGAATGCTCGGCTGGATCCTCACCGGTGCCGTTGCCGGTAGGCGATGAACAACCACCTGAAGACTCTGCGCGAGGGCCGGGGGTGGACCCAGGGTTCACTCGCCGACCAGCTCGGTGTTTCCCGTCAGACGGTGAATGCCTTGGAAACCGGCCGCTATGACCCGGCGTTGCCCTTGGCCTTTAGGATTGCGCGGCTGTTCGGCCAGCCCATTGAAGCTATCTTCATCCCTCCCGAAGAACCCGAGACCCCTGCCCGCAGTTGATCCCGGTGCGGGCAGAGTGCTCAGATTGTGAGGAGCCGTCAGGCCTGGTTGAAGCGGACCATGTTGCCGGATGGGTCGCGGAAAGCGCAGTCGCGCGGTCCCCACGGCTGCACGATGGGTTCCTGGAGGACCTCCGCACCGCCGGCACGGACCGCCTCGAACGTGGCATCGAGATCGTCCGTGCGGAAAACGATGATGGGCAGAACGCCCTTGGCGAGCAACTCCTGGAGCGCGTCGCCGTCGTCCTGGGAGCGGCCCGCATGCGGCGGTGAAAGCACGATCTCCAGATCAGGCTGGGCTGCGCTGCCGAGGGTGACCCAGCGGTGGCCGTCCGAGCCGACGTCGTTGCGGACCTCCAACCCGAGTACGTCGCGGTAGAACGCGAGCGACTCGTCGAGATCGTTGACGGTGATCTGTGCATACTGAAGTGAAATGTTCATGACTCAAACGCTACGGCGCGGCGAGCGAGGCTGCTTCTTCAATCCTGCTCGGTTTCCGCGGCGGCCGGGTGTGCTGCCGGGCAACGCAGGACGGCATGGCCTTCACCGCGTGGTGTTCACCGTCCCGGTAGGCGCTGGGCGGTATGCCGACGATCTCGGTAAATCGGGAACTGAACGAGCCCAGCGAAGTACAGCCAACTTCCATGCAGGCATCAGTCACGCTGGCACCTCCCCGCAGCAGCGCCATGGCACGTTCGATCCGCCGTGTCATGAGGTAGGTGTAAGGCGTCTCACCGTAGGCGGCCTTGAACTGGCGGGAAAAATGCGCCGGGGACATGAGCGCGCCTGCGGCCATCGTGGGCACATCCAGCGGCCGGGCGTAGTGGCGGTCGATCAGGTCCCGCGCGCGGCGAAGCTGGACAAGATTGGCCAACTCCTGCGGTGTCATGCGGAAATTCTAGCGCTGATCCCGGGGAAGTGGCCCGCCCTGGGCTGACTGCAGGGTCGCTTAGTGCAACGCGGGCCGCACCATACGTAGTTCGGGCAGTGCATGCCAGGCCGGCGGAAGTACTGCGCGTTTCCCGTCGGCCTGGAAACCGTACTTCTCATAAAAGGCGCGCGCCCGGGGGTTGTCCTCAAGCACCCAAAGATAGGCGGCTGAGTCTGCCAGCGCGGCGGTCAGCAGGGCGGCGCCCAGCCCGGTCCCGTAGGTGCGGCTCAGCGTGTAGATGGAGTACAGCTCCAGTTCCTGGGACCGGTCCTCGTCACGCCCTGGGCCGGCGTCGGCGAATCCGACGATTTCGTCGTTTTCGTCCAAGGCGATGATTCGAGGTTCAGTGCTTTCAAGATATGGTCGGCGTCTTGTCACACGCTCCGGGATACTGGCCCGGCGGCCTTCGAAGAACTCTAAGGGCAAGAGGTGTCCGTAGCACTCTTCGTGGGCCTGGGTGTGCATTCGAACCACGGCATCAGCATCCTCCGCAGCGGCTTGGCGGATCCGGTATTCCATCTCCCCAGCGTAGTTTGCGGCCCGGACGATCGAAGGCCGGCGCGGGTTGACGCACGGGAGGCTGGCCCTGCCGGAGGCAAAAAACGGGTCCGCGGCCAAGAAACCGGCAAACGAGTGAGGCCGGCCAAATCAACCTTTCGATTGGTTCAACCGGCCTCCAAGCCGCGCAAAACTTAGCGCACCCGCGGAAGGTAAGAGATTCGAACTCTTGGTACGGGGTTACCGCACACTGGTTTTCAAGACCAGCTCCATCGGCCGCTCGGACAACCTTCCCTAACGAGTAGTGTTTCATAGCCGGTCTGCAGCCACAAAAAGCGGCGGCGCTCGCAGAGGACGGCGGGTCGGGCACCTACTCTGGAACAGGGCGTTGTCCGTACCGCGAGCCGCAGGCGCCCCGCCCGCACTGCACCAGTAAGGAATTGGGAGTTCTCCATGAAGGCTGTCTACATTTCAGAGCCCGGCGGGCCGGAGGTTCTGGAGCTCCGCGAAGTCCCGTCGCCCGTTCCAGGGCCGGGAGAGGTTCTGATCGACGTGGTCGCAGCCGGACTCAACAGGGCAGACGTCCAGCAACGACGGGGGTTCTACCCTCCGCCCCAGGGCGCCTCCGAAATCCCCGGCCTCGAAGTGTCCGGGCGGATTGCCGGCTTCGGCCCCGGCGTCACCAAGCCCTTCTCCATTGGGGACAAAGTCGTGGCGCTGCTTGCCGGCGGCGGCTACGCCGGGCAGGTGGCCGTTCCGGCCGGCCAGGTCCTGCGGATTCCCGACGGCGTGGACCTAGTCACAGCAGCATCGCTCCCCGAAGTGGCGGCCACCGTCTACTCCAACCTGGTGATGACGGCCCAGCTGCAGGCGGGTGAGACTGTCCTTATCCATGGAGCCACCGGCGGCATCGGTACTATGGCCATCCAGCTGGCGAAGGCCCTCGGCGCGCGGGTCGCGGCCACTGCCGGCACCGCGGAGAAGGTCGGCACCGCGATAGCGTTCCTCGGCGCGGACATCGCCATCAACTACGCGGAAGAGGAGTTCCCGGAGAGCCTGCGCGGCCAGAACGGCGGCAAGGGCGCGGACGTGATCCTCGACGTCGTCGGCGCCAAGTACCTGGGGCGGAACGTGGACGCCCTCGCCGACTACGGCCGGCTCGTCGTGATCGGGCTGCAGGGCGGCACCACGGCGGAACTGGACCTCGGCATGCTGCTGCGCAAGCGCGCGGCGATCATCGCCACCTCGCTTCGCCCGCGACCGGTGGAGGAGAAAACCGTCATCATGACCGCCGTCCGCGACGCCGTCTGGCCGCTGGTGGCCGACGGCCGGATCCGTCCGCTCGTGGCCAGGACGTTCCCGTTGGACCAGGTCCGGGAGGCACAACGATACTTCGACTCGGGGGAGCACGTGGGTAAGGTCTTGCTCGTCATGTAGGAAATGTGACGCATCGCATACGTTGATCGGCATATTTTCGGGCGCCCGGGCAGCACAAACGGCGATATTGTAATTCCATACGCGGTATACACGCGTCTTGGGGCGCGTGTATGCCGTCGTGCTGCTACCCTCGGGAGCACCATGTCTATCCGCCTCGGCCTTCTCGCCCTGCTGCAGGACCGCCCCCGCTACGGGTACCAACTCCGGACTGAGTTCGAGGACCGCACCGGATCCTCCTGGCCGCTCAACATCGGGCAGGTTTACACCACCCTGGACCGCCTCGAACGCGACGGCCTCGTGCAAAAAGACGGTGCCGACGGCGAAGGCCACATCATCTACAGCATCACCCCGGCTGGCCTGGCCCAGGTCCGGGACTGGTTCCAGGATCCCGTGGGCCGCGCTAATCCGCCACGCAACGAACTCGCCATCAAGCTCGCCCTTGCGCTGACTGTGCCCGCCGTCGACGTCGGCGGACTCATCCAGGCACAGCGCGCCGTCTCTATCCGGGCGTTGCAGGAATACACTAAATCCCGGCGCGACGCCGCCATGAACCCGCGTACGACCGAGCTGGCAAAGCTCCTGGTGCTGGACTCTCTCATCTTCCAGACCGAGGCGGAGGTCCGCTGGCTGGACCTCTGCGAGGCACGACTGATGCAGCTGGCCGGTCCGGCCTGACCGCTCGCACCAGGCCGGCGCCATTGGCCGCGCACTCCATGCCGCTCGTCGCGCACTCCATGCCGTTCGTCGCGCGGTCCCGGCCCGGCGCGACCGGTTCATGTCTATCCGGGTGCCGCGTTGGTAGGGTGCCGTGGGGTAGATCTGACTGCTGATCTGCCAAACGGGGTTCTCAAGGAGGAGACATGGGCGCAATGCCAGACGGCGGGCCAAACACCGCACTACTAGACGACGGCATCGAACCGGTTCCGGGCCTTCCGGCCACGGCCGTTGATGAGTCCGTCCGCGAAGCGGAAGAGCGTAATTGGACACCCGCGAAAATCGCCCTCTGGGTGGCAATCGCACTGCTGGGCGGCGTCGCCTGGTTCATGCTCGCGATCGTTCGCGGCGAGACGGTGAACGCAATCTGGTTCGTGTTCGCCTCGGTCTGCACCTACCTGATCGGCTACCGCTTCTACTCCAAGGTGATCGAACGGTACATCACCAAGCCGAACGACCGCCGCGCCACCCCGGCCGAATACAAGGCTGACGGCAAGGACTATGTCCGGACTGACCGCAACGTGCTGTTCGGCCACCACTTTGCCGCCATCGCCGGCGCCGGCCCCCTGGTAGGCCCGATCATTGCCGCCCAGATGGGATACCTCCCGGGCACCCTTTGGCTCATCGTCGGCGTGGTGCTGGCCGGTGCGGTCCAGGACTACTTGGTGATGTTCTTTTCCATGCGCCGCGGCGGCCGTTCCCTCGGCCAGATGGCCCGTGAGGAACTCGGCGTCATCGGCGGCACTGCTGCGCTAGTCGCGACCCTGCTTATCATGGTGATCATCGTCGCCATCCTGGCCCTCGTCGTTGTCAACGCCCTCGCCGAAAGCCCCTGGGGTGTTTTCTCCGTTGGCATGACCATACCGATCGCACTGTTCATGGGTGTCTACCTGCGCTACCTCCGCCCCGGCAAGGTCATGGAAGTCTCCATCATCGGCTTTGTGCTGCTGATGGCAGCCATCATCGGCGGCGGCGCCGTAGCCGGCACCGAATGGGGCGCCGCGTTCTTCCACCTGGACAAGGTCACCATCGCGTGGGCGCTGATCGCCTACGGCTTTATCGCCGCGATTCTGCCCGTTTGGCTGCTGCTGGCCCCGCGCGACTACCTCTCCACCTTCATGAAGATCGGCGTGATCGTCATGCTGGCGCTAGCCGTCATCGTGGTGCGCCCCGAGGTCACCGTCCCTGCCTTCAGCGAGTTCGCGAGCCGCGACAACGGTCCGGTCCTCTCCGGTGCGCTGTTCCCGTTCCTCTTTGTCACTATTGCCTGCGGTGCGCTGTCCGGCTTCCATGCACTGATCTCGTCGGGCACGACGCCGAAGCTTATCGAAAAGGAACGCCAGACCCGCTTCATCGGCTACGGCGGAATGCTGATGGAATCCTTCGTGGCCATCATGGCCCTCGTTGCCGCGATCTCGATCGACCGCGGCCTGTACTTCGCGATGAACGCACCGGCTGCTCTGACCGGGGGCACGGTGGAGACAGCCGCTGCTTGGGTCAACAGCCTGGGACTGTCCGGTGTCAACCTCAGCCCGAGCTTGCTCTCGGAGACGGCCGCCAACGTCGGTGAGCAGAGCATCATCTCCCGCACCGGCGGCGCGCCGACGCTCGCCGTGGGTCTTGCCCACATCATGCAGCAGTTCATCGGCGGCACCGCACTTATGGGCTTCTGGTATCACTTCGCCATCATGTTCGAGGCGCTGTTCATCCTCACCGCCGTCGACGCCGGCACCCGGGTTGCGCGGTTCATGCTGCAAGACTCGATCGGCAACTTCGTGCCGAAGTTCAAAGAGCACTCCTGGCGGCCGGGGGCCTGGCTGGCGACCGCCGTCATGGTGGCGGCCTGGGGTGCGGTGCTGCTGATGGGTGTCACCGACCCGCTGGGCGGCATCAACACGCTGTTCCCGCTCTTCGGCATCGCCAACCAGTTGCTGGCAGCGATTGCCCTTTCGGTGGTCCTCGCCATCGTCGCCAAGCGCGGCAGCTTCAAGTACCTCTGGATCGTGGCGCTGCCGCTCGCCTTCGCGGCCGTCGTCACCATCACCGCGAGCTTCCAAAAGATATTCTCGCCGGTCCCCGCCGTCGGGTACTTCGCCAACAATGCCGGGTTTGCCAAGGCGCTGGCGGACGGGAAGACCTCCTTCGGCACAGCTAAGACGCAGGCCGCGATGGAGGCCGTGGTCCGGAACACCGCGATCCAGGGCTGGCTGTCGGTCATCTTCGTGGTGCTGAGCATCATCGTCATCATCACGGCGCTGATCGCCACTGTGAAGGCGTTCCGCAACGCTTCCGCCGGCGTCGTCAACATGCAATTCGAGGATCCGGCGCTGCCGTCCCGCATCTTCGCGCCGGCCGGGCTGATCCCCACCGCGGCGGAACGTGAGCTCGAAGCTCAATGGAAGAAGCTGCCCGCGGACCAGCGGCTCGAACACTCCGCCAGGCACTGAGGACTGCCGCCATGAACGCGCTTTTAGCGGGATTCCGGGGCTTTGCCGAGTTCTTCGGTGGCGTCCTCGGAGCGGACGCCTACAAGAAGTACCTGGAGCACCATCAGGCCTCGGGCCATGCGGGGCCGCCGATGTCTGAGCGGGACTTTTGGCGGGACCACACTGACCGCCAGGACAAGAACCCGCAAGGCCGCTGCTGCTAGGCGGCTGCGCCGGCGAAGGATAGCGGCAGGCAGCGTACGGGCGGGCGGTCTTTCGCCTTTCTGAGGGCACCGTCGGGAACACCAGTTCCCGACGGTGCCCTCTGCGTTAAGCCGGCCGGCACGGCCCGTCATGCGCTCCCGCCCTCCGCTCCCGCGCGTGAGAGTATGAAGCCATGGGCGATCCGATCGACACTCAGTTTTCCGATGGCACACAAATGGGCGGCGCCCCGATGGAGGGCGCGCCGCTGGAGGGAATCACCACCCCTTCGGCCGCGCAGGACGGGCCCGCGGGCGACGCGGCGACCGGCAGGCTAAGCCCGCGTCCGGCCGATTCCCGGGAAATGGCCCCGCGCGGCAGGGCAAGCCACCTTCAGGATCTGGTCGACCAACCCGCCAAAGTGATGCGGATCGGCACCATGCTGAAGCAGCTGTTGGACGAGGTGAAATCCGCTCCGCTCGACGACGCGGCCAGGGCCCGGCTGGCCGAAATCCACGAACGCTCAATCAAGGAACTCGAAGACGGGCTGGCGCCCGAGCTGGTCCAGGAACTTGAGCGGATCCATCTGCCGTTCCCCGAGGACGGCACCCCCTCGGACGCCGTGTTGCGCATCGCGCAGGCACAGCTGGTCGGTTGGCTCGAAGGGCTGTTCCACGGTATCCAGACCGCAATTGCGGCCCAGCACGCCGCCCGTGAGCACGCGGCCGCGCAGCTGCAGCTCCGCCAGTTGCCGCCCGGCACCATGATTGCGCCCGGTGTCATCATCGGCGAAAACGGCGAGCCCCAGCGCGCCGCCGAAGCGCAGCCCGGGGCGGATCCGTCGCACCCCGCCAAACCCGCCGATCCGGACCACGGTCCCGGCCAGTACCTCTAGGCAGCGTTGGGATTCTTCAGCGCCGCGCGGCAAGGACGCAAAGACGACGCCGAACTTGGCAAGGGCCTCTGGCGGCGCGCGCACGACCGTTTCATCCGGGGCCTGGACCGCTACCACCAGGTGCTCGAAGGCGTGGACGACGAGGCGCTGTACGCAGAACTGGTGGAGATCGCCAACGAACTGGCCGTCCTGGCCGGCCGGGTGCGGCAGATTTGCGTGGAAGCGCAGCGCCGCTCACCCAGCGACGGCCTGGACATCCCCGGTGCCCTCGCCGGCGTGCACCGCTCGCTTTCGACGGCGGGCAACTCGCTGGCGATGACGGCCGAAGCGGCGGCGATGCTCCGCCTCGCCGTCGGGCCGGTGCCGGTGGGGGCCGCGTCCGTGCGGCGCCGCGCGGAGTCTGTCGTCGAACACATCGACGACGCCGAACGGCGGCTGGCGGAGGCTGCCGCGCAAGACTGACGCCCGAATATTCCGGGTTAAGCGCCTAGCTTAGCTTCGCCGAAACGCTAGCCTGGCGGGCCGTCGGTTGGCAGGATAGGCGGATGACTTTTTCACCTGAACTGACATTCAATGACGGCAACACCATCCCTCAGCTCGGTTACGGCGTATGGCAGGTAGCGGACGACGTCGCCGAGAAGGTGGTTGGCCAGGCTTTCGACGCCGGATTCCGGCACATCGACACCGCCAGGATCTACGGAAACGAAGCCGGGGTGGGCCGGGCGATCGAGAGCTCGGGCCTCAAACCGGAGGAAATCTTCATCACCACCAAGCTGTGGAACGCAGACCAAGGCTACGAGTCCACCCTTAAGGCCTTCGAGGAATCCATGGAGCGCCTGGGCCTTGCGACCCTGGACCTGTACCTGATCCACTGGATGCAGCCCAAGCAGGACAAGTACGTGGATACCTGGAAGGCGCTGATCGAGCTCCAGAAACAGGGCCGGGTGAAGACGATCGGCGTCTCCAACTTCACCAAGGAGGGGCTGCAGCGACTGATCGACGAAACCGGCGTCGTCCCGGCCATCCACCAGATTGAGCTGCACCCGTTCTTTAACCAGGCGGAGCTGCGCGAATTCAACGCATCCAATGGCATTCTCACCGAAGCCTGGTCGCCGCTGGGCCAGGGCGGCGAGCTGCTGGACAGCCCGGTCATCGCCCAGATCGCAGCCAAGCACGATGCCACGCCGGCACAGGTGGTCATCGCCTGGCACCTCGCGATCGGGAATGTTGTGATCCCCAAGTCCGTGACCGAGTCGCGGATCCGGGAGAACTATGGGGCCCTGGACGTCAACCTCGACCAGACCGACGTGCAGGCGATCAACGGCCTGGACCGCACCGCTGAGGGCGCCGGCCGCATCGGCGCGGACCCCTCGGTATCCGACTTCGCCTGAGACCTCTTGTGATAGGGCCTCCGCCCTTCGCGGTGGGGGCCTTTTCGCAAGGGTCGGCTAGGCGGCCGCCCGGTCCCGCCGCGGCCGAACGGCGTCGATCATGGCCCAGCCGCTTTCGTCCCTGACCTGCCTGCCGGCGAAACGCTCGGCTTGGTCGGCGTCTTCAAACGCTTCGGTGCGAACCCGGTCGCACTCGGTGTCCAGATAGGTGACTTCCCAATGCTGGACGGCCGCATGCTGCAATGCCGTCTGCCGTAGTGCTGGCTGCTGAAGATCTGTGAACTCCTGATGCTGTTCCATGGCTTAAGTCTGCAACCGGCCTCTGACACTAAGCGGTCAGTGGCCCGGCGTGTTGCCCAGGCGCAATACCCGTTCGCGGGCCAGGTCTTCCCGCCGCCGGTCCTTGTCGGCGGCGCGGGCAGCCTGCTGAGCGGCGGCAGAGACCAGCTCCAGGCGCTTACGGGCCAGCCTCAGCCCTGCCCCGGCTCTGGCGAGCTCTTCCTTGAGCCTGACCTCCTCCTCCGCCAGCGCGGCCGCCTCGTCCGCCGCTTCGCTCAGCTCGCCGGCCGCGTGCTCTGCCTCCGAAGCACTGAGCCGAGCGGCCTCTGAAGCTTGCTGCAGCGCGGCCTTGGCCCGCTCCCGCGCAGAGGGGCTGGGGGCAGGCCGCTCCTGCCGGACAGCCTGCAACCGGGGCTTTCCCGCCGCCGGGGGAGTGCCGGTTGCGCGCCCCGCGGCCGGTCGACCCCCGGCCGGCGGCGCCCCGGCCGGCGGCGCCCCGGCAGGGTCGTCCGGGACGGCAACAGCGCCGACCAGCTCCACGACGTCGACGCCGTCGGCGGAGAGTGCCCGGAGCAGGCGCCCGCTCCGGACCGCGGCGGCCGCGCCCTCGTCTGCCGTCGCCGCGCGGAGGGTCTGTTCCACTTCCCCCGCGATCGAGCTGCTGATTTTCCGGCCCTGCTGCTCCGCTACCACGGCTGCTTCCGCCACCGTACCGGCCAGCAGCTTCCGCCGCTCCCGGGCGAGGCTGCGGAGCGTGGCGGCGTCGAGGGCGGCCTGCGCCTGGCGCATGACGAGGCCCAGCTCGGCCAGGTCACGCAACTTCTCCGGCCGCTGCCAGGCGAGCATGTTGACGGCCCACGCGCTCACCGACGGCTTCGGCAGGGACCGCACCTCCGCCGCGCGGGCACGCAGCTCCGGCGTCGCGGGCGTGACCGCGAGCAGCTCCTTAGCCGCGGCCGTGCGGCCAGCGACGAAGTCGTCGAACGGCAGCGCATAAAGCTGCGCCGCGATGCCCGCCAGCTCACGCATTGCCATGCAAGAATCATAGAAGCTCCGGCCCTTCATGCCGGGGGCGCGCAGCACACGTCCACCGTAGGAGAGCCCACGTGATTGAAATAGCCGGACTCCCGGCCCACATCCTCCTGGTCCACGCGGTCGTGGTGCTGGGCCCCATCGCCGGCCTCGCGGCCATTGTCTACGCGGTGGCGGCCCGCTGGCACCGGTACTTGGCCTAGCCGCTGGGCGTGCTGGCGCTCGTGCTGGTCCCGATCTCGCTGGTGACCGCGCAAGTCGGAGAGCAACTGCAGCAATCGCGCCCGGCGACGGCGATGATCCAGGTGCATGCCCAGCAGGGGGACGTGCTGAAGATCGTCTCCGTCATCTTCTTCGTGATTGTCGCTGCGATGATTGTGACGAGCTACGAACCGATCGGCCGGCGCTTCGCCTTCCTCGGGCGCCTGCGCGAAAACCGGGTCCTGGGGGTCGGGCTGCTGATGGCCGGAGCTTTGGCCGGGGCCTTCTTCCTCTACCAGAGCATCATCACCGGGCACTCCGGCGCCTCCTCCGTGTGGGGCCGGTAGACGGTTACGGCCGGAAGGGGCAGGGCTGGCATTCGGGGGCAGACTCGGGTCAGGCCCGGCGCGCTCGTCGCACCGTCAGGAGTAACAGCACCAGGGCGGCCACCTGCAGCCCGGCGACCGCCGCGATCAACGCGGGACGCGCCTCGTAAAGGGCACCGTAGAGTGCGCCCCCGGCCAGCGCACCGGCCCCTTCGAACGCGGCAAAGACGCCATATGCCGATCCCTGCCGTCCCTCCGGGACGAGGTCCGCGACGAGCGCCTTGACGGTGGAATCCTGGATCCCGGTGGCGGCTCCCCAGATTGCGACGCCGGTGAGCACCAGGGCGATGCCGGTGGAGAACGCCAGCACGGGAACGGTCGCGATTAACACGGGCAGGGTCAGCAGCACGGCCGGGCCCATCCGGTCGTAGAGGATGCCGCTGCCGAGGGCGCCGATCGCCGCGGCGCCCATGGCTGCGGCATAGAGCAGCGGCACCACCGGCACCGGAACCGCTGCAGCGGTGGTCAGATGGTAGGAGATGACGCCGAACGCCACGAGGCCGGCGCTCCAGAAGAACGCGCACACCGCAAAGAGCAGGAAGACCCCTGAGAACAACGACGGCGGGCTGCCGGCCGCGGCCGCCGCGCCGGTGGGGGCCTTTTCTGCGCCGGGCTCCGCCATCCGGCGGCGCAGCCAGAACAACAGCGCGAGGGCAATGGCGGCAGGGACGGCAAGGACGGCGAACGCTGCCGACAGGACGCCGGTGGCCGCCAGCACGGCAGCGACAATGACCGGTCCAAGCAACGCCCCGGTGAGATCCAGGGCCTTGTGCACGGCGAAGCCGCGCCCGCGCCCGACGCGTTTGGCCACGGAGGCCAACAGCACTGTCTTTGCCGGACTCCGCACGGCCTTGCCCACGCGGTCACCGACGATCAGCACCGAGGCGAGGGCGAGCCCGACGGCTCCCGCGGCCGGGGCGAAGGCCAGCAGCGGCACGCATACGGCCGTCATGGTGTAGCCGGCAATCGTGAAGGTCCAGTACTTGCGCGTGCGGTCCGCCCAGGGCCCGAAGACCAGGCGAAGGCCCTGCGCGGCGGCCTCGGCGGCGCCGGTGACCAGCCCAACCAGTAGGGCGGAGGCGCCAAGTTGGGCCAGCAGGGGTCCGGCGAGCGGTCGGGCGCCGTCGGAGACCAGATCGGTGGCAAGGCTGACCAGCCCGAAACCGACCACGGTGCCCCACGGCTGCCGGCCCTGTGCCGGGGTCGGCTTCGGGGCCTGGGCAGCGGGCCCTTCTGCCCCGGAGGGGGCAGTCGCCTCGCGCTCGGGCCGGTCCATTTCCCAAGGTTCGCGGACGCGGCCTGGATTGACAAGGGGAGACCGGACCGCCGCTCTGCGCGGCCCGGTGGCGCCTACCGGGGCGCCTTTGAACGTCAGTGCGGGCGCCACGCGCTCAACGCGCGGCGTGTCCGTGTCGATGTGCCCCCGGACCGCCGCCGAAGGTATCCCGGGCAGGTCTGGACGACAGGCGTCGATCTCTCGGAAACAAGCATCCGCCTTGCGCACAGCAAGGGACTTGAGGTGCGCGTAGCGAACGGGCGCAGGCTGCCCGTCCCTGACGGCACGTTTGCGGCCGCCTGGACCATGAGCACCCTCCTGCACGTGCCCAACACGCGGATCCACGACGTCGTCGGCGAACTCGTACGGGCGACCGCGCCGGGCGCGCCCATCGCCATCGGCCTCTGGTCCGGTGATGATGATGAGGTCCTGAACCCGGAGGACCTTGACCAACCCCGCCGGTTCTTCAGCCGCCGCAGAGACGCCACCGCCCGGCGCATTTTCGGTGAACATGGAGAAGTCGTAGACTTCGAGACCTGTCCGGAAGTGAAAGGTATCGTGTCCGGTCCCGGCGCTGGCCAGTGGACCCAGCATTACCAGTTCCTGGTCCTGCACACACCACGTTCCCCTGAGGGCGTGGACGCGGGTGGGCGGCCCCCGGAATCCCTGATGGACGCGATGAGCAGCCAGTCGCGTGCCGCACACATGGGGTCCATGACGCACCCGAATTTTCTTACCGACACCCAGGCCCGGATCGAAGCCGATCCGGAGGCCCGGTTCGCGGTGTCCCTGGACGGCTCGCCTACGACAAAGACAACTTTCGGTTGGGCGCCGACCTGGTCCGCACCTATGTCCGCAGCGTGGACACTGAATCCCTGCCGGCGACCGAAGCGGTCGAGGTCGCACGGCTGCGCCGCGGCATGAATGCGCTCACCGGCCGTGCCCGGGTCCTGGGTGGGCGTTACGGCGACCTTACCTTCACCGTCCGTGACGCCGGCGGTTCGGTTTTCGACTGGGTTGACAACACCGAGGCCCGCCGCACCGTGCAGTTGCTCGCAGGTTCCAACCGGGAGCCGGCTGGCCGAATCGCCGAACGGTCCCGCGGCTAGCTCAGCACCCGCCGGGCGGTCTTGCCGGCCAGCAGGTCGCCGGCGCGGGCCGGCACCAGATCGCGGAGGAAGTCCAGCCTGTCCGGCGCCGGGGTTCCGGCTGCCGCTGCCGCTACGGCCTCGAGCGCCGCCGCGGCTGTCTGCTGTGCGTCATCCGCGTCCATGCCCCAGGCTGTCCCCTCGCGCACGAGGTGCTCCAGGCTGATATAGCCCAGCCTCACCTGCCCGGAGACGGCGTGGCCGGCGTTGTTGCTGGGGGCGTAGAGCAGCAGGGTCGGCGCAACATCGTAGAGCGGGGCAAGCAGCACTTCGCCGCCGTCGCGGAGGATCAGCGAGTAGTTCTTGGAATGCGCGTCACCGTTGCCGATGGCCACGTTGAACGTGACGGACCGCAGCAGGTCCCTGCGGAACTCGGCGTCGTCACGCGCATGCGGTGCGGCCGCATTGACCAGCCGGGTCAGCCGTGAGGGCGGGGCCGAGTTCCCTTCGTACTTCGCCTCGCTCGCCAGTGCCAGGGCCTGGGTGAAGTCCTCCTGATGGAGCCGGCTTCCGTCCGGTGCCCGGTCGAAGCGTTCCACGATGATGGCCCGACGGGACCCGAAGGTGGCTAGGTGCGCCTTCGCTGCGGGCAGGCCTGCGGCCGCGGCCGTTCTCAAAGCCCAGTCCTCCGAAGTGAGGAGGTCAGGAATGGTCGAGTCCAGGGGTTCGGGTTTGATGATGTGGGTGGAGACCGCTCCTCTGCCGGGCCATGCCCAGCCGGCACCGTCCCGGGTCAGCAAAACTTTGGACTGAACCCCGCCCAGGGACGCTGTGACGAGGAAATCATCGGGCAGGTCCCAGGTGGGCAGCGACTCGACCAAGCCCGTGACCTCATCCACGGTCATGGGCTTGGCGGCCCCGGGCATCTCCGGCGCTTCTCCGGGCAGCAGGACTTGAACCGCGCCGGCGCAGTCTGCGCCCAGCACGCGGAGCAGGCCGAAGGCGTCCGGCACGGTGAGCCTGTTGTCTTTGGCCAGATGGGACCGCACCTGGCCTTCGGGCAGGAGCCCGTCGAAGAAGGTGTAGACCTCGGGCCCGTCAATCCTTTTCCGGCTTACGGGCATGGAAAGGGAGAGCAGGATGGGTCCGGAGCCGTACTCGGCCACGACCTCGGGGTCATATTGGAAGGACAGGCGCAGTCCGCTGCCTCGCAGTTCGCCGATCCGCCTGCCTCTCAGGAACACGTCCAAGGTCTTGCGGGCACTCATGGCCGGAGCTGAATCTTCGAGAACCGCGGCACGAGGGCGACGTCCCGACCGAGGACCCTGATCGCCTGCATGGCGACCACTACGGAGACAGCGTCGCCGCGCTCGAGCCGTACGACGGTTCCGCGCGTCACTTTGAGGCGCTCCGCCAGATCCTGCTGGGTCAGGCCCGCTTCCTTGCGCGCTTCGCTGATGGAGCGCCCCAGGGACGGTGCATCAACGGCGCGGTAGAACGGAGTCGGCTCGTCATGTTCCATATATCGATCTTATCGCCAAGAAAGACGAATGTTCAATATCTTGCACATTTTGAGATATTGGGCCAATGATCGATATTTCAGACATGCCCCGTCAGGCACGCTTTTCCTAAGCCGGCGGCAGGCCCCAGAACTCCGCGGCGTCTTCCTCGATAAACAGCCGGCGCGGGCTTGGCCCGCCGAAGAACACCCAGGTTGTCCCGCCGTCCGCCACGGCGTCGCCCCGGCCGGTGCCCGTTCGGGAGACGATTCATACTTACCGGGCACTTCTTTTGACGGATCACGCCCCGGCCGCACCTTTATAGTGCGGCCGGCGCTGCCCCACCGCTCCCGAAAGGATCATCATGGCCGCCCGGAAGAAAACCCGTCACGGCTTCGCCTTTCCGGCCGAGGTTGTCCGCAGCGCCATGGTCTACATTCCGCAGCCGACCCGCATGACAACCAGAATTCCCGCCGCCACGCCACAGGAACAACCAGCCGGATGGGCTCCCGCTCCGCGCAGCGTGCCGCCGCGACCCGCCACGACCAGAGGTGAGACCCGGAAGTCCGCCCAGGCACCGCTCCCGTCCATCAGGCCGACGGACCACGGCGGGCCTTTTCATGCGCCCGGAACGCGCCAGTAGGTACGTTTTCAAGCCCAGTGGTGACACTTCTGTGAAGCACCGCACACATACCCGGCATGAGCAACCGACAGATCCTCCAGTTGGCCATCCTGCTCGCCGCTTCGGTTTTCCTGCTACAGCCCGGCGCGACGGTGCACTTCCGCCACCGCCCGGTCCTTCGCCTGGTCAAGTAACCCGGCTCCGAGGAAACGTTCAGGGATCCCTGCACATAATGGTTTTGAAGCTCCGGTCAACCGCTATTTGACCGGAGTTTCGCCATTTCCCCGGTTCGGCAGCGGGTAGCCCAGGCTCTCCAGTCTGGCCAGGTGTCGGCTGATCCGGCGCTCCACGGTGGCGTTGTGGTTTTGGCCTTTACGGATCAACCCGCTTCACTTGGCGACGTGGCCGGCGCTGTTCTTGATGTCCTGGTCGGGGGCGCAGGTGGCAATCCGTTCCTGGAGTTCCAGCTCGGCCTGGGCCAGCAGCGCCGTGCGTTCGTGATCCACTCGTTGTTCCGGTCGATCTGCCGGGGCAGGAAGACGTGCGGGTTCTCCCATTTGAGGACGGCCTGTTCGAATGCCTTCAGGGCACGCTCGACGGGGATTGGGGCGCCGGGCGGGAAGTTGTTGCGGTAGCCGTTGCAGAACCCGTGGGTCAGGCGCAGGTTCTCCCAGGTGTGCGGTCCCTGCCGGCTCTTTTGACGGTGTGGTCCGCCTGCGGCCGGGACGGGTCGTACCGTTCCTTGGGGGTCACCTCGAACGGGGTGCGGCAGAGTCCGCAGATGCCGCCGTCGCGGACGTGCAGGACCCGGATGACGTCCTGGCTGTTATACATAACCGGCCGTTTCAGGTCATCGAGAACCATGGCCTCGTATTCCTGAGCCGACATGGCCCACACGCGCGGTGCCTCAGTCAAAGCTGCTCCTCGATCCGGGCCGGTATCCGTCCAGTTCTGCAGGGGCCCCGGCGCAGGAGGCCGTTTCTGGGCGCCCTGGCGCTGCTGATCTTCATGATCCTGCCGTCCAACCCGGCCGGCCAGCGGTTCGACCGGCCGGAGGGCGCGCCCGCCTACCCGGCCTACCCGGGTGCCTAGGACCACCCGGCACAGCAGCAGAGCCCCGGCGCGGGATTGAACTGCTCCGACCCCGTCGGGAATTGAGTATTACAGTAGATGCATGGCTGCCAGCCGCAATCCGCTCGATGACCTGCGCGAAACCATCGGCCATCTGGCCGATCAGCTCAAGCTGCCCAGTTCGGAGCGCGTCGACGAATTGGTCGGCGATCTTATCGGTGCGAGGCCCGGGCCGGCCCGGCCGCTGTCCGAAGTGCAGGCCGAGCTCGACGCGCTGGTCGGACTGGAGACCGTGAAGGAACAGGTGCGGGCCCTCGTCGCACTGCTCCAGGTCCAGGCCCGCCGTAAGACGCACGGCCTCCCGGAGGTGGCCACATCACAGCATCTGGTGTTCCTCGGAAACCCGGGCACGGGCAAGACCACCGTGGCGAGGCTCCTTGCCGAGATGTACCGCGCGGTCGGTCTGCTACAGAAAGGCCACCTGGTCGAGGTCGACCGTTCGGGCCTGGTCGGGCAGTACGTCGGCGCGACCGCCATCAAGACGGACCGGGTGATCCGGCGTGCGCTGGACGGCGTCCTGTTCATCGACGAGGCCTATGCGCTTGCTCCGGAGGACGGCCGGATGGACTTCGGCCCCGAGGCGATCGAGGTCCTGCTCAAGCGGATGGAGGACCACCGCCACCGCCTGGTCGTGATCGTGGCCGGGTACCCGCGGCTAATGGAGTCCTTCTTGCTCTCGAACCCCGGACTGCGTTCCCGGTTCGCCCGCGAGATCACGTTCCCCGACTACTCCGTCGACGCACTCCAGACGATCTTCCACCAGATGCTGGCCCAGCACCAGTACACGCTGGAACCGGGTGCGGACCAGATGCTGCGCCGCATCCTCGCCGGGCTCCACGCGGGCGAAGACTCCGGCAACGCACGGTTCGCCCGCACGCTGTTCGAGCAGGCACTCAACCGCCAGGCGCTGCGGCTGTCGCTCGACGAGGAACAAAGTCTCGACGCGCTTGATCGTGAGGCCGTCATGACGCTCACCGTGGACGACATCGTCAAGGCCGCGCTGGCCTTGGGCGAGGAGCCAGAGCCGGAACCGACGCCGGAACCGGAGCAGTCACGCTGGTGGCGCTGGCTGGGCTGACCGGATCTGCGGCGGATGTCAACTTGCGGGAAGCAGTTCAGATTGCGCCGGAGCTGTTCCTTGGCGCTGCAGACCTATTCAGCGGTCAACCGGTAGCGGACCCGGCGGCCGAGGGCCGCTTCGTCCTGGTCTATGTCCGGGTCGAACAGCGCATCCTCCCAGCCGTCCTGCCAGGCCTATTTCAGGTGGGTCATGCGTGAAGGTCCCCGGCCACTACAAACGGCGAATGGTCCATTCTCCGAGGTTACCTTGGCCCACCCGACCTTCCAGATCCGACCTAATTCCGTTCAGCCAGTTGTTCGGTGAGTCGTTCGATTTGTTCCGCGAGCCGGACCACTTCCAGTCGCAGAGGTTCCTCACTCGCATCGACGTCGGCTGCTGTCTGGAGCGCTACGTGCTCGACCATCCAGGATGCCACCGAGGCGGTGACAACTCCGAGCACGGCGATGCCTCCGATCATCAAACCGACAGCCACCAGCCGACCAATGGCAGTCACCGGGTAATGGTCCCCGTAGCCGACGGTCGTGATCGTCGTCATTGCCCACCAGAGTGCATCCCAGAAGTTGGTGATGTTCGACCCCGCCGCGTTTTCTTCCGAGTCGAGCACAGCCAAGCCGCCGGCGTAGACCAGCAGGATCGCCGAAGCCAGCACATACGTGACGATCCGACCGCGGAGGGCACCACCCCCGGTCCGGTGAAGAATCCGCAGAAGGGTAACGAGGCGCAGCAGCCTCAGCGGGCGCAGTGCAGGGAGGATAAGGATCACGAGCTCGTGGAGGTTCCGGATGAACCACTGCCCTCTCCGCGGCGCCAGCCACAGGCTAGCGGCGTAGTCTACTGCGAAGGCCGCGTAGGTGACCCAGATAACGACCTCGATGGCATCTGCCTGGCTGGCCGGGAGGTTGGCGATGACCTGGACGGAGTATGCAGCCAGGAATAGGACGGCGGCCGCGAGCATGGGCCACTCGGAGTATTTTCGCCAGAGCGCTTGAGTCATGTCCCCAAGGCTAATGGAGCCGACTCGTCCGTTTTCTTCGAAACCCTTGGCTGAAAAACGGAGGATTGACTTGGATCCATAGAATCATGGGCACGGGTATCTCCTCCGGCCGTTTTGAACGGCGGAAACCCTCTGTCCAAATAATGGTCGGCACCCTCCGACGCGCGAACTTGGCACAGCGGTTCGGGAAGGGCCGGAACAAAAATCACCGCGGCCCAACTTCGTGACCACGGATATTTTTCGGCCGTAGATGGCCGGGTAGCGACTTGCGGGGAGTTCAGACAGCCACTGGCCGCTCGGCTGACGCCGCCTCAAGAGTCTTGTTGAACTGGTTCTGCACGATGGCTGAGCCGATGGCGCCCAGAAGCAACATCAGCCAGAAAGCGGCATGACGGTCAAAACGCTTGCGCGTGAACGTCTCGACACCGACCGAATACTTCCACAGCCACACGATGTTGGCGATCGGAACGATCAGCAGCCACGCCGTCGGAATCGCCGTGCCGGATTTGTTCATTTCATTCTTCGTCTTGACGCTCCAGACTAGATGATTAATTCCTATTGATTTTGGGGTTTTAGTGGTCGTAGGCGGTGAGTGAGCGTTTGCGGGGTGTGTTGGTGTGCCAGTTGTGCCAGATCCCGGCGGCGAGTGCGCGGAGTTTGGAGGCGACGCGGGCGTAGACGCCTTCGAGGGTGCGTCCGCCGTGGTGTTCGAGGCCGAGTTGGCCTTTGAGGGTGTCGAAGACGGACTCGATCCATTGGCGGATTCCTCCGAATCGGCCGAATCGGGGTTTTTCGTCTTTGCGGTCCGGGCGGACCAGCGTGGCGCCGAGGTCCTCGGTGATGAACCGTTCGAAATCCCGTCCGGCGAAGCCTTTGTCACCGAGGATGACCTGTCCGGCGTGGATCAGCCGGTGGTCGTTGGTGAGCAGCGTCTGGGTGACTTCGCGTTCGCCAATCTTCGGGTTTGCCAGCCCCCAGATCACGGGCATGCCCTCCGGGGTGCTGATCAGGTAGAGCCGGAATCCCCAGAAATAGCGGGAGTGGGAGGCGCAGTAACCATACCCGGCGTGGCCGGACAGATCGGATCGTTTGACCGTTTCGCGGGACATGCCACAGGGCACCGGGGTGGAGTCGAGAAGGCGCAGGACCTCGGGCCAGGACGGGGTGTCCCGGGCCAGGGCCGTGATGGCCGCGGCGATGAGCGGCCCTGCCGCGCGGACCCGTTTGTTGTAGCCGGACTGGTGCGGGATATGCGGGAAATGCCCGCGCAGATGCGCCCTGGCATAGCGGATCCACCGGGACTCCGAGGATGAACCGTGCAGCAGTTGCTGGGCCACGACCAAGCACAGCAGTTCGGCATCATCGAGCCGGACCTTTCTGCCCCGCCGGCCGGATCGGGTGTATCCCAGATCCGGCAGGACACGGTCGGTGAGGAAGACATAGAGTGTGGTCAGGAGGGTGTTGAGTTCATTGTTCACACCAAGGGTTTAACACCCTCCGCAACCAATTAACAGACCCCGGGAGCGAAAGCGCCCGGGGTCTGTTCTGCATCAAGCCGGATTAGGACTTACTCATCTAGCCAATGTGCCCCTTGCGGGGCGCCCGTTCCGGGCTGAAAATGTGCCTGTGGCCGCCTGCCGACGCCGTTCCCCCTATGGTTCTTTCAGGCCGTCATCTAGCCGGGCGCCGGG
>NZ_JBEPNK010000019.1:0-78415 GCF_040546245.1 Arthrobacter sp. UYEF3
ACTCCAGCCATTCGGCGGTCTCTTCCGGATCACGATCAGGCAGCTGGTTAGTCAACCCGCTGAGGATATGGGAGGTATCTTCTCCTGCAGCCACGTCCAACCTCTCTTTGAGCGCATTCATCGGCACCCTCAGCTCCGGCAGGGTAACTGCCTGGCGTGAACGCGACGTGTGCGACATATCGGTAACAGCAGCCCGGTCCTGTGCGCCGGGCTAGGTCCAATCACAACCATCCCCGCCTATAGAAGCGGTCGGTTGTCCGCGCAGGCATGGTCGTCATCAGCCACTCTAGCCGTGAGAGTCCGCTGATGCGTAGCCGTCCTGTGGGGCTGCCGCCGTATTTCACGGGCATACTGGTTCTGTGACAAAGCGCCTTCCCGGGTTCCCTGGAGTGGTCGGTGTGACGCAGAATATGGTGGACCGCGGGGTCTGCAGCTTGAAGCGGAGGCCCAAAGGGTGTTGGCTGGTAGTAATGGAAATCACTAGCGGCACTGGCATCCCAATGCAAGGCACAATGCAGTACATAAGAATGCAGTACATAAAGCAGGACACCAGGAAGCACGAACAGCATAGGAGTAACACGTGAGCGAGGCCGACGCCGCCACTTCGGTAAATGTGGCGGAAAAATTGGGTTTCAAAAACGGGGATCTGATTCAGGAATTCGGTTATGACGACGACGTCGACTTCGACTTGCGTGACGACGTCGAGGACCTTACCGGCTCGGAACTCTTCGATGAAGACGACCACGAAGTCGTAGACGCCGTGATTCTCTGGTGGCGCTCCGACGACGGCGACCTCGTTGACACCCTGGTCGGCTCGCGGACCACCCTGACCGAGGGCGGCGTCGTCTGGGTGCTCACCCCCAAGAACGGCCGGGTGGGCTACGTCTCACCGGCGGAGATCCAGGACGCAGCCCCCACAGCAGGGCTTCACTACACCACCTCGGCCGGCGTCTCCAAGGACTGGAGCGCCACCCGTTTGGTCACGCGGAAGAACAAGTGACCCAAGCCGCCACCACCGCTGTGACGGCGGCGCCGGGAGGACCGGCGCCCACCGTCGGCCAGCCAGCCCCGGACTTTGAGCTGGTCAACCAGTTCGGCGAGCCCGTCCGGCTTTCCGGGTTGCGCGGACGCATTGTGGTCTTAGTGTTCTTCCCCTTCGCGTTCTCCGGGATCTGCACGGGTGAACTCTGCGAAATCCGCGACAATCTCGCATTGTTCGAAGACACCGACGCCGCCGTGCTGGGGATCTCGGTCGACAGCAAGTTCGCGCAGCGCGCCTACGGGGAAAAAGAGGGGTTTACGTTCGATCTCCTCGCGGATTTCTGGCCGCACGGTGCCGTGGCCGAGCAGTACGGCGTTTTTGATCCGGACAGCGGCATGGCCAAGCGCGGCACCTTCATCATCGATGCGGACGGAATCGTCCGTTACGTCGTCGTGAACCCGCGCGGACAAGCCCGGGACTTCACCGAATACCGCACTGCCTTAGCCGGACTCGCAGGGAACTGACGGCGGGGACGGGCGGAATGAGGCAGCGGCGGCCAGGGATCGGCATGACCGGGTTCGCCAGCCTGCCGCCCGTCGCCACCACCGAACCGGCACGCAGCGAACTGGAGGTCCTGCAGGAGATCCACGGTCTCCTGGCGGGGGAGCGCTTGGCGTTACTCACCGGCGCGGGGCTGAGCACGGATTCGGGCATCCCTGACTACCGGGGCCCCGGCGCGGCGCCGAGGGCGCCGATGACCTACCAGGAGTTTGTCGGCGCGGCCGAGAACCGCCGGCGCTACTGGGCACGGAACCACATCGGCTGGTCGCACTTGCGCCGGGCGGATCCGAATGCCGGCCACACCGCCGCCGCCCGGCTGGAACGCCGCGGACTGCTCACTGGTCTGATCACCCAAAACGTGGACCGACTGCACGAGGACGCCGGGAGCGTCAATGTGGTGGACCTGCACGGCCGTTTCGACCGTGTGGTCTGCCTCGCCTGCCAACGCCGTTACACCCGCTCCCTGCTTGCCGGCGTCCTTGAGGAACTCAATCCGGGATTTCTGGCCGAGGCCCTCTCTGCCGGCGTAGTGGAAATGGCGCCAGACGCTGACGCGACCGTGGAGGACTCGGATCTAATCGCTGGCTTCGTCGTCGCGAACTGTCCGGCCTGCGGCGGAACGCTGAAACCGGACTTCGTCTACTTCGGCGAGAACGTCCCGAAAGACCGGGTGGAGCGCTCCTACGCCATGGTGGACGACGCCGGCGCGTTGGTGGTGGCCGGTTCTTCCTTGACCGTGATGAGCGGTCTGCGGTTCGTGCGGCATGCGGCTAAGCAGGGCAAGTCGGTGGTGATCATCAACCGGGGGCAGACCCGGGGTGACGACCTGGCAACCATCAAGCTGGAAGCCGGCGTCAGCGAATCCCTGACCTGGCTTGCGGCGGAACTTCCGGGCCTGTGAGCCGGTTCGCGCCGGGCCGCCACCGATTGGCATTTCCCGCGCCGGTTCCGGTAGAGTCATTGTTCGTTGGTTGACGCGCTGAAGCGCGGAAACAGCACCTTGGGTCTTTAGCTCAGCTGGTAGAGCGCCACGTTTACACCGTGGATGTCATCGGTTCGATCCCGGTAGGACCCACCAAGGAAAGACCCCGTTGTGACAGGCCAAGAGGCTGGTCCCGGCGGGGTTTTTGCTGTGATTTTTTGGTCGCCATGTCTTTGGTGCCACGCAGAATGTCGGTACCCGTCAGTACTGTCGCAGGCATGGAACACGTTTTGGTGAAAACCGGCCCGGACGGGCACCCCCTGGCGGTTATCCGCGGCGGCCGCGAATGGGTGGTCGGCGCGGACCCCGTGCGCTGGTTCGAGCGGGTGAGCTGGTGGGAGGAGGAGCGGCGGATGCCCAAGGGCCTGAGCCGGGTCGACGTCGAGGTGTGGCAGATCCAGGCGAGACTGGGACGGAACCACGGATCCGCGTTGACCACCATGGAACTTATCCGGGACGGTCTTGGCAGCGGTTGGCGGCTCCGGGAGGCCGTTGCGGACGCCGCCTAGCAGAACGCCCGGGAGCCCTGGTGCGCCGTGGCATTGGAAAAGCCTCCGGGCATTGGAAAAGCCTCCGGGCATTGGAAAAGCCTCCCACCGCGACTATTGGGGGATGCCGCGGTGGAAGGCTTGTTAGAAATATACCGTGAATGCGTCCAAATGTGAAACGCATAGCAGTTGAACTACACCATAACCAGGACTCACCTCCGGGGCACGGCGGCCGGCGCACGGCCGGCTTATCGGCGCTGGATCGGAACGAACACGCGGGGCTGGTCCTTCCAGCTTGGCTCCATTTCCGCGATGGTCTCGCGCATGATCTTGCTCGAAGCCTCGCGGGCAGCTGCGCCGTCGCCGGCCGCAATCGCTTCCGCCACCTCCACGTGCCACTGCAGCGCCGAGGCCCGCGGGTGGGCCGGCATCAGGCCGTGCACAGTGCGTCCGGTCAGAGTCTCGGCCACCTGTCCCACCATGTTGGCGAACATCTCATTGCCGGAGCCGGCCAGCAGAAGTGAATGGAACGCGATGTCCAGGTCGAGGAACCGCGGCACATCGCCGGCCACGCCCGCCTCGCGCATGGCGTGGGAGATTTCGACCAGTTCGCTGCGGAGTTCCACTGGCGCGTTGCCTGCCGCCAGTTCCGCCGCCACCGGTTCCACGGCAGTCCGCAGCTCGGCCAGGGAGCGCAGCTGGGCGCCCCTGCCCTCGCCGGCCAGGCGCCAGCGGATCACAAGGGGGTCGAACGGATTCCAGCGGCTGGCCGGCAACACCCGGATCCCGACGCGTTTGATCGTCTCGACCAGCCCCAGCGACTGCAGCACACGTACGGCCTCGCGCACCACCGAGCGCGAGACCTGTAACTCGTCCTCGAGGTGCTCGGCCAGCATGACGTGGCCCGCGGGGAGGTCACCGGCGACGATGCGGGCTCCCAGATGCTCGATGGCACGATGATGGAGGCTGGTTGACATAGTCGTAAGCATAGTGGCGCGGCCCCCGATCCCTTGGAGCACAGGCCTAGCGACCGTGGAAAAACCATAGACTGATTGTGATGCGGCGTATTCCGCAACGTGGGCGCTCCTTTCGTAGCGTCCGCGGAATCCCTATGGTTATTGACAGCCACTGATCCCAAGAAGCGTGTTCCGCAGCAAGCGCGGGACGTATTGCACTCGATGCACAGAATGAATTGGAGTTTTGATGTCAGCACACATCGGTGTCACCGGCCTTGCCGTGATGGGGGCAAACCTGGCCCGAAACCTGGCCCGTAACGGCTTCACCGTAGCCCTCCACAACCGGTCCGTGGAGAAGACCGACGCACTCCTCGAAAAGCACGGCAAGGAGGGTAACTTCATCCGGACGGAAACGCTGCAGGAATTGGTTGACTCGCTGGAGAAGCCGCGCCGCGTGCTGATCATGGTCAAGGCCGGCAAACCGGTGGATTCCGTGATCGAACAGCTCGAACCGCTGCTGGAGCCGGGCGACATCATTATCGATGCCGGGAACTCGCACTTCGAGGACACCCGCCGCCGCGAAGCCGCCCTCGCGAAGAAGGACCTGCACTTCGTCGGCATCGGCGTGTCCGGCGGCGAGGAGGGTGCACTCAACGGCCCGTCGATCATGCCCGGCGGCTCCAAGGAGTCCTACGAGGCGCTCGGCCCGCTGCTGGAAAAGATCGCCGCGCACGTCGACGGCCAGCCATGCTGCGCCTGGATCGGCACCGATGGCGCCGGCCACTTCGTGAAGATGGTGCACAACGGCATCGAATACGCCGACATGCAGGTCATCGGAGAGGCCTTCGACCTGCTGCGCTCCGGTGCCGGCATCGAACCGGACGAGCAGGCCAGGATCTTTGCCGAATGGAACAAGGGCGACCTAGCTTCCTTCCTGATTGAGATCTCGGCCGAGGTCCTCGGCCACGTGGATGCCAAGACCGGCAAGCCGTTCGTCGATGTCGTGGTGGATGCCGCCGGGCAGAAGGGCACCGGCCGCTGGACGGTCATCTCTGCCCTCGAGTTGGGTTCCCCGACGTCGGCCATCGCCGAATCGGTCTTCGCCCGCGCACTGTCATCCCAGGCCGAACAGCGCAAGCTGGCGCAGGAACTGCTCGCCGGCGGCGAGGCCGCCGTCGACGTCCCGGAAACTTTCGTCGAGGATGTCCGGCAGGCGCTGTACGCCTCCAAGCTGGTCTCCTATGCCCAGGGGTTGGACATGCTCGGCTCAGCGGCCAAGGAGTACGGCTGGGACCTTAGGCTGGACGAGATCGCCTCGCTGTGGCGCGGCGGTTGCATCATCCGGGCGGAGCTGCTCAAAGACATCACCAAGGCCTACGCCGCGGTTGAGAAGCCGGCCAACCTGCTGTTTGCCCCGGCCTTCACCGAGGCGATTGCCGAGGTCCTCCCGGCCTGGCGCCGCGTGGTGGCCACCGCCGTTCAGCTCGGCATCCCGGTGCCGGTGTTCTCTTCCTCGCTGGCCTACTACGACGGCCTGCGCCGCAAGCGGCTCCCGGCGGCCCTGATCCAGGGCCAGCGTGATTTGTTCGGTGCCCACACCTATGGCCGGATCGATACCGAGGGCGTCTTCCACACCCTTTGGGGCGAGGACAAGTCGGAAATCGCTGCGGTGGACACACACTAGTCCAGTCCGTTCCGGCGCGGCCGGTGTTTCCCGAAACTGTGGGGGGCGCCGGCCGTTCGTGTCGCCGGCCGCACTGAGCCCGGGCGCGGGACCGTAGGTTGCCCCGGCCAAGGTCGTGGCCGCCGCGCCGGCTCCACCGACGGGTGGGGACCCCGGTCCGGGACCGGGGACCCGCTGCTGGCTAGATCCGGTATTCGATCAGGTATTCCGCCGGGTCGACGGCGGGTTTGGTTTCGCGCTGGGCGTCGCGATGCCGCCAGGTGGCCGGTACGCCGGTCAGGATCGACTCGGCCGGGGCGTCTTTGACTACGACGGCGTTGGCGCCGATGGCGCTGTCCCGGCCGATTGTGATGGGGCCCAGGACTTTGGCGCCGGCGCCGATGACGACGCGGTCCTCAATCGTGGGGTGCCGCTTGACCTTGGCGAGCGAACGGCCGCCGAGGGTGACGCCGTGGTAGATCATGACGTCCTCGCCGATCTCGGCGGTCTCGCCGATCACCACCCCCATGCCGTGATCGATGAAGAAGCGCCGGCCGATGGTGGCGCCGGGGTGGATCTCGATGCCGGTTAGGAACCGGGCAAGTTGGGAGATCAGCCGCGCCGGGAAACGCAGGGACGGGGTCTGCCACAACCGGTGCGTCAGGCGGTGCGCCCAGATCGCGTGCAGGCCGGAGTAGGCCAGGATGTTCTCGAAAGTGCCCCGCGCCGCCGGGTCGTGGGACCGGGCGGCGCCGAGGTCTTCCTTCAGCCTTGCGAAGAAGCTCACAAAGACCTTTCTACGAAGTCGTGGCCAGCGGGCTGGACTCAGCCGCGGATGTCGTCGTACAACACGGTGGAGATGTAGCGCTCCCCGAAGTCGCAGACAATGGCGACAATCAGCTTACCGGCGTTCTCCGGGCGCTTGGCGAGCTCCAGGGCCGCCCAGACAATCGCGCCGGAGGAGATGCCGCCGAGGATACCTTCCTTGAGGCCTAGATCGCGGGCCACGCGGACCGAATCCTCCAGGCTGGCGTCCAGGACTTCGTCATAGACGCTGGTGTCAAGGATTTCCGGGACGAAGTTGGCGCCCAGGCCCTGGATCTTGTGCGGACCGACGTTGCCGCCGTTGAGGATGGCCGAGTCTTTAGGTTCGACGGCGATGATCTGCACCTCGGGCTTGCGCTCCTTGAGTACCTGTCCCACGCCGGTGACGGTCCCGCCGGTGCCGACGCCGGCGACGAAGATGTCTACCTTGCCGTCGGTGTCGGACCAGATTTCCTCGGCGGTGGTCCGGCGGTGGATCTCCGGGTTGGCCTCGTTGGCGAACTGCTGGGCCCAGATGGAGTTCTCCGTATTGGCGACGATCTCCTGGGCTTTCTCTACGGCGCCGCGCATGCCCTCGGAACCGGGGGTCAGCACAATTTCGGCCCCGTAGGCGCGGAGCATGACGCGGCGTTCGGTGGACATGGTCTCCGGCATGGTGAGGATGACCTTGTAGCCTCGGGCGGCACCGACCATGGCCAAGGCGATGCCCGTGTTCCCCGAAGTTCCCTCGACGATGGTCCCGCCGGGCTTCAGCGCCTCGGACTTCTCCGCGGCGTCCACGATGGCGACGCCGATCCGGTCCTTGACGCTGTTGGCCGGGTTGTAAAACTCCAACTTAACCGCCACCGTGGCGTCCAGGCCTTCGCTCAGGCGATTGAGGCGGACCAGCGGGGTGCCGCCGACCAGCTGGGTAACGTCGTCGTAGATCCGTGCCATGGGTGTATATGCCTATCCGTGAGGAGCGAATTTTAAGGTCAGCCTAACGAGGGCGCTTCCACCCTGGCTAAGCGTTAAGCCACGCGGAGTAATATTTCCTGGCCTTCGCCAGCTTCGGGTTGATGATGACCTGGCAGTAGCCCTGCTCGGGGTATTTTGCGTAATAGTCCTGGTGGATGTCCTCGGCCACGTGGAAGAGAGGCAGCCGGCTTACCTCGGTGACGATGGGGTGCGCCCACAGCTGCTGGTTCCGCCCGATCGCCTCTTCGAAGAGGATCTTTTCCTCGGTGGTTTCATAGAACATCGACGAACGGTACTGGGTGCCGACGTCGTACCCCTGCCGGTTCAATGTCGTGGGATCGTGCAGTGCGAAGAACATGTCCAGGATGACGTCGGCAGGGATGACCTCCTCGTCAAAGCTCACGGCCACAACCTCGGCGTGCCCGGTGGTTCCGGAGCAGACGGAGTAGTAATCGGGGTTACGGTCATGGCCTCCGGTGTAGCCCGAAATTACCGAGCTGACACCCTTGGTCTTCTGGTAGACAGCGTCGAGGCACCAGAAGCAGCCCCCGCCGAGCACGAAAGTTTTCATGTCCTGTTCAATGGACGAACGGCCCGGATCATTCCCGGACGCCGCATACCCCGGCTTTCGGAACTCCCGGCCGGGGCCGTCGGATCCGCGGATAGGGTAAAAATGAGGGTATGGAACCTGAGAACACCGACGTTTCAGTTCAGCCCGCCGAAGCGGCCGGCGCGGGTACGGCCGCTACGCTGGGGATGATCCTGCTGGCCGTCGAGGAGCTCTGGCCGGAATCGTTGGCGGAGGAGTGGGACGAGGTAGGCCTCGTAGCCGGGCATCCGTCCGCCGAGGTGAGCAGGATCCTGCTCGCCGTCGATCCCACGCTTGAGGTGATCGAAGAGGCAGTCAGTTGGGGCGCCGAGCTGCTGATCACCCACCATCCGCTGCTACTCAAGGGCGTCACCTCGGTGGCGGCCAACACCCCAAAGGGCAAGGCCGTCCACCGGCTGATCGAATCCGGTACCGCCCTGATGACTGTCCATACCAACGGCGATTCCGCCGTCGGCGGCGTCTCCGATGTGCTGGCCGACGCGCTCGGCCTGCAGGATGTGGCGCCGCTGACTCCCGCCACGAACGGCCTCCCCGAGGAGGGCATCGGGCGCGTCGGCGACCTGCCCGATGTGCAGACGCTGGGGGATTTTGCCGCGCGGGTCTTTGGCATCCTGCCCTCCGTGGCCGGCGGCGTGCGGGTTTCGGGCGACCGGGACGGCCTGGTGCGCAGGGTGGCCCTGTGCGGCGGTGCGGGCGACTCGCTGTTCAACGAGGTCCGCGCGAGCAACGCCGACGTCTACCTGACCGCGGACCTGCGGCACCATCCGGCGTCGGAAGCCCGCGAGGCCGCCGTCAACGACCGGCCGTACCTGATCGACGTGTCGCACTTTGCGAGCGAGTGGCTGTGGCTGCCGGCGGCCGCCGAAGCCCTGGGGAACGTGCTGACGGACCAGGGACACGACATCGAAATCCGGGTGAGCAGCACCAACAGCGACCCGTGGGACTTCATTCTCACTCCGGGCTAAGCCTGGCGTGCGAGGGGCCCCGGGTGAGCGTAGCGAGGCCGGGGAGCACGCTTGGCGCTAGAGTCTAGGGAGCGCCGGTACGGTGCCCGGCTCCGGCCGGTATGTGAACAAGCGGAGGAAATAGTGGCCAAGGCAGCACCGGCGGAACAGTTGAAGTTGCTTGAATTGCAGGGACTGGATGCCAAACTCAAGTCTCTGTCCAACCGCCGCCGCAGCCTTGAAAGCGACTCACGGATCACCGATCTGGAGGCCGCCCTCGGCGTCGCCAACGGCGAACTCGGGGCCGCGAAGGTGGCGGTACATGACGCCGAACTCGAACTCAAACGTGCCGAGGCTGACGTCGAACAGGTCGCCTCCCGGATCGAACGCGACGAGGCCAGGCTCAACAGCGGCACCGGGCTCTCCAAAGACCTCGTGGCCCTGCAGCGTGATATCGCGTCCCTGAACAAGCGCCGCTCGGATCTGGAGGACGTCGAACTCGAGGTCCTCGAGCGGCTGGATTCGCTGCGCCTGCGCCAGGCCACTCAGCAGCAGATCGTCGACGACATCCAGGGCTCCTTCGGCAGCATCCGCGCCGAACTCGATGAGCAACTGGCGGAGGTGGCCGCGGAATCGACAGTGGTGCGCGGCCGGCGCGCCGAATTTGCCGCCGGACTGGATGCCGGAATGCTTGCCGTCTACGAGAAAACGCTCGCCAAGCGGGGAGTTGGCGCGGCCCGGCTCTTCCACGGCACCTCCGAGGGTTCCGGCATGCAGCTCAGCCCGGGCGACCTCGCCGAGATCAAGGCCGCCGCCGGGGACGACATCGTCTTTTGCCCCGACTCCGGCTGCATCCTGATTCGTTCCGCAGAGTGGGGCTAACCACCCGACCGACTCGCAGTTGTTGTCAGTTCAGCCCTGGCAACGGCCACTATTTCCGGTCAGTTGGGCAGGATGAGGTTGAGCGTGTACGGCTTCCGGGCCGTGCCTTCGACCAGCTCCGCGGACCACTTCTCCGCCGCGGCCTTCTGTAGCTGCGCGGGGGACCGCAGGGTCTTGCCGCGGCGGGTCAGCAGATGCCGGGCCAGCTCCCCGCGGGTGTGCTTGGCGAAGTGGCTCACCACCTTGCGGACCCCGTTGACCTCGGTGAAGACGTTCACGGCCACCGTCTGTTCCGGCGGGGGAGCCCACGCCGCGGCGTAGGTGCTGGAGCGGCAATCGACCAGCAGTTCGCCGGCGGTTTCTGCGGCGAGGGCCTCGGTCAGTTGCGGTTTCCAGAAAGAAGCCAGCCGTCCCACGTCGGGCAGCGCCGTTCCCATCGACAGCCGGTACGCCGGCACCCGGTCCGCGAAGCGGATCGCCCCCCAGAGGGCGGAGATCACCAGCACTGACCGGTCCGCCTTTTTCCGTTGCGCCGGGGTCAGCGAACGGTAACCCAGGGCGTCGTACAGGACCCCCGAGTACACCTGGTGGGCGGGGGCGGCAGGCTCGGCGTGCAGCCGGGTGTTGCGTTCGACGTCGGCCTTCAGCGAGGCGCCGACGCCGAGCAGGGCCAGCGCATCCTCATGGGCGCTTACGGTGCCGAGCGCCTCAAGAACCTTCGCGCGGTGGCTGTTGAGGCCGGGGAAACTGAGGGACGCCGGGTCGACGGCGTCGCCGCCGGTGGCGGGGGTCTTGCCTTCGGAGGGGAGTAGCAGAATCAGCACCGTACGATCCTACCGGCGGCGGCGGCGGCGGCCCGGCGCCGGTGGCCGGTGTCAGGCCACCTTGGCTGGTGCCGCCGGTACAGGATCCGGTGCCGAGGCCGCTACCGGGACCGGAAGGGGGACCGGGGCGAGGCCCCCGAGAGGGACGGCCGCCGTCGCCACTGCCTTCGCCGCCTGGGTTTCCCGGGCCAGGAACGCGGACAACTCGCCGATGGTGCTCATCAGCGGGGCGGGGAAGACCACTGTGGTGTTCTTGTCCACACCGATTTCGACGAGCGACTGCAGATTGCGCAACTGGAGGGCCAACGGGTGCGCCATCATCGTGTCAGAGGCTTCGCCCAGCGCCGCAGCCGCGATGGATTCGCCTTCCGCGGCGATGATCTTCGCCCGCTTCTCCCGCTCGGCCTCAGCCTGCCGGGCCATGGCACGCTTCATGCTCTCCGGCAGCTGAATGTCCTTGAGCTCCACCAGGGTCACCTCGACGCCCCACTCCAGCGTGAGGGCGTCGAGGATTTCGCGGATGTCTGTGTTGATGTGCTCCGTCTCGGACAGGGTCTGGTCCAGGCTGTGCCGGCCCACCACTTTCCGGAGCGTGGTTTGTGCGATTTGATTGATCGCGGCGGCCACATTTTCGATCGCCACGACGGACTTCACGGCGTCGATCACGCGGTAGTACGCCACTGCGGAGATGTCCAAACTGACGTTGTCCTGGGTGATGATGCCCTGCGACTGGATCGGCATGGTGACGATCCGAAGGCTGACCAGCGGGAGCTTGTCGATCACCGGAATAATGAAGCGCAGCCCCGGCAGCCGGACGCCGGCGACCCGGCCCAACCGGAACAGCACGCCCTGCTCGTACTGGCGGACAATCCGGATCGACATCCGGGCCGCGATGAGCAGCAGGACCAGAATGATCAGCCAGATGATGATGGCGGTGAAGTCCATCCGAATCGCGTCCTTCCCTAGCGGGAACACCTGCTTCCATTCTCCCACCGGCGGGACCAAAAGGCTCCGCTGCGGGCACGCGGCCGGGGGAGACCGTAGAATGATCGACGGATGGGTTGACCAGGCGGCCGCGCGTCACGCAAGTGGCTCGAGGAACGTCCGGGCTCCGCAGGGCAGGGTGGTGGGTAACGCCCACTCGGGGTAACCCGCAGGCCAGTGCCACAGAGAATAGACCGCCTGCCCCGGCGTCGTGTCCGCACGGTTCGGGGATCAGGTAAGGGTGAAACGGTGGTGTAAGAGACCACCAGCTTCCCGGGTGACCGGGAAGGCTAGGTAAACCCCACCCGGAGCAAGGCCAGACAGGACACGTTTGAGGGCTGCCCGCCCGAGTGTCCGGGTAGGCTGCTGGAGGGCGTCGGCAACGGCGTCCGTAGATGGATGGCCGCTACTCCCGCGCCGGTAACAGCGCGGGAGCACAGAACCCGGCGTATCGGTCAACCCATCCACCCCAACGACAAAACGGAAGGGGCCGGCACCGTGTGGTACCAGCCCCTTCAGTGAAAAAATCGGTGTCGGATCAGGTGTTGGCCTTCCGCTTCACCCAGCCCCAGACCGCGGTTGCAACAAACAAGATCAGGCCGATGATGGCCAGCCAGACCAGGCCCTTCACGACGAAGCCCAGGATCGAAAGAATAAGCCAAACGACTAGTAGTGCAATTATGAGTCCCATTTGGTCATCCTAGGTTGAGGGGAGTCCGCCGGCCGGGATTGCGTGTGAGTGATTTCACGCCGCCCGGGCGCTGCAGAGCGGCCGGGCCGCCCTAGAATGGAGAACGAACGTAGAGGTTCGGCCGCCGGTCTGCGTTCGCAGCCGGTGGTTTTTCTTTGCGCTCCACGCAGGCGGGCGGGGTGGACCGAATCCCCGCGGCCCCAGGGTTCCGGACATCCGCCGGCGGCCGACTTCCGCATACGAGGACGTATGCGGTGGATTTTAGGAAGGTAGTTCTGTGAGCCAGACGTCAGATTCTTGTCTTGATACGTGGATGGGCCGGGAGGCGCTCGCCGAGGCCATGATTCCGGTGATCGGCCGGCTGTACCGCGAAAACAACGTGGTTACGTCCATCCACGGCCGCAGCCTGATCAACAAGTCCACCATGAACATCCTCAAGGCGCACCGCTTCGCCCGCCGGATGAGCAAGGAAGAGCTGCGCCTCGAGGAGACCGCACCCCTGCTGGATGCCCTCACCAAACTGGACCTCGGCGCCGCGGCCATTGACATTGCCCGCCTCACCGAGAAGTACCGTGCCGAAGGCGACGGCGCCAGCCTGGACGCGTTCCTGCGGGCCGAACTGGCCGAAGTAGTGGGCAAGCGCGGCGGCGACGACCGCACCAGCACCGACGTCGTCCTCTACGGCTTTGGCCGCATCGGCCGCCTGCTGGCCCGCCTCCTGATCGAAAAGGCCGGCGGTGGCCACGGCCTGCGCCTGCGTGCGATCGTGGTGCGCCGCGGCTCCGACAACGACCTCGCCAAGCGTGCCAGCCTGCTGCGCCGCGACTCGGTTCACGGTTCGTTCGAGGGCACCATCAAGGTTGACCCCGAGAACGACACCATCACCGCCAACGGTGTCCAGATCCAGGTCATCTACTCGGACAACCCGGCCACGGTGGACTACACCGCCTACGGCATCCACGACGCGCTGGTCGTCGACAACACCGGCCGCTGGCGCGACGCCGAGGGCCTGTCCCAGCACCTGCAGAGCAAGGGCGCCTCCCGGGTCCTCCTCACCGCTCCGGGCAAGGGCGAGCTGAAGAATATCGTGCACGGCATCAACCAGGCAGCCATCACCGATTCGGACAAGATCGTTTCCGCGGCCTCCTGCACCACCAATGCCATCACTCCCGTGCTGAAGGCGATCAATGACCGCTACGGCGTGGTGCACGGCCACGTTGAAACGGTCCACTCGTTCACGAACGACCAGAACCTGATCGATAACTTCCACAAGGGCGACCGCCGCGGACGCTCCGCCGCGCTGAACATGGTCATCACCGAGACCGGTGCCGCCAAGGCCGTGGCCAAGGCCCTGCCGGAACTCCTCGGCAAGCTCACCGGCAGCTCCATCCGCGTTCCCACCCCGGACGTATCGCTGGCCATCCTGAACCTCAGCCTGGAAAACGGCACCTCCAAGGATGAGGTCAACGACTACCTGCGGGAAACGTCGCTGCATTCGGCGCTGCGGAAGCAGATCGACTACATCGATTCGCCCGAAGTTGTCTCCACCGACTTCGTCGGCTCCCGCCGGGCAGGCATCGTCGACGGTCTGGCCACCATCTCCAACGACAAGAACCTGGTGCTCTACGTCTGGTACGACAACGAGTTTGGCTACAGCTGCCAGGTGGTCCGGGTCATGGAGGAAATGGCCGGCGTCAATCCGCCGTCCTTCCCGGCCAAGGACGCGGCAGCCACCCTGGCGGCGGCTGGCCTGCCGGTCGAGGTCGGCTAACCCACTTCTTGCGACTTTCCCGGCCGTGTCTCTGGAATCGGCCGGGAAAGGGAACCACAATGGAGCCATGGAACAGAACCCGGCTCCGGAACACGAAACCACCTTGGAACACGCCCTTGATCTGGCACGGCGGAATGCCAAGGAAGCCAAGCGCCTCGTCGATGACGCCCGAGCCAAGCGCGACGTGGGGGAGATTGACGATGCCCGCGTCAGTCAATTGGAAGGGTTGCTGGCCCTCGCCGACGAGGACCTCCGCCGGGTCACCAGGGAACAGTGACCGCCCGGCCGTAAGCGCCCTTCAGGGGCCCGGGGTGCCACCTGTCCTGCACACTGTGGAGAATGGCTCCGGCGACGGTGTTTCGTCTTAGGCTGTGAGGGTGCAGCAGACCCACTCCGGACGAGCGCGGCCATGACCGCCACCTGGAACGACTTCCGGCGTGCCCGACTCCGGTACCGCCAGGCGTGGGCCCTCCTGGCTACCGGGCTGCTGGCGCTGGCTGCCGTCCTGGTCTGGTTTTTTACTGCGGGACAGTTTGCCGTGGCCGAGCCGCAGGCCGCCGGCCCCCGCGACGCTCCCGTGCTCGCTGGGGGCTGGATGAAGGCTGTTGCCCCGGTGCGGCCTGTGCCGGGCGGCCGTGCCCTCGACACGCTGGAAGCCCTGCCGGTCAAAGGCCGTGCAGCCGCGAGCGGCTATGACCGGAGCGCATTCGGTCAGTCCTGGCTCGACGTCGACCGCAACGGCTGCGACACACGCAACGACATTCTCCGCCGCGACCTGGCCGACGCCCGGTTTACCGAAGGATCCCGCTGCCGGATCGGGGCCGGGTCCTTCCAGGAGCCCTACACCGGCCGGACCATCGAGTTCCAGCGCGGAGCGGAATCAAGCAAAGCCGTGCAGATCGACCACGTGGTGGCCCTGGGGGACGCGTGGCAGAAGGGCGCCCAGCTGTTGACGGCCGTGCAGCGCCAGCACCTGGCCAATGACCCGCTGAACCTGGTCGCGGTGGACGGGCAGGCCAACCAGGATAAGAGCGCGTCCGACGCCGCCACGTGGCTGCCCCCGAACAAGGCGTTCCGCTGCCACTACGTCGCCCGGCAGATCTCGGTCAAGGCAGCATACGGACTGTGGGTGACGCCGGCCGAGAAGGACGCGATGAAGCGGGTCCTGGCTGCCTGTCCGGAGCAGCAGACCGTCGTGCCGCGCTGAGCCGGGATGGGTCCGGATTCCAAGCTCATTGACATGGCGGCCCGACGGGTCTAGGACTTGGGCTGTCAGCACGGCAACCAGTCGAGGAGCGCAAGATGGCATACGGAGTTGTGCACTTTTTCCCGGGGGGAACCAAGGAGCAGTACGAGGCGTCAATCGCCGCGGTTCATCCCGGTGAGGGACGCTTGCCGGAAGGCCAGCTCTTTCATGCCGGCGGAGCCTCGGCCGGCGGCTGGTCCATCATGGCGGTCCATGATTCGAAGGAGAGCTGGGAGAAATTCCGGGACGGCATCCTCATGCCCAAGATGCAGGCGGGCATCGAGGGCGGCTTTACCTCCCCGCCGGAAGAAACCGTGATTGACCTCTACAAGGTGATGCCCTAGACGTCGGAATCTTTTCCGCTAGGGCCCGGATCACGCGGCTCTCCTCCTCAAACGGGGCGAAGCGTAGCCGCCGCGGCCCTAGTGGCCGAAGGGATCCGGATCGACGCCCGGCATCCAGGTCAGCCCGGGGACACCCCAGCCGCTTTTCCTGGCCTGCTTCATCGCCTTGCGGGAGTAGCGGTCGATCAGCCGGTTGACGTACAGCTTGCCGTCGAGGTGGTCGTATTCGTGCTGGATCACCCGGGCGAACCATTCGGTCGCCTCGAACTCGACCGGTGTGCCGTCGCCGTCGAAGCCTTGCACCCGCGCCCACTCGGCGCGCTTGAGCGGGTACTGGCCGCCGGGGAAGGACAGGCAGCCTTCCTCCTCCTCGTCCGGGTCCGGGAGTGCCCCCGAGACCTTGGAGAGGGTCAGTACCGGATTTACGACGACGCCGGACGGCGGCGCCCCGTCGTCGTTTTCGAACCTGTACACGAACAGCCTCCGGCCCACGCCGACCTGAGGTGCGGCCAGGCCCACGCCGTTGGCGGCTTCGTTGGTCTCGAACATGTCTGCGATCAGGGTGCGCAGCTCGTCGTCGAAGACGTCAACTTCGGCGGCCCGGCGGTGCAGCACGGGTTCGCCCCAGATCGTGATCGGTAGGACTGTCATGGGGGCTGGTTCCTTTGATGCTTTTTCTTGTGCGTGCCGGGTGGTCAGCCGGCGATGGTTCGGCCGACGACGTCGCGCATAATTTCGTTGGTGCCGCCGAAAATGGTGAGTAACCGGGCGGCCAGGTACGCCTGCGCCACCGGGTATTCCATGATGTAGCCGTAGCCGCCGTGCAGCTGCAGGCAGCGGTCGGTGATGGATTTGGCCCGCTCGGAGGCCCACAGCTTGGCCCGTGCCGCCGAAGCGGCGTCGAGTTCGCCTGCGTTGAACGCCAGCACGGCCCGGTCCACGTACCCCTCGGTGACCTCGACCTCGGTGAGGATATCGGCCAGCTCGAAGCGGCTGTTCTGGAAATCGATGATCCGCTCCCCGAAGGCGTTGCGGTCTTTCGTGTATTGCACGGTCGCGTCATAGACGGCGCGGACGACGGCGGAACTGGCGACGGCGATGGCCAGGCGGCCCTGCGGTAGCTGCTCGGCGGCGTACTGCAGGCCTTTGCCTTCCTCGCCGACCAGGTCGGCGTGCGGCACCCTGACGTTGTCGAAGAACAGCTCAGCAGTGTCGGAGGCCTTCAGCCCCATCTTGTCCAGCTGCTTGCCCGTATTGTAGCCCGCACCCTTGCGCACCATAAACAGCGAGAAGGAATCCCGGCCGCCCCGCCCGGCGCTTCCGTCTGTACGGGCCAGGACCAGCCCCGCGTCGCCGGAGATGCCGTTGCCGATGAAGGTCTTCTGGCCGGTAATCAGCCAGTCGTCGCCGTCGCGCACGGCCTTGGTGCGGACGCCGCGCAGATCTGAACCGGCGCCGGGTTCTGTCATGGCGATTGAGGTGACCGTTTCGCCGGAGACCATGCCGGGCAGCCAGCGGGACTTCAGGTCGTCGGAGCCGTAAGCCAGAAGGTGGGGGAGGACCATGTCGTCGTGAAGGTGGAAGGCCAGTCCGACGGCAAGGTGGTTGCGCTTGGCAAATTCCTCGTCGAGTACGGTGCGGTAACGATAGTCGTCCATGCCCATGCCGCCGAACTCCTCGGGGACGGCGAGGCCCAGCAGGCCCTGCCCGCCGGCAGCTGTCCAGAGTTCACGGGACATCATGTGGTCCTGGTCCCACCGGCCGTAGTGCGGGGCAACGGCCCGCGCGTCGAACTCCGCGGCCATCTCACGGAACATCTCGTGGTCTTCTTCAAAGAGCTGGCGCTTCATTGCGGTTCCTTCCGTGCACGGACAACACAACACTGGACAGACAGCACTCGACAGACACCAAAGGCCGCACCGGATCTCCGGTGCGGCCTTTGGCAAGGTCGGTCAATCGTGCCGTCCTCGGTGAGGGTGAGCGACGGGGGTTGAACCCGCGACCTCCTGGACCACAACCAGGCGCTCTGCCAACTGAGCTACGCCCACCATGTGCCGTGTCGCGCCATCCGGCGGACCGGCGGGTTGAAAAGGCAACGACAAATAGCTTACCTGCTGTTCGGGGATGGTTTCGCCACTTTTCCCGAATTCGTCGGAAATTTCCCTAAACGTGGTGGAGATTACTCTGCCGGTGCCGCTGCCGGTGCCGGTTCGGCCGCGGCCGGCACGGGGGCCATGACCGACTTCGCGATCCGCTGCGCGGTGGCGCTGTCGGGACCGGGAGCTGGCACGAACACCGCCTCCCGGTAGTAGCGGAGCTCATCGATGGAGTCCTGGATGTCGCCCAGCGCACGGTGGCCGCCGAGCTTGGCAGGGGACTGGAAGTACGCTCGGGCGTACCAGCGGCGCGAGAGTTCCTTGATGGTGCTCACATCAATGACCCGGTAGTGCAGGTGTTCGACCAGTTCCGGCATGTCGCGGACCAGGAACACGCGGTCGGTGCCCACCGAGTTGCCGCCCAGCGGGGCCTTCTTCGGGTCCGGCACCCATTTCTTGATGTACTCGAGCACCACAGACTGCGCCTCAGCCATCGTCTTGCCGTGCGGGAGTTCGGCCAGAAGGCCGGAACGGGTGTGCATGTCGCGCACAAAATCGCTCATTTGGCCTAGCGCGGCGTCGTCCGGTTTGATGACGACGTCCACGCCGTCGCCGAGGATGTTGAGTTCCGAGTCCGTCACCAGGGCCGCCACTTCGATGAGGGCGTCGTTCTTGGTGTCCAGTCCGGTCATTTCGCAGTCGATCCACACGATGCGTTCATTAGATATAGGCACCCGCCCAGCCTACCGTTCCGGCGCCGCCGAGCGGTCCGGTGCTAGGATTTCGGGTACGCGGCCGTCGGGATATTTCGGCGTGGCCGCGTGTCCCATGACTGCGTAGCCGGCCGGAAGCGGGCCAAATTGAGCGGACCGAAACGAGCCCCACAACAGATTGGACGATCCTGAGATGACGGCGCCTGTACCTGCGGTGGCGGAATCAACCGCCGCTAGGTCCCGCACCTCCCCAAAGGCAGTTGCTGCTGATGTGGACAACGCCCGTTCGCCGATCCTGTCGGGATTCCTTGGCTCCGTGTTCATGGCGGTAGGCTCGCTCGGTGTCGGCTGGTTAGCCCCGGTTTCAGAATTGCGGCGTGTGCCCTTGTTCATCTGGATGCGGACCGAGGCCGTCGGCGTCGGACTGAGCATCATGCTCCTGGCCGTCGGCGGGATGCTCCTGGTCCGCGCGTGGCTCCGGCTGGGTCAGCGGGTGCGGACCTGGGGTGCCGGTGCACGCAAGGCGACGCTGCAGGCGGTGGTCGCGTGGGGGCTGCCCATGATGTTCTCCGTTCCCTTGTTCAGCCGCGATGTCTACGCCTATATCGGCCAGGGCCGCCTGATGGTGGAGGGCTTTAACCCCTACAAGAACGGCATTTCAGCCCTGTCGAACTACTTCCAGCTGGGTGCCGACAAGATGTGGACCGAGGCGCCGGTTCCATACGGGCAGTTCTTCCTGTGGATCGAGCAGTTCGTGGTCTGGTCAACGAACGTCCAACCTGAAGCCAGCATCATGTTGTTCCGGCTCGCCGCCCTCCTCGGCATTGTGCTCTGCATCATCTACGTGCCGAAACTGGCCGAACTACACGGGGTCAACCCCCACCGGGCCCTGTGGCTCACCGCCGCCAACCCGCTGTTCCTCACTAATTTCATCGCCAGTGTGCACAACGACGCCCTGATGATCGGCCTGGCCCTCGCCGGTTTGTATTATTGCGCCACCAAGCGGGTGCCCCTTGGCCTGTTCCTGGTCACGCTGTCCATCTCGGTCAAACCCATCACCATTGTGTTCCTGCCGTTCATCGGCCTGCTGTGGGCGGGCAAGAACGCCGGCTGGCCGCGCAAGTTCGTCTTCTGGGCCCTTACCGCCGGCATCAGCTTTGCGCTGCTCTATGCGATGAGCCTGGTCAACGGTTTCGGCTTCGGGTGGATCAACGGCCTGTCCGCGCCGGGTAGCATCTGGATCTGGTACGCGCCGGTCGGTCTGCTCGGACTCATAGTCGCCTCGATCTTAAACGCCTTCAGCCTCGACGGCTGGGGGATGGCAAAATGGGTGTACGACGCCGGGAAACTGCTCGCACTCGGCATCGTCGCCCGGCAGATCTTCCGCGGAGACTATGACCGCCTGATGCGCCGCCTTACCCTGGCCTTCGCCGCCGTCGTGTTCCTGGCACCGATGATCCAGTCCTGGTACGTCGTCTGGCTCATCCCGCTGTTCGCGGTCACCGGCATCCGGGACGACTGGCAGGTGAAAGCGGTGTACTTCATGGTGTCGTTCTTCATGGTCTACGCAATCTCGGACCAGCTGGACGTCTTCCCCTACCTGCAGACCCAGGACCTCGGCCTGGCGCTGGCGCTGGCGCGCAACGCGGCCGCCCTGATCGCCCTGCTCTTCGCCCTCTACCTGATCTTCCTGGATCCGAAAACCAAGCAGCTGTTCAGCAAACCGGCGGAGCCGGTCACTACCCGGCCCGTCATCTAAGCTCGCGCAGGGCTTCCCTGCGCGACAACGGGCTGAGCTCTTGCCCGTGCTTCCGCACAAAGGCGCGCACCCGGTCCGGATCGCTGGCCGAAAAATCGCGCAGCGCCCAGCCGATCGCCTTCCGGATGAAAGACTCGGACTCGGCCAGGTTGGCCTCAACGACGTCAGCGAGCAGGGACCGGTCAGTGGCGGATGTCGCCCGGAGCTGGGCGGTGATGGGAGCATCGTCAGCTCGCCGGCAGCAAGCCGAAGGCCGGTGAGGTCGATCGCAGCATAGCGTTCCCCGCGCCGGCAGGCCTCCCGCCAGAGCGTCAGCACCGTCCCCTTAAGCTCCTCCAGCGAAGCCGGGGGCAGCTGTGCCGCAACATGGAACGGGTCCCGGAGACCAGGTCGGCATTCGCCATGGGAACACAGTAGAGGCGCAGCTGGTCCTACAGTGGAGGGTCCTACAGTGGAGGGAACGGTCAGCCCTGTCCGCGTCGGAAGGAAGCCAGATGTCCATGATCAAGAGCCCCGAAGAGATCGCGCTGATGCGCGAGTCCGGACGCGTGGTGGCAGACGCGCTGGCCCGAGTGCGCGAGGCAGCCGACGTCGGTGTTTCACTCAAGGAGCTCGACGGCGTGGCCGCGGAGGTCATTGCCGCAGCGAGCGCGACCCCGGCGTTCCTGGATTACCGCCCGCGCTGGGCTTCGGTGCCGTTCCCGGGCGTCATTTGCACCAGTGTCAATGACGCAGTAGTGCATGGCATCCCGAACGATTACCGTCTTGCGGACGGCGACCTGCTCAGCGTGGACTGCGGCGCCTTCCTTGCGGGCTGGTGCGGGGACGCCGCGGTCAGCTTCATTGTAGGCACGGCCGATCCGGTGGACCAGGCGTTGGTCGACGCCACCGACGAGGCCCTGGCCCGCGGTATTGAGGCGGCGCGGATCGGCAGCAAGATGGGGGACGTGGGGTATGCGATCGGCGGGGCCGCACGCCGGGCCGGTTACGGGCTGCTCGCGGACCATGGCGGCCACGGCATTGGCAGGACGATGCACGCGGACCCGCACGTGCCCAACGACGGCCGGCCGGGCCGGGGGATCAAGCTGACCGAGGGTCTGGTCATTGCGATCGAACCTATGCTGATCCTCGGCGGCAAGGATGACTACTACCACGACGACGACCAGTGGACCCTCCGCTCCGCCAACGGGCGCCGCGCAGCCCACAGCGAGCACACAGTCGCAATTACCGCTGAGGGCCCGGTCATCCTGACCCTGCCGTAGCGCACCGGGGCAGGGCAGCGGGCTACACCCCGCGCGTCAGCGCTTCCGTGTCCCTTAGCCGGCCAGCCGCTGACGCTGACGACGTGTCGCTAGCCGCAACTGAATGATGCGGGCCGCGCCGGCGATGGCTACCAGCACTCCGCCGCCGACCGCGGCGATGAAGAGCGCGATGCCGAGCGGGACCGCGCCTTCGAGGCCAAAGAACTTCACCTGGACATATTCCTGGTTCTGCAGGATGAAGACGATGAGCAGGACCAGCACCACCAGCGCGCTTGCCACCGCGGCCCAGACCATTCCTGCGCGGGTGACACGGCGGGCTTCGGGCGCCGACGCCGGCGGTGCTGACGACGGTGACTCGGGAGCCCCGGTGGCTGGAGGAGGGCTCCCTGCCGGGCCAACGGCATCGTCGCTCTCCCCGCGCGGCACAGTCGGTGCATCGGCCGTCACCGGGTACGGCGTGGGCGCGGCGTCGTTCGGATCGTGGGGATGGTATCCACTGGGTGTCTGGGTCATGGCGGCCGTACCTTCCGGTTGCGGGCGAGGAGCAGGTTCATCCTGCTGCCCCGGCTGTCATCTCAATACTAAGCGTGCTTACGACAAACGGGGCGGGCGGTTCGATGCCACCGTGGGGTGAATGCTGCCTCCCGGCGGCAAGGCGGCCTGTTGGCAGCGGGCGGGGGACGGTATGGTGTCGCACCCAAGGGACGCCCCCGGCGGCCGGTTCGGCAGAAGGCGCAGCTGTGACGATCGTCGACAACGCTCTTTATGTGGACGGGTACCGGACCGCGGACCCGGAGGATCTGGACGAGACGTACTTCGTGTTGCGGCAGCGCAGGGGGATGGCCTGAACCGGGCTGTACCGCCCGGACGCCGGGGAGCTTCGTTTAGTGGCCGGGGAATTTGACCTGAACCATCTGGCGTGGAGGACGCGCTCGCCGGCCATCAGCGCGCCAGGGTCGAACCGTACGGCGACACCCCTCGTCCTGGTGCTGAGGCCGGCCCGGTACCTGGACGAGGTTGAGAAGGTGCAGTTCGGCGAAATCCACATCTTCGTCGGGCCCCGATTTTGTGGTCACCGTCCGCCACACGGAGGCGCCGGACCTGGCACGGGTGCGCCGCCGGATGGAATCCGAGCCCGAGTTCCTTGCGCTTGGCCCGGAGGCACAACAAGTGGATCTGAGCGGCACGTTTCTGAGTGGCCGGAAGGGGCGAACGGCGAACGGCGGGGTGCGGCCCCGGCCTGCGGATGATCCGCGGCCAGAGCCGCACGCTGTGCCCCAGGAGGGAATCGAACCCCCGACCGGCGGATTAGAAGGCCGCTGCTCTATCCCCTGAGCTACTGGGGCGGTCCGGCGTGCTGTCCGGCTTCTGCCGGGCGCGCCTCAAGAAGTTTACAGTGCCGGGCACGTGCTGTCCGTCAGGGACTCCCCGGACAATCCCGGCGCCGCCACCCGGGCCAGCGGATCGCATCATGTTATCCACATAGGGAATTCCAGCCCTCCCGACGCTCCCACCCGGGCGGGAAGCTGGGATTGCCTGCTAGGGCATGACCAATCGAGACAGGACAACCCCATGAACGACAGCATTACAGTCCGCGGCTTTGTCGCCACCGAGATCAAGAGTTCGACGACGCCGGGCGGCGTCGCCACCGCCTCCTTCCGGATGGGCTCGACCGGGCGGCGGTTCGACCGCTCCGCGAACTCCTGGGTGGATGGAAACACCAACTGGTTCACAGTGCAGGGATACCGCCAGCTGGCAGGAAACATGGGCTGCAGCATCAAGAAGGGCCAGCGCGTCATCGTCGTCGGCCGGCTGAAAATGCGCAGCTGGGAAAAGGAGGGCCGCGTCTATCACTCGGCCGAAATCGACGCAGAATCGGTTGGCCACGACCTGATGTGGGGATCAGCGAATTTCACCCGCACCGCCGGCAGCGGCCCGGTACCGGGCCAGGACGTGCCGGCGGTCAATGGCAGGGACAGCGGGCCTGACTCGCCCCACGACATTGACCGCGAGCCGAACGACGACGGTGCAACTGACAGTAACGCCTCGGAGGACGAGCAGGAGTTCGACGAGGAGACCGGCGAACTGAAGGAGGCGGCCGCCTGAGTCCGGGGACGGTGGCTCCGTGGCAGAATTGGCGGGTGATAACGGCCCAGAGGAAGACTGAGCGACCAGCGCTGCTGCTACTGCTCGGAGTGCTGAGCCTGTTGTTGGCAGCAACCTCGGCATGTTCGGCGGCCGCCGGCGTCAGCGGGGGAAACTTGTCCGCGGGCGGTGCTCCGGCGCCCGCCGCACCGGTACCGGGAGCGGCCGCCCGTCCCGACGGGCCGGTGGCGACTCCCGGCCCCGCCCCCTTGGCGGCCAAGGCTGGCGTGGAGGAAGCCCTGGCGAAGGCGGCCGCCAGCGGGTCCACACCCGGAACGGATCAAATCCGGGCGGCCCTCGCCGAGGCCGGGTTCCCGCCCGCCGCCGTCGAAGTCACGGCCAGCCGAACCCCCACCGGCCTGGCGGCCGACGCGGTGGAGATCGCGGTCCGGCAGGACCAGTATTGCGTCGTAGCCCAGTTGCGGAACGGTGCGGCGGCCGTGACCGTTCTGTCCGTCCTGGCAGACGGCCGCTGTCTCGTCGGCTCGCGGGCTTAGCTCCGGGTTGGCGGGCTCCGGAATGTGAGTTAAGCCCCTCGAGCCACTAGATTTGTAGGCATGGCGGAATTTATCTACACAATGACCAAGGCCCGTAAGGCCGTTGGCGAAAAACTTATCCTCGACGACGTGAGCATGTCCTTCTTCCCCGGGGCCAAGATTGGTGTTGTTGGCCCCAATGGTGCCGGTAAGTCCACCATTCTGAAGATCATGGCCGGCCTGGACACTCCTTCCAACGGAGAGGCCCGGCTGAGCCCCGGCTACACCGTCGGCATCCTGCTGCAGGAGCCGCCGCTGAACGAGGACAAGACCGTTCTGGGCAACGTCCAGGAAGGCGTCGGCGAGATCTACGGCAAGATCCAGCGCTTCAACGAGATCTCCGAGGAAATGGCCAGCCCGGACGCGGACTACGATGTGCTCCTCGAGGAAATGGGCCATCTACAGGAAGCCATCGATGCAGCCGACGCCTGGGATCTCGATTCCCAGCTCGAGCAGGCCATGGACGCCCTGCGCTGCCCGCCGGCCGATGCCGACGTCACGCTGCTCTCCGGCGGTGAGCGCCGCCGCGTCGCGCTGTGCAAGCTCCTGCTGCAGAAGCCGGACCTGCTGCTCCTGGACGAACCCACCAACCACCTCGACGCCGAGAGCGTGCTCTGGCTCGAGCAGCACCTCTCCAGCTACGCCGGTGCCGTGCTCGCGGTCACCCACGACCGGTACTTCCTGGATCACGTGGCCGAATGGATCGCCGAAGTGGACCGCGGTCACCTCTACCCGTACGAGGGAAACTACTCCACGTATCTGGAGAAGAAACGCGCCCGCCTGGAAGTCCAGGGTAAGAAAGACGCCAAGCAGGCCAAGCGCCTCACCGAGGAACTCGAGTGGGTCCGCTCCAACGCCAAGGGCCGCCAGACCAAGTCCAAGGCCCGTCTGGCCCGCTATGAGGAAATGGCCGCCGAAGCGGACCGGACCCGCAAGCTCGACTTCGAGGAAATCCAGATCCCGCCGGGACCGCGCCTTGGCGGTCTCGTGCTCGAGGCGAAGAACCTCCAGAAGGGCTTCGAAGACCGGACCTTGATCGACGGACTGTCCTTCACGCTGCCGCGGAACGGCATCGTCGGCGTCATCGGTCCGAACGGTGTCGGCAAGACCACCCTGTTCAAGACGATCGTCGGGCTGGAGCCCCTCGACGGCGGTGAACTGAAGATCGGCGATTCGGTCAAGATCTCCTACGCGGACCAGAGCCGCGGCGGTATCGACCCGAACAAGACCCTGTGGGAAGTCGTCTCAGACGGACTCGACTACATCCAGGTCGGCCATGTTGAAATGCCGTCCCGCGCCTACGTTGCCGCCTTCGGCTTCAAGGGCCCGGACCAGCAGAAGAAGGCAGGGGTGCTCTCAGGTGGTGAGCGGAACCGCCTGAACCTGGCCCTGACCCTCAAGCAGGGCGGAAACCTGCTGCTCCTCGATGAGCCGACTAACGACCTCGACGTCGAGACGCTGAGCAGCCTCGAAAACGCCCTGCTCGAATTCCCGGGCTGCGCCGTCGTGGTCTCGCACGACCGCTGGTTCCTTGACCGGGTGGCCACCCACATCCTGGCCTACGAAGGTGACGAGGAGAACCCCTCCAAGTGGTACTGGTTCGAGGGCAACTTCGAATCCTACGAGGAGAATAAGATCGAGCGCCTGGGCCCGGATGCTGCGAAGCCGCACCGTGTGACCCACCGTCGCCTCACCCGCGACTAAATCCCGCCAGGCCAATGGAAGCGGCCGGCTCCCCGTTGTGGAGCCGGCCGCTTCTGTCGTTTGTCAGCCGCGGTCGGCCTTGCGCATCTGGTGCTGCAGCACCTTGGTCTGGACGGCGCCCTTGAGCTTGCTCGTAAGGTCCGTGGGCACCCGGATCATGCCCTCCTGGGCGACCGTGGCGACGTGCTGGCCGTCTTGACTGAAGATTTTACCCGTGGCCAGGCCCCGTGCCCCCTGCGCGCTCGGGGATTCCTGGACGTAGAGCAGCCACTCGTCCACGCGGACGGGCCGGTGCCACCACATGGCGTGGTCCAGGCTCGCGACGGACATTCCCGGGGTAATCCAGCTCAGGCCGTGCCGGCGCAGGACGGATTCCAGTAGCGTGTAGTCGCTCGCGTAGGCCAGCGCCGCACGGTGCATCTGCGGGTCATCGGGCATCGGCCCGAAGGTGCGCATCCAAACGGCGTTCCGGGCCTCCTTGGCCCCCGTCGCAGACACGTACAACGCCGGATCCACGTGGCGGATATCAAAGGGGCGCTCGTAGGCCCAGTGCCGTGCCACCGGGTGGTCGTATTTGCCCAGCAAATCCGCCGTGCTCGGCAGCGAATCCGGTCCCGGTATTCCGGCCGGTATCTCGGTCTGGTGGTCGATGCCCTCGTCCTCGTCCTGGAAGGACGCGATCATCGACAGGATGGGCATGCCCTCCTGATATGCGTGGACCCGCCGCGCGGAAAAGGAACGGCCGTCGCGTAGACGCTGGACGCCAAAGGTGATGGGCTTATTCGCATCGCCGGGCCGGAGGAAATAGCCGTGCATGGAGTGGACGCCGCGGCCTTCAGGAACGGTGCGGCTGCCGGCCACGAGCGACTGCGCCAGAACCTGGCCGCCGAAGACACGCTGCCGCGGCTGTTTCTGCGACGGGCCCATGAAGATGTCCTCGTCGGTCCGAGCGCCCTCCAGGTCGCCGAGGTCCAGGAGTTGGATGAGTGAGGAGGTGGGGTCCTCGAGGGGCGCCTGCGTTCCGGCTTCGGCTTCAGTCATGGTTTGACTCTAGACGGCACCCCGGCACGGCTCAAAAGGGGCGCAGCCGGTAGAGTCAACATTGTGCCTGACGTCCTAATCCAGCCCCTGCAGTTCACCGATCCCCGCGACCTAGCCGACCTGCGCACTTTTGCGACGCGGGCCAAAGCTGTTGACGACGGCGCCATCCGGCTGGTAGCCGCCGGGCCGGTGCTGGCCGCCTACGTCTGCGTGCTCCGCCCCCGGTTGCTGGGTGAGTCGACGCCAACCATCCTGGGACTCCGGACGGTGGCGCTGGCCCAGCCTGCCGAGCTCGACGTGACCGTGCCCCTGGCCGCCGTGCTGGACCGCCTGGCACGCGCGGGCGCCGACGACGTCGAATTCCGGGTCCCGCCCATGATCGTTTCCGAATCGTGGGCAGGCGTCGGAGCGCCCCGCGGCGGGTGGGAGCCGCTCGGCACCCTGCCGGACCCGGTCCTGCGGCAGGCGGCGGAAGCAGGTATCACCGAGATTGCAGGGATAATCCCGGACAAACCCGGTGCCCTGATCGTCAACAACGCCCGCGCCACCGTCTGGGGACGTCCTCTGCCCGACGCCGGAGGCTTGCCCGCCGGGGCGGCGTTCGCCGCGCTGACGCTGGGCTTCCTGGCCGACGGCGAACAGGGCCTTTTCCGTGCCGGCCGATGGTTCCGGCTCAGCAGCCCCCGCGGACACGTCCTGGTCCGGGCCGGCTCAGGACTTTAGTCATCCCGGCGCAGTCGGCACCGGATGCGCCGAAGAATCCGCGGGTGGCAGCTCCCGGTGACTGGGCACTACCCCCTTTTGAATCAAGAGGTGGAACCGAGCGGCCGGCTGTCTCGCAAGTGAGCAGGGGATCCGAGGCTCTAACCGCCAGCGCAGTCATCCGGATTGAAGACGTCCGATACGGACTTCCCCTCTCTGCTCCTTCTGTAGACGAAGCACGATTGATGTCCGTATAGGGCGTAATCCCTGCCGTCGAAGCCCGGAGGCTCGATGATAATGTTTTCGCCGCTTTAAACCGTGACCCTGACATATGCAGCTGCAGCAGCGTTGAGTTAGATACCCACGAAATACACGAGTCACGGCACAGTTTGCTGCGGCGGTCGCCACGGCAATCCTGCTGCTATCGCCTACTTCTCGGTTCTGCATTCTCCAGGGTCAGCTGTCGCAATCGACAATCATGCGGCCGCTATTGCCGCCGGCGAGGAGCGACGCGAACGCCGCAGGGATCTGGCCAAAGCCGCGAACGAGGGTGTCGACGCTACGAATCTTTCCCGCGCGCAACCAGCTGGCAACGTCGGTCTCGAATTCCTGGCGCAGGTCCTCGTTTGAGGTCACGTCGAAGCCGCGCAGGGTCAGCTGCTGATAGGTCATTCGCAGGTAGTTCGAGGGGCCCCGGCGTTCGCTTCCCTTCCCGTACTGTGACGCGGCACCGCAGACCACGACGCGCCCGCCAAAGCGCAGGGCCTCGAGTGCGGCTTCTAGCTGTTCCCCGCCAACGTTGTCGTAAAATAGGTCGATCCCGTCCGGTGCTGCCTCGCGAAGCAGGTCCAGTGCCGCACCGTCGCGGTGATTGAAAGCAGCATCGGCACCCAATGCGCGCAGGAGCTTGACCTTCTCGAGGGAACCCGCACTGCCGATGACGGTGGCGCCGACGGCTTTGGCGAACTGCACGGCGCAGCTGCCCACTCCGCCTGCCGCTCCGGAAACATACACGGTATCCTCAGCCCGCACACCGCCAAAGCGCGTCATGCCGGCGTACGCGGTGAAGCCGGTATGTCCAAGCACCGTCAGGTAGGCCTCCAACGGAACACAAGCCTCCAGGGCGGGAATGCGGCGCAGGTCATCCTCAGCGGCAACATCGATACTGCGCCACGGTGATTTTCGCACCGCCATATCACCTGGCTTGAAGGCCCCACAGCGGGATTCAACGATCTCCACGACGGCGTCGCTCGCCGGCACGTCCCCCGGGTTGATGCCCGGGCCATAGGCGGTGTCCGGACCCCCAATCCGGTTAGCTAGCCCGGCGTTTAGGCCCAGCCTACGCAGGCGAACCATCACTTGGCCGTCGCTGAGCTCCGGGACAGGAACCGTATTGATCCTGAAATTCCGCGCCTCCATGACGCCGTCCGGGTAACTGGCCAGCTGTACTTCGTGTGCATCCATGGCACCAGCCTAGGGCTCTCGGTGTCCGAACGGGTTGGATTGTATTTACGCGACGGCTGCCCTTTTGTCGGAGACCCAGAAGCGTTAGGTTGGTTGCTTTTCGACGGCAAAGACTGGCAGTTCATGTCCCAGGTACAAGTGCCCAACGGGCTCCAAAGCAAGGACTTTTTCGAGTGATACATTAAAATCCAGTCCTCCCAAGCGAACGACATGGAATGCCTGCCCACGCCTCGAACGTCTCCAGCTCCGTTCCACCAGACTCGCTGTCGTCGCGATCACGTCAATCGAAAGCAGCAAAATGAACACGAAGCGCGTGGCCATCGTGGGCGCCGGTCCGGGCGTCAGCGCCGGCGTGGCCAGGAAGTTTGGAGCCAATGGCTTTACGGTGATCCTGCTGGCCAGGAACCCTGAATCACTTGAGCTTCGGGTATCGGAGCTCCGGAACGCCGGCATAGAAGCCCACGGCATCGTCGCCGATGTGACCGACCCGCAGAGCCTGCAATCGGCATTTTCCCGCATCCAGGCGGAACACGGAACATTGGATGCCCTGGTCTACAACGCTGGAGCCAACACAATCGCCAAACCCTCCGCCGTGGACCCCGCGGACCTAACCCGGGATTTCGCGGTCAACGTGGTCGGGGCGCTGCGCTGCGCCCAGCTGGCAGCTCCCGCCATGATTGCGCGCGGTTCTGGTTCTATCCTTTTCACCGGAGGACTACTGGCCTTGAACCCGGTTGCGTCCAGGGCATCGGCCTCCATCAGCAAGGCCGGGCTTCGCAACCTGACCTTCACCCTGGCCGATGAACTCGGCGCGCAGGGCCTCAAGATCGGCACCGTGACGATCGGAGGTGCCGTCCAGGCCGGCACATTCTTCGATCCGGATTTGATCGCCGAAGCATTTTGGGACCTGCACACCGGAACGTCAGCAGGAGAGGTAATGTACGTGCAGCCCTAAGCCTCGATCCGCCGAACCGCTTCCGGATTCCAAGTGATCTTGGAGCCCAAAAGAGGCTTCGTTGTCAGGGCACGAAGCGGCGATCGGCCTCACCGCCGCGGGGTTCTCTGGTGGGAATGCATCCATACGGAACGCAGGCAAGGCCGGAATGGTTCCTGTTCTGGGCTTCTACACGCCCCGGGAAATATTCAACAAGCTACTCAATGACAACGTTGCTTAGACGACTTGGCACCGTCCGGCACCGCTGGATTTCCAAGGAACTGGGGCATTCCCTTGCGAGCCGTTCACTGCGGCGAATTGGAGCTTGAGAGAGTTGTACAGACGACTCCTTGAGGAGTTCCATCTTCGTCGGGTGCAGCTGAGCTTGATGAATGATCGCCCTGGCAGTCAGCCTAGTCAGGACCCCGAGGGGCTGTTGACCATTGAGAGCGCTGCACGCTCCATGTAGTCCCAGAGCGTCCCCTCGTACAGCGGGGGAAGGTCCAGCGACTCCACAGCGGTGCGCATGTGGTGCAGCCACGCCTCCTTGGCCTCGGGCGTGACGCGGAACGGCTGGTGCCGCATCCGGAGCCGCGGGTGGCCGCGCTCTTCGCCGTAGGTGGTGGGGCCGCCCCAGTACTGTTCCAGGAACATCAGGAAGCGCCGCTTGGCCGGCCCCAGGTCCGCTTCCGGATACATCGGGCGGAGCAGCGGGTCCGCGGCGACGCCGTCGTAAAACACGTCGGTCAGCTTCACGAACGTCTCATGGCCGCCCACAGAGTCATAGAAGTTGTCCGTGTATCCGGGCTGGCTGAACGGATCGTTCTGCATCAGCATCTTCGGCCGGCGAGGGTCGCCGGCGAGGGGAATCGTCATGGTTCTATTCTCCGGCCTGTTGCTGGGTTGCGGAGCCGGCATCATCGGCGGCCAGGGCGTCCGGTGAAACGTAGGTGCCCTGGGAGCGGTTGCCCACCCGCAGGATCTCTCCGTTGCGCAGATACCAGACGGTGCCGTCCTCGGCCCTGACCCGGGTGATGCGCAGACCCATGGACTCCACCGTGCCCACCACTTCGGAGGTTTCTATGACATCGCCGATCCCGTACTGATCTTCGATCGTGATGAAGATGCCGGCCAGGAAGTCGCGGATCAGTTGCTGGGCGCCGAAACCGATGGCGACACCGAGAATACCGACGCTGGTCAGCAGCGGGGCGATGTTCACGTTGAGGTTTTGCAGGACGTACATCACGGTGATGACGACCACGAGCACGCTCACCACGCTGTTGAGCAGCGACCCGATGGTGTTGGCGCGCTGCTCGCGCCGCTGGTTGTCGAGGGCACGCAGCGCCGGTGCCACCCAACGGAAGTGCGGTTTCTTGAAGAAGGTGGTGCCGGCGGCTACACGCTTGGTGATGCCGGAGATCACGAAGGACGCGATCAGCCAGGTGGCGACACCGACTCCGATGCTGATCAGGACGCCCGGCAGGTTGATGGCGGAGATATCCGGCGCCGTGATGGGCGCGGCGGTGGTAAAGCTGTACATCAGTGGGGTTTGCTCCTTTTGCGCGCCCGCGCTCGCCGGGCACATGACACTCTGTTCAGCTTCAACATTAGCGCCGCAGCGTGACCCCCTGCGCATCCTGGTCCCCGGCTGCACTGCCTTCCTGTCCGCTGAAATCGCCAGGCAGGCCCTCGCATGGGCAGTCGTCCTCGACGTCGCCCGGGACCCGCGCCTCGCGCTGGAGGCCCTGGAAACCCTGGCCGGAAGCGCCAGGCACTGGACGTTCGTCTCCAGCTGTTCGGTCTACGCGGACCGTTCCGGGCTGATCGGCGGCCCGCTGGACGCCACGGACCGCTACGGCTACTGACCCGCGCGCTTCGCCCGAGGCGACGGCCCGGTCTGGTCCCGGACATCCCGGCGGACGCCCCCCGGACCATCGACGTCCGGGACCTTGCCGCCAGGGTACTGGCAGCGGCCGAAACCGGCGGCACCGGCATCCTGAACGATGTGGGAGAGCCGGTACCCTTTACCGAGTACGTCGAAGCAGCACGGAAGCTGGCCGGGGAGAAGCCGAGGAGCTGGACGTCCCGCCGGGCTGCAACTTCGGCCCTGGAAGCAGACGCTGCGGGACACCCTGGCCGATGTACGCCGGCGCGGACTCGGCCGGGACCGCAAGGCAGGCCTGAGACCGGGAACCGAGCGCCGGCTGCTGCGCGAGTTCCGGGGGGACCTTCAATCCGCCTGAGCGTCCACCGGGGCGCCGTCCGTCGGGGCCACGGTGGCGGAGGCCTTATGCCGCACCGGGAAGTTGACGCTCCGGGCGATGAAGCACACCGCGTTCGCCCCGCGGTGCAGTTCATCCAGCAGTTCCTCGGCCACCGGCCCCGCCGTCGTGACGCGGGGCTTGAGCAGCACGGATTCGAACTGGCCGCTGCCGTCCCGGTTGGTCCGCATCACGGCTTCGGCACGGTCCTCGTAGGCGGTCACCACGACGCCGTGCTTGACGGCGACGTGCAGGAAAGACAGCATGTGGCACTGCGAGAGCGCGGCCAGCAGCAACTGTTCGGGGTTGTAGCGCTCAGCGTCGCCGTGGAAGGTGGGGTCCGCGGAGCCCTGCAGAACCGGCAGCCCTGGGATCTCGACGTCGTGGTCGCGGGAATATCCCCGGTACGAGTTGGTCCCGCTGCCCAGGTTGCCGGTCCAGCGGACGGTCAACGCATAATGATGCTCATCGAGGCTCATGACTTCAGCCTAGATCATGACCGTGGGCAACTAACTGGCAGCAGGGGCCGTTATGAGTGTCCAAAACGGCCCCTGCTGCGAGTCAGTTGGGCGGGGTGCCAGTAGGTCTAGACGTCCGCCGCGCGTGCCCGCAGGGCACGGGCTACGCCGTCGCGGTTTTCCAGCATCATCCGGCGCAACGCTGCGCTGTCCTCCGGGAGCGACGCCAGGAAGCCGTCCGTGCGGTCCACCGTCGCCTGCGTGGTCAGCTGCGCCGGGTAGAGCCCGACGACGATCTGCTGGGCCAGCGCGTGGGTGCGGTCCCTGACGATCCGCGGGACGGCGTCGAAGTACTTCCCGGCGTAAGGCTCCAGCAGGGTGGTGTCCAGCACCCGGGTGAAGCCGGCGACCGCCGAACCCTGCAGGGCGTTGGACAGATCGCCCTTGACCACGATCGAATCCCAGGCCGCCGCCTTGGCCACGGCGGTGGGGACGGCTGCCTGGGCCAGGGCCGCGGCGTTCTGTCCGGTGGCGGTGTTGTCCTGCGCCAGCTCGGCATCGATCCGCTCCTGGCCGGCACGGCCGCCGACCACGAGGGACGCGATCAGTTCCCAGCGCAGGTCCTGGTCCACGGCGAGGCCAGCCAGTTCCCGGGAACCGTCCAGCAGGCCGGCCACCGTGTCCAGCTGCCCGGCGCTGCGGGCCAGCAGGGCAAAGGACTTCACGAACTGCAGCTGCGCATCGGAACCGGCCCGGACCCGGGCGGCGAGCTCCCAGAGCCGGTCGGCCGCCGTCGTCGCGGTGGCGTCCTTGTGTTCCGCGGCCACGTAGAAGTTCAGCGTCGTGGCGAGCTGGCGGAGCTGGACCTGGATGACGGAGGAGTCGGATTCCTCCGCGATGTTGGCCAGGATCAGCTCCACGTAGCCGCGCGCCGGGGTTTCGCCGTCGCGCGCCGCGTCCCACGCCGAACCCCAGACCAGGGTGCGGGGGAGGCTCCCGCGGAAGTCCTTCAGATGCGCGGTGGCGGTGGCGAGGGACTTCGGGTCGAGCCGGACCTTGGCGTAGGCCAGGTCGTCGTCGTTGAGCAGGATCAGGTCCGGCTGCGAGAGCCCGGCCAGGGCCGGAACCTCGGTGCGCTCACCGTCGACGTCGAGTTCCTCGCGGTGGACGCGCTCAAGTTTCCCGGTGCCGTCCAGGTTATAGAAGCCGACGGCGAGCCGGTGCGGCCGGATGGTCGGCTGCGCCTCGGTGGCGGACTGCAGGATCGTAAAGGACGAAATCCTGCCGTCCTCACCGACGGACAGTTCGGGCTTGAGCGTGTTGACCCCGGCGGTCTCCAGCCAGAGCCGTCCCCAGTGGTCCAGGTCGCGGCCGCTGGACTTCTCCAACTCGACCATCAGGTCGCTGAGCTCCGTGTTCTGCCAGGCATGCTTGCGGAAATACTCGCGCACGCCGGCCATGAACTCCTCCGGGCCCACCCAGGCCACCAGCTGCCGCAGCACCGAAGCGCCCTTGGCGTAGGTGATGCCGTCGAAATTCACCTCGACGTCCTGCAGGTCGTTGATTTCGGCGAAGATCGGGTGGGTCGTGGGCAGCTGGTCCTGCCGGTAGGCCCAGGACTTCTCCACCGAGGCGAAGGTGGTCCAGGCACGGTCGAATTTCGTGTTCTCGACGGCGGCGAGGTGGGACATGTACTCGGCGAAGGACTCGTTCAGCCAGAGGTCGTTCCACCAGCGCATGGTCACGAGGTCGCCGAACCACATGTGGGCCAGCTCGTGCAGCACGGTGATGGCGCGCCGTTCCACCTGGGCGTCCGTGACCTTGCTGCGGAAGACGTACCCCTCCAGGATGGTGACGGCCCCGGCGTTCTCCATGGCGCCGGCGTTGAACTCCGGCACGAAGAGCTGGTCGTACTTCTCGAACGGGTACGGGCAGCCGAACTGGGCCTCGAAGAACTCGAAGCCCTGCCGGGTGAGTTCGAAGATGTTGTCCGCGTCGAGGTACTGCATGAGCGACTTGCGCGCATAAACCCCCAGCGGGGTGACCCTCCCGTTCGCGGCGGTCACCTCGCTGCGGACGGATTGGTAAGGCCCGGCGATCAGGGCGGTGACGTACGAGGAAAGCCGCGGGGTGGGGGCGAATTCCCAGACCGACCGTGCTGCGCCGTCCTCGCCCGGAATGGTGTCTACCGGCACCGGGGTGGGGGAGTTGGAGACAACATCCCAGTGCGAGGGTGCGGTGACGGTGAAGCTGAAGCTGGCCTTGAGGTCCGGCTGCTCGAAGACCGCGAACATGCGGCGCGAATCGGGAACCTCGAACTGGGTGTAGAGGTAGACCTCATTGTCCACCGGGTCCACGAAGCGGTGCAGGCCCTCGCCCGTGTTCATGTAGGGCGCATCCGCGACCACCAGGAGTTGGTTCTCGGCGGCCAGTTCGGGAAGCTGGATCCGGATGCCGTCGGACACCTTCGCCGGGTCCAGCTCGCGGCCGTTCAGCGTGACACTGTGCACCGTCCGGGTGACGGCGTCGATGAAGGTCGATGACCCCGGCGTGGCCGTGAACGTGACGGCGGTGGTGGAGCCGAAGACCTCTGCGCCCCGGGTCAGGTCAAGGCTGACGTCGTAGGAGCCGACGGCGATCAGTTCGGCGCGCTCGCGGGCTTCGGCGCGCGTGAGGTTCATACCGGGCAAAAGGGCCTCCAGGATTTGTCGGAACGGTGCGAAGAATACTGTGAAATTATTCTTTCACGGTGAGCTCGGTTGGCAAGCCTCGTCCGGCCGCCGGGCAGTGGCTCCGTGCGGGGCCGGCAGGGGTAGCGTTGGGGCCATGGGAAAGATCCGGGATTCCGTCGACGCCAGGGCCCTGCGTTTCGCCGCGGGTTTCCCGGTCATGCTGGCGGCCGCCTTTGTGGTCTGCGCACTGCTGATCCGGGCCGACCTGCCCGAGCCGCTGGCGGTCCGCTGGACCGATGCCGGGGCCGCGGACTTCGCGCCCTTCGGAGCCGTGGTGGCAGCAGGTGCGGGGCTGATCGTGCTCGTCGGCTGGGCCATCCTGCTGCAGGCGGCACCGCTGTCCCGTCCGGCGCTGATGCGCCGGTTCATGATGGGCGCCGGCCTGACCATGAGCCTCTTCGTCACGGCCGTGCTGGCCGCATTGCTGGTCGGCCAGCTGGGCCTGGCCGACGCCCGCGGATCCAGGGTGGACGTGACAATTCTGGCCATGGGCAGCGGGGCCGCGCTGGGTCTGGGCGTGGTCATGGGGTTCGTCTTCAAGGCGGACGAACGGTGGTCCACGGATGACGAGCGGGCCGTGCGGGAGGCGCTCGAACGGCAGCGGGACCCGGACCTGGCCAGGGACTCCGTGAGTCTCTGGGTGCACGCCCGCACCTCGGTCTTCGTGATGCTCGGCATTGCCACGCTGTTTCCGGCGGCCCTGCTCACCGTCGCCGTCCCGTGGCTGGCCGCGCTCCTCGTGGCGGCCGCGTTACTGGCGGCCGTGTTCCTCTTCGCACGCATCCGGGTGGACCGCGGTGGGCTGCGGGTGTTCGCTGGCGGGTTCGTGCGGGTCATGGATGTCCCCGCCGCTGCCATCGATGCAGCGACGCCCCGGGAGGTCAAGGCCGCCGACTACGGCGGCTGGGGCTACCGGAGCCATGGCGCCACGACGGCGTTGCTGGTCAGCAGCGGCCCCGCCGTCGTCGTGGACCGCTCCGACGGCCGGCGGCTGGCGGTGAGCGGCGGCAGCGCCACCACGGCGGACAACATCGCGCAGGTGCTGTCCCGGGTGGCTGCACGGGCGCGCCGCAACGGCGGGGCGCCGGCCTCGCAGCCCGAGTAAACTGGAAATAACCCCGACCAGCCGCGCCGCGAGCCCCCGGCGCCCCCAAAGAATGGATCCGCCCGTGAGTACTGCCCCGGACTTCCCGCGCGTTCACATCGCCACCGACCACGCCGGCATGGAACTGAGCGCTCACCTGGTGCGCCACCTCGGCGCCATGGGGTACGAGGTCGTAGATCACGGACCGAAGGCCTACGACGCGCTGGATGACTACCCCTCGTTCTGCATCAACGCCGCCGCTGCGGTGGTGGCCGACCAGGCAGCAGGCACGTCCGCACTGGGAATTGTCCTGGGCGGCTCCGGCAACGGCGAGCAGATCGCTGCCAACAAGGTCAAGGGGGTCCGGGCCGCGCTGGCGTGGAACCTCGACACGGCCAGGCTGGCCCGCGAACACAACGACGCGAACGTCGTGGCCGTTGGGGGCCGGCAACACAGCGTCGACGAGGCCACCGCGATCATCGAGGCCTTCCTGGCCGAGCCCTTCAGCAACGATGAGCGGCACGTCCGCCGGATCGGCAAGATCGCCACCTATGAGACCACCGGCGAGGTCGTCGAGTAGTGCCGGAGGGACATTCGGTCCACCGGCTGGCCCGGCAGTTTGCGGACGTGTTCGCGGGGGAGCGGCTCGCCGTTTCCAGCCCGCAAGGACGGTTCGTGCAGGGCGCGGCCGTGCTCAACGGACACGTCCTGACCGGCTCCATGGCGCACGGCAAGCACCTGTTTCTCGGTTTCGAGCACGGTCTGGTCCTGCACGTGCATCTGGGCCTGTACGGGGCGTGGGACTTCGGCGGTGATTCGGAGTTCCGCGGGGCATCCAGCATCGGCGCACCCCGGAAGGTGGGTGAGCGGGAGCTCTATGGGGACAGCGGCCCGGACTCCGAATACGCGGGGCCGCCGGCTCCCGTCGGCGCCGTCCGGGTCCGGCTGGCCAGCGGACATGGCTGGGCGGACCTGCGCGGAGCGACCACCTGCGAAACGCTGACCGAAGCCGAGGCGGACGCCGTCGCGGCCCGGCTGGGTCCGGACCCGCTCCGGAACATCCTGGGCGACCGGGACAGCTTCATCGCCGGGCTGGCAGGGAAACGCACCCCGCTGGCCACGCTGCTAATGAACCAGTCGTTGATTGCCGGCGTCGGCAACGTCTACCGCGCCGAACTGCTGTTCCGGCAGCGGCTGGATCCGTGGCTGCCCGGGACGGCACTCTCGGCGGAAGCCGCCGGGCGGCTCTGGAACGACACGGTCGCGATGATGTCCGACGGCGTCCGCTACGGGCGGATCATCACCACGCCTGCGCGCTACTGGTCCGGCCACGGTTCGCCGGAACACGACTCCTCCGAACACGACTCCTCGGAACCGGGCCGCGGGCTGCCCGCCCCGGAGGACTCGCATTTCGTGTACCGGCGGCAGGGCATGGACTGCCGGGACTGCGGGACCGCCGTGGTACTGACGGAGCACGCCGCGCGGAAGCTCTACTGGTGCCCCGGCTGCCAGCAGGCCTGAGCCTTCATCGGTGCAGTCGATCCCGTCGAATGCACCGTGAGTGCCCTTTTGATCCGCGAGGAGGGAACTCGCGAAGCATTCGATGGATCCGGGCATGAAAAAAGGCCCCTCCGGTGAGGGGCCTTCTTCATTTTCTTCGGAGGGGACGACGGGAATCGAACCCGCGTAATCAGTTTGGAAGACTGAGGCTTTACCATTAAGCTACGTCCCCGGGTCTTTGCTGGCACTTCAGCAAAGTTTCCGGGCGGCTGTTGAAGCCGGATACAACTAAACCCAATTCAGGGCCCCAGTGTCAAATGTGCAAACCGGCACAGTATGACCGTAGACTGTTCTGTGCACTTACGGGGTGTAGCTCAGCTTGGCTAGAGCGCCTGCTTTGGGAGCAGGAAGTCGCAGGTTCAAATCCTGTCACCCCGACTCTGCAGCGACTGCCAGTCAGTGCCGCTGCAGAACCCCATCCCCCAAATCCAGGAGAACTTAGACTGTGAAGAGCGCTGTCGAGAACCTCACCCCTACGCGGGTCAAGCTCAATGTTGAGGTCCCCTTTGAGGAATTGAAGCCCAGCATCGCAGAGGCATACAAGACTGTTGCTTCGCAGATCCAGGTTCCCGGTTTCCGTAAGGGCAAAGTCCCCTCCAAACTCATCGACCAGCGCGTTGGCCGCGGCTACGTTCTGGAAACGGCGATCAACGAAGGCCTCAACGGCTGGTACCAGGCTGCCGTGCAGGAAACGGGCATCCGACCGCTGAGCCGTCCCGAGGTTGAAATCACCGAGGTGCCGGACCCGTCCGCTACCGACGGCGAACTCAAGTTCCACGCCGAGGTTGATGTCCGCCCCGAGATTGAGCTTCCGGACTACGCCGGCATCAAGGTCGAGGTTGCCGCTGCGGAGTCGTCAGAAGCCGACGTCGACACGGCCCTCGACGAACTGCGCGGCCGCTTCGGCACGCTCAAGTCCGTTGACCGCCCGGCCGCCAACGACGACTTCCTGACGATCGATATTACCGCCACGATCGAAGGTGCCGAGGTTGACTCCGCGTCCGGGCTGTCCTACCAGGTCGGCGCCGGCACCATGCTCGAAGGCTTGGACGAAGCCGTCACCGGCCTCAGCGCCGACGAAGACGCCATCTTCGACACCACTCTGGTGGGCGGTGACCACGCCGGCGAGTCCGCGCAGGTCAAGGTCGTGCTCAAAGCCGTCAAGGAGCGCGAGCTTCCCGAGGCCAACGACGACTTCGCCCAGCTCGCGTCCGAGTTCGATACCCTGGCCGAGCTCCGTGAAGACCTGGCCAAGCAGGCCGCCGACTCCAAGACCGTCGAGCAGGGCGTAGAGGCCCGTGACAAGGTACTCGACAAGCTCGTCGAGCTCGTTGAGGTTCCGGTTCCCGCATCGGTCGTGGACGAGCAGCTCGAGCAGCACTTCAGCGCCGAGAACGCCCATGGTGAAGGCGATCACGACACCGAGGAGCACCGCGCCGAGGTCAAGGCCAATACCGAGCGTGCCTTCCAGAACGAGGTCATCCTTGACGCCATTGCCGAAAAGGAAGAAGTCGACGTCAGCCAGAACGAGCTGATCGACTACATCGTCACCACCGCCAGCCAGTACGGCATGGACCCGAACCAGTTCGCCCAGATCATCGATCAGAGCGGCCAGGTACCCATGATGGTTTCAGAGGTGCGTCGCCGCAAGGCACTCGCCGTGGTGCTTGGACAGGCCGAGGTGACCGACTCCGAGGGCAACAAGGTTGACCTGAGTGACTTCGTCCGCCCCGGCGGCGAAGAAGCACCGGAAGAAGCACCGGCAGAAGCAGCAGCCGAGGCTGACGTCGAGGACGCCGCCGCCGAAGAAGCAGCGCCCGAGACCGCGAAGAACGATGACCCGGCAGCAGTGAAGTTCTAACAGCCTTCCCGCTTCCGCAGTCAGAACAGCACCCCCGGATCTTTGATCCGGGGGTGCTGTTTTTAAGCTCGTGATGAACCCTCCCGGGCAATCGTGCGCCGTCAGCGAACAGCCCTGTACCTGAGCACAATGCGGGTCGGAAACCCGTTAGTGTCCATGTAGGAAAGTTCAGTGATGTCGTCCAGTGGCGTCACCGTCGCCAGCGAGAGGTAAGTACATATGTCACAGCAAGCAGGGGCACCCCGGATGGCTACTGTCGATCCGGCAGCCCAGGATAACTACATTTACAACCGCCTGCTGAAAGAGCGCATCATCTGGCTCGGCTCCGAGGTCCGCGACGAGAACGCCAACGCGATCTGCTCGCAGTTGCTGCTGCTCTCGGCCGAAAACCCCGAGAAGGATATCTACCTCTACATCAACTCACCGGGCGGCTCCGTCACCGCCGGCATGGCCATCTACGACACCATGCAGTTCATCCCCAACGACGTCGTCACCGTCGCCACCGGCCTCGCCGCCTCGATGGGTCAGTTCCTGCTTTCCTCCGGCACCAAGGGCAAGCGCTACGCCACGCCCAACGCCCGTATTCTGATGCACCAGCCCTCTGGCGGCATCGGCGGCACGGCCTCGGACATCAAGATCCAGGCCGAGCTCATCCTGCACATGAAGAAGGTCATGGCTGAACTGACGGCCGACCAGACCGGGCAAACGGTCGATACCATCCTCAAGGACAACGACCGGGACAAGTGGTTCACGGCCGAGGACGCCCTGGAGTACGGCTTCTTTGACAAGATCGCGGCGCACGCCGGATCAGTTGCCGGCGGCGGCGGAACGAACGCCAACGGCGCAAATACGGCCGGCGGCGCCGTCACCGGATCCACCGAGAACTGACCGGTCCGCAGACAGCAATGAATTCAGGAGTAATGAACATGAACTACAACTTCGGTTCGACTGCCGGCAACCTGCCCAGCAGCCGGTACGTGCTGCCGCAGTTCGAGGAGCGCACCCCTTACGGCTTCAAGCGCCAGGACCCGTACACCAAGCTGTTTGAGGACCGCATCATCTTTCTCGGTGTCCAGATCGACGACGCCTCGGCGGACGATGTGATGGCACAGCTGCTGGTGCTTGAGTCCACCGACCCGGACCGCGACATCACGCTTTACATTAACTCCCCGGGTGGGTCCTTCACTGCCATGACGGCGATCTACGACACGATGACCTACATCCGCCCGGAAATCCAGACCGTCTGCCTCGGCCAGGCAGCCAGTGCCGCGGCCGTAATCCTTGCAGCCGGTACCCCGGGGAAGCGCCTCGCGCTGCCGAACGCCCGGGTCCTGATTCACCAGCCGTCGCTGTCCGGCGGCCAGGGCGGACAGGCCTCCGACCTCGAGATCCAGGCAGCCGAGGTCATGCGGATGCGGGAATGGCTCGAAACCACGCTGGCCAAGCACTCCGGCCGGACCCCGGAGCAGGTCAACTACGACATCGAGCGTGACAAGATCCTCACCGCGGCCGACGCCCTGGACTACGGCCTGATCGACCAGGTGCTGGATTCCCGCAAGATGAAGCCCCAGGCAATCACCAAGTAGCGGATCATGACCTAACAAGCAGTACCCGACGCCGGTGCGGCCCTTTCAGGCGGCCGCACCGGCGTCGGCTTTCCACCCAACAGGCCCAAAGTGACCTAGAGTGGAACGTGTCACGGCCGGCGACCCTGCGGGGAACGTTCGTGATTCCAGTAACGGGTGCAGCGCTGCGCAGGAATTCCACGGAGCCGGCAGCAAGATACTAAAAGGGGTTCACATATGGCTCGGATTGGCGAGAGCACGGATCTGCTGAAGTGTTCTTTCTGCGGAAAGAGCCAGAAGCAGGTCCGGAAGCTTATTGCCGGGCCCGGCGTCTACATCTGCGACGAGTGCATTGAACTCTGCAACGAGATCATTGAAGAAGAACTCGCCGAAGTAGCCGACCTGGGCAGTTTTGAACTGCCCAAGCCCCGCGAAATCTTCGACTTCCTGCAGGAATACGTGATCGGACAGGAGCCCGCCAAACGCTCGCTCGCCGTCGCGGTCTACAACCACTACAAGCGCATCCAGGCGGGCCACGCGCCCAAGAGCGGCAGCCTCGCCGAGGGCGTCCACCACGACGACGTCGAGATCGCCAAGTCCAACATCCTGCTGATAGGGCCCACCGGCTGCGGCAAGACCTACCTCGCGCAGACTCTGGCCCGCCGCCTCAACGTCCCCTTCGCCGTCGCCGATGCCACCGCGCTGACCGAAGCCGGCTACGTCGGCGAGGATGTCGAGAACATCCTGTTGAAACTTATCCAGGCCGCCGACTACGACGTCAAAAAGGCCGAACAGGGCATCATCTACATCGACGAAATCGACAAGATTTCGCGTAAGAGCGAGAACCCCTCCATCACCCGGGACGTCTCCGGTGAGGGAGTGCAGCAGGCCCTGCTGAAGATCCTTGAGGGCACCGTGGCCTCGGTACCGCCGCAGGGCGGCCGCAAGCACCCGCATCAGGAATTCATCCAGATCGACACCACCAACGTGCTCTTCATCGTGGCCGGCGCCTTCGCCGGGCTCGAGGAGATCATCGGTTCGCGGTCCGGGCGCAAGGGCATCGGTTTCGGCGCCCCGCTCAACGAGGTCAAGAACAATGCGGACTCCTATGGCGAGGTCATGCCCGAGGACCTGCTCAAGTTCGGTCTGATCCCCGAATTCATCGGCCGGCTCCCGGTCATCACGACGGTCTCGAACCTGGACCGTTCGGCGCTGATCCAGATCCTGTCCACGCCCAAAAACGCGCTCGTCAAGCAGTACCAGAAGATGTTCCAGCTCGACGGCGTCGAACTGGTCTTCGAGGAGGAGGCGCTGAACACCATCGCCGACCAGGCGCTCGAACGCGGCACCGGGGCCCGCGGGCTGCGGGCCATCATGGAGGAAGTCCTGCTGCCGGTAATGTTCGACCTGCCGAGCCGTGATGACATCGCCACCGTTGTCATCACCGAAGACGTGGTGGCCAGGAAAGCCGAGCCCACCATGATCGGCCACGACGTTAAGCGCCGCAAATCCGCCTGATCCGGAATAAATATGCCGCACCGTTCGCTGTCGCTTGGGACGCGCCCGGTCGCTAAGCTACCGCGGTGCTCCCCTTTTGCTCAGACTTCCCTAGGAGATCACCTGTGTCTGAATCCCTGACCAATCAAGCAGAGACGAATAAAGCCGACTTCTGGTTTGACCCCATGTGCCCCTTCGCCTGGGTGACGTCGCGCTGGATCTCCGAGGTCGAGGAGGTCCGCGACATCAGGACCGAATGGCACGTCATGAGCCTGGCCGTCCTGAACGAGGGCCGCGACGAACTTCCGGCCGACTACAAGGAGTTCCTTGGCAAGGCCTGGGCCCCGGTGCGGGTGATCATCGCCGCCGCGGAGAAGCACGGAGCCGAGTGCATCAAGCCGCTTTACGATGCCATGGGCACCAAGATCCACAATGAGGGCAACAAGGACGTGGCCGAGGTCATCGCCAAGTCGCTGATGGAGGTGGGCCTGCCGGCCGAACTTGCGGCCGCCGGCCGGAGCGACGAGTTCGACTCCCAGCTTCGCTCCAGCCATGACGCCGGCATCTCGCTGGTCGGCCAGGACGTGGGCACCCCGGTTGTCGCGTTCAACGGAACGGCGTTCTTTGGCCCCGTGCTTACGCGTATCCCGCGCGGCGGGGACGCCGGCAAGCTCTGGGACGCCGTGGTGACCCTGGCCTCCTTCCCGTCGTTCTTTGAACTCAAGCGGAGCCGCACCGAGAGCCCCGTTTTCAGCTAGTCCGCGGCCGGGCCGGCCCATGTTGAGGCCCCGGAAGAACTACCTGGCTGTAGTTCTTCCGGGGCCCTTGTGCATCCCCGACCGCGGGAGAACAATGGGATGTACCAACTTCGAAAGAAGATGGACGTAGGAACCAAAGATTCAGTGACACTCATCCGACGCAGCCTTCGGCAAAGTCAGATGATGGCTACCAGTGACGAGGTAGGAAGACCTGAAATTCTAAGGATCCCGCCAGATTGCCAAAGACGTCACGTGGCAACCGAAAGTCGAAGCCCCACCAACCGCAAAAAGCTGATGGGGCTTCCCCTTTGCCCGAAACCGGCATCACGCCAATCGCATCGGACCAAAACCGCATCAGCGTGGTGCCATGAGCAGTGTGCCAACCCGGGCCCGTCCATGGTCCTGGAATCGGTCCGCACCACCGCGCACGGCCCTTAACTACTATTCGTCCGGCGCGATCGTGGCCGCACCCACCACCTAGCTGCCCCAGGTTGCCGGCGGCACCCGGAGCTGGGACTACCGGTACACGGGGTATGGGACGCCAGCATGACCCTGCAGGCGCTGTGGGTGGCGGCCCGGCCGGACGAGGCCGGGAAGTTCTTCCAGTTCCTCGCCTCGGCCGCCTACCAACTGGCCCGCGGCGACCAGCTCCAGATCATGTACGGGATCGGCGGCGCGCGGGACCTGCCAGAACGAGTGCTGGACCACCTCCCCGGCTGGCGGGCCGGCGCACCCGTGCGGGTCGGCAACGGCGCCTGGGACCAGCGGCAGCTGGACGTCTAAGGCGAGCTGCTGGACGCCGCCGCGACCATGCCGGGATTCCTCGCTGACCTGGCACCGGACACGTTGCGGTTCCTCGCGGACGCGGCCACCGAGCAATGGCTCACCGACAGCCGCGGCCTGGTCTACCGCAACGACGGCGACGACGGGCCACCGGGGGAGGAAGGCGCCTTCCTGCCACATCGGCCTGGTTAATGCCGCCAGGGCCATCTGCGAAGCGGAACGCAAGCAGCGGTCTGGTTCCTAGCGGCGACAGGGGACCGGCGTAGCATGGCCGGGGGAACAAGCCCACCCTCGAACATTGGAGCGCCATGCCCATCACAGCACACCTCGACTTGACCCTCAAAGCAGAATCCCTGCCCGCGGCCCCGGCGGTGCTTCGCGACATCCTTGCCGATACGCGGGCGTTTGACGGCTGCCTCGGTGTCGACGTGCTGGTCGACAGTGCCGATCCGGCGCACTTCCTTGTGGTGGAACAGTGGGCGTCCCTCAAGCACGACTCCGCCTACCGCGCATGGCGGGCAGCCGATGGAGCGAGCCCGCTGGGCGATCTCCTGGCCGGACCGCCAGTGCTGACGCGCTTCGAGACCTCCTTTGAAATCTGAGCCCCGGAAAGCTACCTCATGAAGAGGGCCCTCCGCCCGGCCTGGGCCGGCCGGAGGGCCCACTCCATCGTGGTCTGGAACCGGATCGTTACGCCTGGCCGGGCTCTTCTGCGGGGGCCAGAACGACGTCACTCACGGTCAGTTCGCCCTCGCCGGCCACCAGTGCCAGCTCACGCGCGTTGGCCGCGGCCTTGAGGTCGCCCAGACCCGCCTTAAGCTGCGTCGTGAGGGACTCCGAGGCCGTGATGGTTGCGGAGAGAACCTCGGTGCGCTGCTTGACCTTGGCCTCGGACTTGGCCTTGCGAATCCCGCCCAGCGCCGCGCCCACAGTGGCCAGCAGGGTGGTGTCGCCGTTGATCTCCACGGCGGCAGGCCACGGCGCGCGGTGCACCGAGCCGGTCCGCCACCAGCCCCAGACTTCCTCCGTCGCGAACGGCAGAAATGGTGCGAACAGCCGCAGGAGGGTGTCCAGGCTCGTCGCCAGCGCGGCCAGCACCGACGCCTGCTGTTCCTCCCCGGCGGCACCGTAGGCGCGGTCCTTGATCAGTTCCACATAGTCATCGGTGAAGTGCCAGAAGAAGCTCTCGGTGATCTGCAGCGCCCGGGCGTAGTCATAGCCCTCGAACGCCTTGGTGGCCTGCTGGACCACGTCAGAGAGCTGGGCCAGTACTGCCCGGTCCAAAGGGTTACTCAAGACCGAGAGGTCGGACGAAACCACGGAGTCCTCCGTGGCGCCCAGGTTGAGCACAAACTTCGAGGCGTTGAGCAGCTTGATCGCCAGGCGGCGGCCGATCTTCATCTGTGCGATCTCGTAGGCGGTGTCCGCACCGAGCTTGGCCGAGGCCGCCCAGTACCGGACGGCGTCCGAACCGTACTCGTTGAGCACGTCGGTCGGGACAATCACGTTGCCCTTGGACTTGGACATTTTCTTGCGGTCCGGGTCAAGGATCCAGCCGGAGATGGCCGCGTGCTTCCACGGCGCGACGTCCTGCAGGGCATCGGCTCGGACGGCGGTGGAGAACAGCCATGTCCGGATGATGTCGTGCGCCTGCGGGCGTACGTCGAACGGGTAAACCTTCGTGAAGAGCGCCTCGTCGGTGCTCCAGCCACCTACGATCTGCGGGGTCAGCGAGGAGGTGGCCCAGGTGTCCAGGACGTCCGCGTCGCCGGTGAAGCCGCCCGGCACGTCGCGCTGGGCTTCCTCGTAGCCGGGGGCCGCATCCGCGGCGGGGTCCACCGGGAGCTGGCCGTCGGCGGGCAGTACCGGCGCGTCGTAGTCCGGGTTGCCGTCGGCGTCGAGCGGGTACCAGACCGGCACCGGCACGCCGAAGAACCGCTGGCGGGAGACCAGCCAGTCGCCGTTGAGGCCGGTGATCCAGTTCTCGTAGCGGGAGCGCATGAAGTTCGGGTGGAATTCGATCTCCTTGCCGCGGCCGATCAGGCGTTCGCGGCGGTCTTCGTCGCGGCCGCCGTTGCGGATGTACCACTGGCGGGAGGTGACAACCTCGAGCGGCTTGTCGCCCTTTTCGAAGAAGTTGACCGGGTGCATAATCTTCTTGGGTTCGCCGTCGAGCAGGTCTGCGGCGGCGAGGAGTTCCACTACGCCTTCCTTCGCGCTGAAGACCGTTTTGCCGGCGATCGCCTCGAAGGCTGTGCGGCCCTCCGCGGACGTGATCCAGTCCGGGGTTTCGCCGATAATGCGGCCGTCACGGCCCACGATGGCGCGGGTGGGCAGCTGCAGCTCGCGCCACCAGGTGACGTCGGTGAGGTCGCCGAAGGTGCAGACCATGGCGATGCCGGAGCCCTTGTCCGCCTTGGCGAGCGGGTGGGCCCTGACCTCCACCTCGACGCCGAACAGGGGAGAGGTGACCTTCTTGCCGAACAGCGGCTGGTACCGCTCGTCGTCGGGGTTCGCCACGAGGGCCGCACACGCGGCGAGCAGTTCGGGGCGGGTGGTCTCGATGTAGATCTTTTCGCCGTCTTCGGTGAAGAACGGGTAGCGGTAGTAGGCACCGGCGACCTCGCGGTCCTCCAGTTCGGCCTGGGCGACCGCGGTGCGGAAGGTGACGTCCCACAGGGTGGGCGCCTCCGCCATGTAGGCGTCGCCCGCGGTGAGGTTGGCCAGGAAAGCCCGTTGCGAGATGGCCCGCGACTTGTCGTCAATTGTGCGGTAGGTCAGGTCCCAGTCGACGGACAGGCCGAGGGTCTGGAACAGGTTCTCGAAGACTTTCTCGTCCTCGACGGCGAGTTCTTCGCAGAGTTCAATGAAGTTGCGGCGGCCGATGACGTCGAAGTCGCGCTGGTTCTTCGCGGGCTCCGCCGGCGGCCGGTATCCGGCGTCGTAGGGGATGGCCGGGTCGCAGCGCACGCCGTAGTAGTTCTGCACACGCCGCTCGGTGGGAAGGCCGTTGTCGTCCCAGCCCATCGGGTAGAAGACGTTCTTGCCGGTCATCCGCTGGTAGCGGGCCAGGACGTCGGTCTGGGTGTAGGAGAACATGTGCCCCACGTGCAGCGAACCCGACGCCGTGGGCGGCGGAGTGTCGATTGAGTAGACCTGTTCCCGGGTGGTGTCCCGGTTGAACTTGTAGGTCCCTTCCTCTAGCCAGCGCCGGGTGAGGGCTGCTTCCAGCCCCTCCAGGGCGGGTTTGTCCGGAACGTTGATGGGGGCAGTGGTGGGCGTGTCTGTACCCTGAGTGTCTTCAGCCATGGGGCAATTCTTTCATTGTTTTCCGCTGTGTTCCGCAGAGTTCCCCTGCAGTAGCATGCAGCAGATGGAGGAAAGCACCGGAGAGTATGCGATTAAACGGGTTTACGACGAGCCCGCTGATGACGACGGCTACCGGGTTTTGGTGGACCGGCTCTGGCCGCGCGGGGTCAGTAAGGAGCGCGCGCATCTTCAGCTCTGGCTCAAGGAGGTGGCCCCCACACCGCCGCTGCGCAAGGAATTTGCGCACATGCAGGAGCGGTTCGCGGACTTCCGCGCCGCCTACGAGGCGGAGCTGGAATTCAATGGCGCCGTCGACACGCTCCGGGAGCTGGCCGCCGTGCACGCCAAAGTGACTTTGCTATTCGGTGCGAGGGACCCGGCGACCAACCACGCCCGGGTGCTGATGGAGTTTCTGCAGCGCAGCAGGTAGCAGGCAGGAAATGACCCCGGCATTCCCATTAGGGTGGAGCCATGACCGAGGGAACCCACACCAGCGCAGCAGCACAAGCCGCAGCGGATGCAGCAGTAACCAAGGCCGCGGTCGTCACCGGCGCCAGCACCGGAATCGGCGAGGCCACCGTGCGCGCGCTCCGGCTGGAAGGCTGGCGAGTGTTCGCCGTCGCCCGCCGCGCCGAGCGGCTCGAGGCGCTCGCCGCCGAGACCGGCGCCGTCGCACTCCCCGCCGACGTCACGGACGACGGCGACGTCGCCCGACTGCTCGAGGCGGTCACCCGTGCCGGCGGCATCGACACCCTGATCAACATCGCCGGCGGGGCGCGCGGCGCGGACAAGGTTGGCGAAGCCCGGATCGAGGACTGGGAGTGGATGTACGACGTCAACGTCCTCGGCACACTCAAGCTCACCCGCGCGTTCCTGCCGATGCTGCGCGACTGCGGTGAAGGCACCGTCCTGAACCTGACCTCGACGGCGGCCCTGTCCGCCTATGAAGGCGGCGGCGGCTACAACGCCGCGAAGTTCGCGCAGCACGCCCTCACCGGGGCGCTGCGGCTGGAAGAGGCCGAACACAACCTCCGCGTGATCGAGGTGGTCCCCGGCCTGGTGCAGACAGAGGAGTTCGCGCTGAACCGGCTCGGCGACAAGGGTGCCGCTGACAAGGTGTACGCCGGGGTTGAGAAGCCCCTCACGGCCGGCGATGTCGCCGACGTCGTCCGTTACGCGGTAACCGCGCCGCATCACGTCAACCTGGACCAGATCGTGATCCGCCCGGTGGCACAGGCCGCCAACTTCAAGCTGATCCGCAAGGGGTAGCCGCATCCGGCGGGCGGCCCGGAGTAGTTTCCGGTAACATCGTCGTAGCAGCTTTGACCCGGCCATCACCGGTGAGCTTCCGGAAGAACGCCCCGGCGCAGCAACGTGCCTCGGTCGGTAGAACCGGACGGGTAAGCCCGTCACAGCAGTCAACGAGCGGCCGTTGCCGGTGCAGCCCTTTGCAGAAAAGGGCGCAGGACCGGTGCCGGTAAGTGAGGTGGTACCGCGGTGCCGGTGTTGTTGCGACAGCACAGGGGCCGTCCTCGCATCCTGAATGAATCCCGTTGTTCACCAGCTCAACCCAGGATGTCGAGATGACTTATTACCCGAAGGCCTCCGCCGCACTGTCCCGTGCAGGCGCCGCCACCTCTGCTTCAAGCACCTCCGGTGTACCGGCATCCGTGAAATTCCCGGAGATCGAAGAGCGCATCCTCACGTACTGGGATGAGGACGGCACTTTCCAGGCCAGCATCGACCAGCGGGATTCCGACCTCCCCGGCGGCGAGCCCGGCAGCAACGAGTTCGTCTTCTACGACGGACCGCCCTTCGCCAACGGACTGCCGCACTACGGCCACCTGCTGACCGGCTACGCAAAGGACCTCGTGGCCCGCTACCAGACCCAGCGCGGGCGCCGCGTCGAGCGCCGTTTCGGCTGGGACACCCACGGACTGCCCGCCGAGCTGGAAGCCATGAAGCAGCTGGGGATGACGGACAAGACCCAGATCGAAGCCATGGGCATCGATAAGTTCAACGACGCCTGCCGAGCCTCCGTGATGAAGTACGCCGACGAGTGGAAGAGCTACGTCACCCGCCAGGCGCGCTGGGTCGACTTCGAGAACGACTACAAGACGCTCAACGTCGAGTACATGGAGTCCGTGCTCTGGGCCTTCAAGCAGCTGCACGAGAAGGGCCTGACCTACAACGGCTACCGCGTGCTGCCCTACTGCTGGAAGGACGAGACGCCGCTGTCCAACCATGAACTGCGCATGGACGACGACGTCTACAAGAACCGCCAGGACCAGACCGTTACCGTCACCTTCCCCATCACGGCGGGGGAGTCGGAGCTGTCCCGGCAGCTGGCCGGGGTGCAGGCGCTGGCCTGGACCACGACGCCCTGGACGCTGCCCACCAACCTGGCGCTCGCCGTCGGGCCCGCCATCACCTACGTCGTCGTGCCGGCCGGCCCGCACGGCATCAAGGCCGCCGCGGCCGAGGCCCCCGTCACGGGCGGCTTCCTGCTCGCCGCGGACCTGCTGGGAGCTTACGCGAAGGACCTCGGCTACGGCGACGGCGCCGAGGGCGCTGCCGCAGCCGATGCCGCCGTCACCTCCCGGCACACCGGCACCGAGCTGGAGGGCCTGACGTACGAGCCGCTGTGGGACCACTTCTCCGACGCCGAGAAGTACGGCACCGAAAACGCCTGGCGCTTCCTCGTCGCCGACTACGTGACCACCACCGACGGCACCGGCATCGTCCACCAGGCGCCCGCCTACGGTGAAGATGACCAGAAGGTCTGTGAAGAGGCTGGCATCCCCGTGGTCCTCTCGGTCGACGAGGGCGCGAAGTTCCTGCCGCTGTTCAACTCCGGCCCGCTCGCGGAGATCGCCGGACTTCAGGTGTTCGAGGCCAACAAGCCCATCACCCAGGTGCTCCGTGCCCAGGGCCGGCTGGTCCGCCAGGCCAGCTACGAGCACAGCTACCCGCACTGCTGGCGCTGCCGGAACCCGCTGATCTACCGCGCCGTGTCCTCCTGGTACGTCGAGGTCACCAAGTTCAAGGACCGGATGTCGGAGCTGAACCAGGAGATCAACTGGATCCCCGGCAACGTCAAGGACGGCCAGTTCGGCAAGTGGCTCGCGAACGCCCGCGACTGGTCGATCAGCCGCAACCGCTACTGGGGCAGCCCCATCCCGGTCTGGCAGTCCAGCGACCCGGACTATCCGCGCACCGACGTCTACGGCTCGCTCGCCGAGATCGACGCCGACTTCGGCCGCCTGCCGCTGAACAACGAGGGCCAGGTGGACCTGCACCGGCCGTTCATCGACGAGCTCACGCGCCCGAACCCGGACGATCCGCGCACCCCGGAAGAGGGCCAGTCCGTCATGCGTCGCGTCGAGGACGTGCTGGATGTCTGGTTCGACTCGGGGTCCATGCCCTACGGCCAGGTCCACTACCCGTTCCAGAACGAGGAATGGTTCGACACCCACAACCCGGCGGACTTCATCGTCGAGTACATCGGGCAGACCCGCGGCTGGTTCTACATGCTGCACATCCTCTCCACCGCCCTGTTCGACCGCCCGGCCTTCCGCAACGTCATCAGCCACGGCATCGTGCTCGGCTCCGACGGGCAGAAGATGTCCAAGAGCCTGCGCAATTACCCGGACGTCTCCGAGGTCCTGGACCGCGACGGCTCCGACGCGATGCGCTGGTTCCTGATGTCCAGCCCCATCCTGCGCGGCGGCAACCTCGTGGTCACCGAGCAGGGCATCCGCGACGGCGTCCGCCAGGTCATTCTGCCGCTGTGGAACGTCTACAGCTTCTTCACGCTCTACACGAACGCCGCGAACGCTGATGCAGGACACGCGTCCGGCTATGACGCGAAGCTGCGCTATGACGGCTACGCCGACACCCTGGACCAGTACCTGATGGCCAACACCGGAGACCTGGTCCGGAACATGACAGCGCAGCTGGACGGCTACGACATCTCCGGGGCCTGCGACGAACTGCGCGGCTACCTGGACATGCTCACCAACTGGTACGTCCGCCGCAGCCGCCAGCGTTTTTTCGACGAGAATGTCGACGCCTTCGACGCGCTCTACACCGCGCTGGAGACCGTCTGCCGGGTGGCGGCTTCGCTGCTGCCGCTGGTCTCCGAGGAGATCTGGCGCGGCCTCACCGGCGGTCGCTCCGTGCACCTGGCCGACTGGCCGGACGCGGACCTGTTCCCGGCCAACCCGGACCTGGTCGAGGCCATGGACCGGGTGCAGCAGATCTGCTCCACCGGATCCTCGCTGCGCAAGGCCGCCAACCTCCGCGTGCGCCTGCCGCTGCAGGAGCTTACCGTGGTGGCACCCGGCGCGTCCGCGCTGGACGGCTTCGCCGCCGTCGTCGCCGATGAACTGAACCTGCGCTCCGTGCGCCTGCTCGACGCCGAGAGCGCCTCCCCGGAGGAGTTCGGAATCGAGCAGAAACTCGTGGTGAACGCCCGGGCTGCCGGCCCCCGGCTGGGCAAGAACGTGCAGCAGGCCATCAAAGGCTCCAAATCCGGTGACTGGTCCGTGGACGAGGCAGGGCTGGTCACCGCAGGCGGGCTGGCGCTCGAACCGCGGGAGTACACCCTGGAAACCGTTGTGGCCGAAGCCGCGGAGGGCGAGGCGTCGCGTGCGGCCGCGGTCCTGCCCGGCGGAGGCTTCGTGGTGCTCAACACGGAGGTCACTGCGGAACTGGAAGCCGAGGGAACCGCCCGGGACCTGGTCCGCGCCATCCAGCAGGCCCGCAAGGACGCCGGACTGAACGTCAGCGACCGGATCCGCACCACCGTCACGGCCGCGCAGTCCACCGTCGAGGCGCTGCTGGCGCACGCCGAACTGGTCAAGACCGAAACCCTGACCCTCGAGCTGGAGACCGTTCCCGCCGAGGTCACGGAACCGCTGATCAGCGTCGAAAAACTAGCCAACGAAGCAGGGGCATAACCTATGACCGACGAATTTTCCGTAGAGAGCGTCTACGCCGAACTGCTGGGCCGGGCGCCGGAAAACAAGATGGAGCCGCGGCTGGCCCCGCTGCGACGGGCGATGGACATCCTGGGCGAGCCGAACAAGGCATACCCGATCATCCACATCACCGGTACCAACGGCAAAACCTCCACGGCGCGGATGATCGAGGCCGGGCTGCGGGCCCACGGGCTGAGCACCGGCCGGTACACCAGCCCGCACCTGTCCAAGGTCACGGAGCGGATCAGCATCGACGGCGAACCGGTCCCGGACGAGACTTTCGTCCGGATCTGGGACGAAATCCGCCCCTACCTGGACATCGTGGACGGCGAACTTGCCGCCGACGGCGAGCCCCGGCTGACCTACTTCGAGTGCCTGACCATCCTGGGCTTCGCCGTCTTCGCCGACCAGCCCGTCAACGTGGCCGTGATCGAGGTGGGCCTGGGCGGCATCACCGACGCGACCAACGTCGGCGACGGCCAGGTCGCCGTGATCACCCCGATCTCACTGGACCACACCGAGCTGCTTGGGGACACCACCGAGGACATTGCCCACGAAAAGGCCGGCATCATCAAGCCCGGCGGGTTCCTGATCAGCGCGGCGCAGCCCGTCGACGCGGCCCAGGTGCTGCTGGAGAGGGCCAAGGAAACGGGCGTGCCGTTCCGCTTCGAAGGCGTGGAGTTCGGCGTCGAATCCCGGACCGTCGCCGTCGGCGGCCAAATGGTGACCATCCAGGGCATTGCCGGACGCTACGAAGACCTGCTCGTGCCGCTGCACGGGGCACACCAGGCGGAAAACGCCGCCGTCGCGATCGCCGCGCTGGAGGCGTTTTTCGGTGCGGAAAAGCCACTCGACGCCGAGGTGCTGCAGGAGGCCTTCGCCTCCGTCACCTCACCCGGACGCCTTGAAGTGGTGCGCACCGCGCCGACCACTATCGTGGACGCCGCACACAACCCGGAGGGCATCAGGGTCTCCGCCGAGGCCATCCACGAGGCCTTCAGCTTCACCAAACTCGTGGTGGTGGTGGGCGTCCTGAAGGACAAGGACGCCGAGGAAATCCTCCGCCAGCTCAAGGAATCCCTCGGCGACCTCGCCTCGGAGTACTGCTTCACCCAGTCCAACTCGCCCCGCGCCGTGCCGGCCCAGGACCTCGCGGAGCTTGCGCGGGACCTGGGCTTCGGCGGGGACAACGTGCACGTTGCCGACAAGCTCGACGACGCTCTCGAGTGGGCCTTCGAGCGGGCGGAAGCCAACGACGACCTGGCCGGCGGGATCCTGGTCACAGGGTCCATCACGCTCGTGGCCGAGGCCAGGATCCTGCTCGGAAAGGCTCAGGCATAACCCGTGGCTAGACTCACCAAGGCGCAACGCGAATGGCGCCCCGGCATGCCGAAGAAACGCCGGTCCACCAAAGTCATGTTCGCGTCCACGGTGCTGCTGCTGGAGGCCTTCGTGGCGATCTTCGGCACCCTGGCGGTCTTCGGACTGCGACGCGGGGAGCTGCCGCCGCTGCTGGTCTTCGGGGCGGGCCTCGGACTGTGCGTGGTGCTGGTCCTGACCTGCGCCGTGCTTTCGAAGCCGTGGGGTGTCGCGCTGGGCTGGATCCTGCAGCTGCTGCTGATCCTCACCGGCATTGTGGAGCCCACCATGTACCTGGTGGGCGGGCTGTTCGCGATCACCTGGTGGTACGGCATCCGGACCGGCATCCGGATCGACCGCGAAGCCGGGCAGCGCGAACGTGAGCAGGCCGCCTGGGAAGCCGCGAACCCCGAGGGCCGCAGCAATTAGACTTGTCCCGAACCCCACCCCAACCCCCAAGGAGCAGCAGTGAGCATTGAGCGCACCCTCGTCCTGATCAAGCCCGACGGCGTCGCACGCAACCTGGCCGGCAGCATCATCGCCCGGATCGAAGCCAAGGGCTACACCCTGGTGGAGCTCAAGAAGGTCGACGCAGGCCGCGAACTCCTCGAACAGCACTACGAGGAACACGTCGGCAAGCCGTTCTACGAGCCGCTGGTCGAGTTCATGCTCAGCGGACCCGTGGTTGCTGCGATCTTCGAAGGCCACCGCGTGATCGAAGGCTTCCGCGCCCTCGCCGGCACCACGGATCCGACGACGGCGGCGCCCGGCACCATCCGCGGCGACTTCGGCCGCGACTGGGGCCTGAAGGTGCAGCAGAACCTGGTGCACGGCTCGGACTCGGCGAAGTCTGCCGAGCGCGAGATCAAGATCTGGTTCTAACGACCCCGCAGCGCCTCGCCGAGGTGACAGCTAAGGCCAATGTTCACGCTGAACATTGGCCTTAGCTGTCACCTCGCGGCGTTTTCAGGGCCTTTATTGAGGGACTCAGTAGCCGGAGGTGCCGACGAAGACCTGAATGAAGGCGAAGAAGATGGTGGCGATCACGGCGACGTACAGCAGGGCCGTCAGGATCCAGCCCGAGTCGGACAGGATCCGGGCGGCGGCGGCTGGCAGCGGGATGACGCCGTGGCTTACGTTGCGGACGGTCACCCCGACGAACAGGGGGATCATCGCGGCCCAGACAATCATGCAGAACGGGCAAAGAACGTGGATAGAGTACAGCGCCTGGGACCAGAGCCACACCACAAGGGCGAAGCCCAGAGTCACTCCGGTCTGCAGCCCGATCCAGTACCAGCGGGAGAACTTTGCCCCGGCGAGGAGGCCCATGCCGGTGGTGATGGTGACGGCGAACGCGACGATGCCGATGAACATGTTGGGGAAGCCGAAGAGTGAACTCTGCCAGGTCTGCATCACCTGCCCGCAAGAAATCCACGGGTTCACGTCGCACACTGTGGTGTGGCTGGGGTCCTTGAGGACCGCCAGTTTTTCCAGGACCAGCGTTCCGGAGGCAAGCCAGCCGACGATGCCGGTGATCAGAAGGAGCCACGCGAACGGCCGATCACGCGTCATCAGGGGAAACGCGTGCTCCGCAGGGGCCGTGCCGGAACCCCGCTCTTGGGCGGTCGCGTCGCCGCGGGCGGGGGCGGGAGAGATGCTGGGCATGTGCTTCGAGTCCTTTGCGTTGTGGTGCTCTTGGGCCGATTCTATCGCCGGAGGCTGGATGCAGCCGGGTATGCGTCCCGCCGTCGCCAGTGATTCGGTCCGCGGCGCGGTCGGGATGTCCCGCCTGGCCCAAAGACTGGTGCGCAATTTTCGTTGGTTCGGCGGCGGTTCAGGTCCGACCGCGTGGTCCGGTCCGAGGACATGCCCGTTGCCCGGGCCGGCGGATGGACATATTCGGGTTGTGCCCGGAGCAAGGTGCGGCCATTGGGCATGTCCTCCCGGGTGGCAGCCGGATCCCGGCGGGTCTCCGAGTGGCCACTGGTGCACCTACGAGCATGTCTGTCCCGCCTAACCCTACTTTTGCGGCTCCTGTGAGACAATGAAGCTGGCTGGGACGCGATCCACATTCGGGTTCCAGTCCGGTGACTTTGTCTTCAAGACCGCCAATGAGGAGCAGGGAATATTTCGGATCCTTCGATCCGGCCCATCCCGCAATGCCATTGGACGGCACCTGGTTGTGACGTATAGATCAACGGGTTCAGCACAATCTCGCCGGCCTTCCAGGGCTGCCGCACCCCACTGCCGGTGCGAACCTGGAGGTATTCAATTGACTTCTGTCAATGCCCGAGGGTGTTGACAAATATTGGCCCCCTAGGGTGCCGGATGTGGCGGCGCATCAGGGGCGGGAGTGTCGCCACATATGGATAATGACCAGCTAGCAGTCGGTAACAACGAAGCCATTGCTACCGAGGAAGTTCGGGAAACCGCGGCCGCCGAGGCGCCCAAGAAGGTGACCCGGACGCGCCGCAAGGCTGCGCCCAAGACGGAGACAGTTGATCCGGCCCCCGACGCCGCTGCAGCCCCCGACACGGCTGCAGCCCCCGACACGGCATCGGCCGCCGCGGACAGTTCCGACGCCGCCGTGGCGGCCAAGCTCCCGGCCCGCCGGAGCCGGTCACGGAAGAAGACCGACGCCGACGAGCTCCCTGCGGTGACTCCGGACCAGACCGCGGCGGAAACTTCGGAACCCGTCGGTGAGGCACCGGCTGGGGCCCCCACGGAGGCTGAGGCGCCCGCAGCTCCGCAGAAGCCGGTCCGCCGGCGTGCTTCCCGCGCCAAGGCTGCCCCGGTGGCAGCGGAAGCCGAAGCTGAAGAAACAGTCGCGCAGGCCCAAACCACCCCCGCCGAAGACCCGGCTCAAGCAGTCCCGGCCCGCGAAGTGCAAGCGCCCGCCGCGACAACTCCGGCGGAAGCTCCCGTGGCTGAAACACCTGAATCATCCGAAACCCCAGCACTGTTTCTTGCGCCCGGCGCAGCCACCTCCGTGATCTTCCAGGCCCCGGACCTGCGCACGGTTGTCCGCCCGGCCCCGGTGCAGGCGCCAGCCGCAGCCGAAGAAGCTGACGAGGAAGACGACGACGAAGGTGACGACGCCGGCAGCCGTCGTCGTCGCCGCAGCCGCGGCCGCCGCGGCCGCAGCACCCGCGGAGCCGACAGCGAGCCCGGCGCCGTCACCGAAGACTCCGGTGACGACACCGACGACGGCTCCGAAGGGATCCTCGAGGACGGCGTCACCTCGCGCCGCCGCCGACGTCGCCGCCGCGGCGAACAGGACCTCGAGTTGACCGGCGGCGGGGACGACGACCCGCCTAACACGGTGACCCGGGTCAGGGCACCGCGCGCCATCAGCGAAACCCCGGTTAATAACCGCGTCACCGCGCTCAAGGGCTCCACCCGCCTGGAAGCCAAGAAGCAGCGCCGCCGGGAGTCCCGCGACACCGGCCGCCGCCGCACCGTCATCACCGAGGCCGAGTTCCTGGCCCGCCGCGAATCCGTGGACCGCCAGATGATCGTCCGCCAGCGCGACGACAGAATCCAGATCGGCGTCCTCGAAGACGGCGTCCTGGCCGAGCACTTTGTCTCCAAGACCCAGCAGGACTCGCTGATCGGCAACGTCTACCTGGGCAGGGTCCAGAACGTGCTGCCGTCCATGGAAGCAGCCTTCGTCGACATCGGACGCGGCCGCAACGCCGTGCTCTACGCCGGCGAAGTCAATTGGGACGCCGTCAACTTCGAGGGCAAGCAGCGCCGGATCGAAAACGCGCTCAAGTCCGGCGACTCCGTGCTGGTCCAGGTGACCAAGGACCCGGTCGGCCACAAGGGCGCCCGCCTGACCAGCCAGATCTCGTTGCCCGGCCGCTACCTCGTGTACGTGCCCGGCGGCTCCATGACCGGCATCTCCCGCAAGCTGCCCGATGTCGAACGCAACCGCCTCAAGCGGATCCTCAAGGACCGCCTGCCGGAGGACGCCGGCGTCATTGTCCGGACCGCGGCCGAGGGCGCCTCCGAAGAAGAGCTGACGCACGATATCAACCGGCTGCGCGCCCAGTGGGAGGGCATCGAAAGCCAGTCCGCCTCCACCAAGGTCCTGGCCCCGGAGTTGCTCTACGGTGAACCTGACCTGACCATCAAGGTGGTCCGCGACGTGTTCAACGAGGACTTCTCCAAGCTGATCGTCTCCGGCGAGGAAGCCTGGGACACCATCGAGGCCTACGTCACGTACGTGGCTCCGGACCTGGTGGGCCGGCTGGAGAAGTGGACCAAGGACAACGACATTTTCGCGGACTGGCGCATCGACGAGCAAATCCACAAGGCCCTGGACCGCAAGGTCTTCCTGCCCTCCGGCGGCTCCCTCGTGATCGACCGCACCGAAGCCATGACCGTGGTGGACGTCAACACCGGCAAGTTCACAGGCAGCGGCGGCAACCTCGAGGAAACCGTCACCAAGAACAACCTCGAAGCGGCAGAGGAAGTCGTCCGGCAGTTGCGGCTGCGCGACATCGGCGGCATCATCGTGATCGACTTCATCGATATGGTGCTGGAATCCAACCGCGACCTCGTGCTGCGCCGCATGGTGGAGTGCCTGGGCCGGGACCGGACCAAGCACCAGGTCGCCGAGGTGACCTCGCTGGGCCTCGTGCAGATGACCCGCAAGCGGATGGGCACCGGGCTGCTTGAAGTCTTTGGCGAACAGTGCGAAGCCTGCGCCGGCCGTGGCGTCGTCACCCATGACGAGCCGGTGGAACACCGCCGCGCCAACACCGTTGCCGCGGAGCACCACGTCCCGCGGACCGAGCACCAGCCTGCCGTCCGCAATGAGCGCAAGCGCCGCCGCGGCAAGGGCGGTCAGGGTGCCGGTGAAACCATGCCGTTCGAACAAGCATCCGTGCACGCCGAGCCCACCGAGGCCGAACGCCACGCCAAGGCAGAGGCGACCCGCGCCGCGCTGGCCAACATCGCCGCCGCCGCGCACGCCGCCCACCTGCACGACGGCGAGGCGACAGCAGCGCCCGACGCCGAAACCCGCCGGGCCGCGCTCGATGCAGCAGTGGAACTGGCCTCGACGGAAGAGGCCGCCGGACGTCCGGCTGCCGTGCTGACCTTCGGCGGTGAGCAGGTGGCGCTGCCCTTCGTCGAACACGCCGACGAAACGACGCAGCCGGCACTGACCCTGGACCTGCTCACCGAGGCGTTCGCCCACCTGGGCGACGCCGGGACCGGCAGGCCTGCCGAGGCTGCTCCGGCGGCTGAGGCAGCGGTGGAGGAGGTGCCGGCGGAGGAGGCATCCGTGGCCGAACCTGCCGCTCCGGCCGCCACGGCGCCGTCCCGCACCACCCGCGGCCGGGGCCGCGCCCGGACGTCGCGGATCCAGCCGCCGAGTGCCCGGACCCGCGACGCCCAGGCTCCGGCTGCCCGGCAAACCGGCAAGGCGCCGGCCGCACAGGCGCCGTCGGCACAGGGACGTGCAGCCCAGGCGCCTTCGGCACAGGGACCTGCAGCCCAGGCCGCGGCACCGGCCACCCGGGCCCCCGCGGCCCAGGCTCCTGCCCGGACGCAGACCCGGGCCCCCGCGACCCAGGCTCCTGCCCGGACGCAGACCGCGGAACCGGCAGCCCAGGCTCAGGCCGCGGCGGACGCCACCCCGACCCGCCGGATACGCCGGAACCGCAGCGCCAGCCGCGCGCAGGGTGCCGCCAACGAGACGTCCGTGCAGCAGCGCGAGGCCGCCCCGCCGGCGGCGGCCGGCTCGGTCCATGAGGCCAAGGCCCCGGAGCCGACCAAGGTGCCCGCCAGGCCTGCGGCCAACGAGCCGGTCATCCTCGGCGTCGGCGTTCCGGCGTCGGAGCTGTAGGACTCGGCACACGCCACCGCTCGCGGGTCCCGTCCGGGCTCGACGTATCCATACGTCGGCCCCGGGCGGGACCCGCGAGTTCGTTAACGGGCAGGCCAGCCGGTCGCGTACGGGTAGGCTGGGGACTGACACGGGGTGCCGAGCAATAAGCCGGCTGAGATCCAGACCCGTTGAACCTGCCCGGTCAGCGCCGGCGAAGGGATGTCTCTTGTTACCAGCGACGCACTCACCACTCACGCCGCCGGCCTTTGCAGGTCGTGAGCCCTCATCCATCCTCCAGTCCGCTTTCCCGGCGACGGCCGAGGTACCGGCTGCGAGGCCCGCACCCGATGGCCCCGCCGCGCCCCCGATACCCCGGGTGCTGGCTATCGCCGGCTCGGACCCCTCCGGCGGGGCCGGCATCCAGGCGGACCTGAAGAGCATCGCCGCGAACGGCGGCTACGGGATGGCTGCCATCAGCGCACTGACGGCCCAGAACACCCAGGGCGTACGGGCCGTCCACGTGCCGCCGGCGTCATTCCTGACCGCCCAGCTGGATGCGATCAGCGATGACATCGTCATCGACGCCGTCAAGATCGGCATGCTCGGCGATGCCGCGGTGATCGACGCAGTCCGGGCCTGGCTCGAGAAGGTCCGGCCCGCCGTCGTGGTCCTGGACCCGGTGATGGTATCGACCAGCGGCGACCGGCTGCTGCCGGAATCCGCCGAGGCCGCCCTGCATGACCTGCTGCCGCTGGCAGACCTCATTACCCCGAACCTGGCCGAACTGGCCATGCTGCTCGGCGAACCGGCTGCCGCGGACTGGCCCGCGGCGCTGGCCCAAGGCAAACGGCTCGCCGCCCTGACCGGCACCACGGTGCTGGTCAAGGGCGGCCACCTGCCGGACAACAGGGCTGACGACGGTACGGGTTGCCCGGACGCGCTGGTCAACACCGGGGGACTGCTCAGCCAGGAGACCGTGGTGGTTCCGGGTGAGCGGATCGCCACCCGCAACAGCCACGGCACCGGCTGCTCACTGTCCTCGGCGCTGGCCACGGTGCACGCCGGGGCAGGGGGCTGGGAGGCGGCGCTGCGACAGGTCAAGCCATGGCTGCTGGGCGCGCTGCGGGAAGCGGGACGGCTCGACGTCGGACACGGCAACGGCCCGGTGCACCATTTCCACCACCTTCAGCATGCTGCCGCGCCAGCAGCGGCCCCACCTGCCGCGGGCGACTTCGCCGCGGGACTTGACGGGCACGCGGCCGCGGGGCTGGACGCGATCTACGGCCTGGAGTTCATCCGGGGCCTCGCCGCAGGCACCCTGCCGGAGCGGGACTTCGCCTACTACCTCGGCCAGGACGCCCTGTACCTGAACGGCTACTCCAGGGTGCTGTCCCGCGCGTCCGCACTCGCGCCGTCGGAAGCCGAACAGCTCTTCTGGTCCCGGTCGGCGCAGCAGTGCCTCGAAGTCGAGGCCCAGCTGCACCGGAACTGGCTGGCAGGCCGCACAGTTCAGGCGGAGCCGGGGCCGGTCACCAAGGCCTACGTGGACCACCTGCACGCCGCCTCCCTCGCCGGCGGCTACGGCGTGCTGGTGGCCGCGGCGCTGCCGTGCTTCTGGCTCTACGCCGAGGTCGGTGCGACGCTGCACAGGGAGTTTCTCGCCGCCGGCGCCCCGGCAGCGCACCCGTATGCGGAGTGGCTGCGCACCTACGCGGACGAGGCCTTCGCGGAGTCGACGCGGCAGGCGATCAGGTACACGGACGCTGCAGCGCGTCGGGGGTCCGACGGGGAGCGCAGCGCGATGACCGCCGCCTTCGCGCAGTCCGCCCGCTACGAGGTGGAGTTTTTCGACGCGCCGAGGCTGCACGCCTGAGCGGACCCGGCCGGCCCAACCGGTAGGATAATGGGGCGCGGTTCCGGAAGTCGCTGCGGCAGCACAGCTTTGGCCCCCCGGGGACAGGATGTGGCTCCCGTCACGCACTACCCGCCGGGACCAGCCTCGTTTGCGACCGAAGGCGAAATTAGCGTAGTCTTGATCTTCGGTGCTTACGCCAACACTTGGGTTATGACCTTGAGGAACAGTTCACCCGTAACTACGGGCCGGATGTTCCACGGGATAGCTCATGGGTTCCCCCGGGGAACCCACCGGCGTTGAGGCACAGCGTGAGCCGGTCCAAAGTCTTTGGCACCAGGTTCCGCACGCAAATCTAGTAATAAACGTCGAGAGAAGTGAGTTCCCCAGTGGTGTACGCGATTGTCCGCGCAGGCGGCCGCCAAGAGAAGGTTTCCGTTGGAGACTTCGTTACCCTGAACCGCGTCCCCGGTGGAGCCGGCAGCACCTTTGAGTTGCCCGCACTGCTCCTGGTGGACGGTGACAAGGTTACGTCCGCTGCCGCGGACCTGGCCAAGGTGACGGTTACGGCTGAGATCCTCGAAGACCTTCGTGGTCCGAAGATCGTCATCCAGAAGTTTAAGAACAAGACTGGCTACAAGAAGCGCCAGGGTCACCGTCAGGAATTGACCAAGGTCAAGATCACCGGTATCAAGTAACTAACCCTTACTGTTCAGGTTTTCAGCAGATTCCCCAGAATTTAGAGGCAGGCATTTCAAATGGCACATAAAAAAGGCGCGAGTTCCACTCGCAACGGTCGTGACTCCAACGCCCAGTACCTCGGCGTCAAGCGCTTCGGGGGCCAGGTAGTTTCCGCAGGCGAGATCATCGTCCGCCAGCGTGGCACCCACTTCCACCCGGGCGCCGGCGTAGGCCGCGGCGGGGACGACACCCTGTTCGCACTGGCCCCGGGCGCAGTCGAGTTCGGCACCCGCCGCGGTCGTCGCGTTGTGAACATCGTGGCTGCTGCAGCCGCAGAGTAACAACCAGTTGTAAATCGGTGGGGCGGGCCATTAGGTCCGCTCCACCGGTGTTTTAACCGCACTACCATCATCTTTGGCCCCTTCGGGGGTCCGGGGAACAGCACTGAGGAGATCCACGTGGCGAGCTTTGTAGACCGGGTAGTACTGCACGTATCCGGCGGTACCGGCGGCCACGGCTGTGTCTCCGTCCACCGCGAGAAGTTCAAGCCCCTCGGCGGTCCCGACGGCGGCAACGGCGGCAACGGCGGCGACGTCATCCTGCGTGTCGATCCCCAGACCACCACCCTGCTGGACTATCACCACGCCCCCCACCGGCACGCCACCAACGGCGGCCCCGGCATGGGCGACTGGCGCGCGGGCAAACACGGCGAGACCCTGATCCTTCCGGTGCCCGTAGGCACCGTGGTCAAGTCCAAGGACGGCGAACTCCTTGCCGACCTCGTGGCCGAAGGCGCCGAATACATCGCAGCCGCCGGCGGCATCGGCGGCCTGGGCAACGCCTCGCTCTCCTCGCAGAAGCGCCGTGCCCCCGGCTTCGCGCTGCTCGGCATCGAAGGCGGGTCCAGCGACGTCGTCCTGGAACTGAAGTCCATCGCGGACATCGCCCTGGTCGGCTTCCCGTCCGCCGGCAAGTCCAGCCTCATCGCCGCCATGTCGGCGGCCCGGCCCAAGATTGCCGACTACCCCTTCACCACCCTGATCCCCAACCTCGGTGTGGTGCAGGCCGGCGACGTCCGCTTCACCATTGCCGACGTCCCGGGCCTGATCGAGGGCGCCAGCGAAGGCAAAGGCCTTGGCCACCACTTCCTGCGCCACGTCGAACGCTGCGCGGCCCTGGTGCACGTGCTGGACTGTGGCACGCTCGAATCGGACCGCGATCCGCTCTCGGACCTGGCCATTATCGAAGCCGAACTCGAGAAGTACGCCGTGGATATGAGCTACAGCGGAGCCGACGGCGAAGTGGTCCCGCTGAACCACCGCCCCCGCCTGGTCGCGCTGAACAAGGTGGACCTGCCGGACGGCAAGGACATGGCCGAGTTCGTCCGCCCGGAACTCGAATCCCGCGGTTACAAGGTCTTTGAAATCTCCGCCACAAGCCATGAAGGACTCCGCCAGCTGGGCTTCGCCATGGCCGAAATCGTCAAGGCCGCCCGCGACGCGGTGGCCGCGACACCGCCCAAGGTCCAGGCCCCCGTACTGCGCCCCCGCGCCGTCAACGAAAGCGGCTTCACGATCCGCCGCGAAGAGAAAGGCCTGGAGCCGCTGTTCCGCGTACTGGGCGAAAAGCCGGTCCGCTGGGTCAAGCAGACCGACTTCACCAACGAGGAGGCCATCGGCTACCTGGCCGACCGTCTCGCCAAGCTCGGTGTCGAAAACGAACTGTTCAAGCAGGGCGCCAAACCAGGCGACATGGTCGTCATCGGCGAGGACGACGGCGTCGTCTTCGACTGGGAGCCCACCATGATGGCCGGCGCCGAACTGCTGGCCTCCCCGCGCGGCACCGACGTGCGCTTCGCCGACATCGGCGACCGGCCCACGCGCGGCCAGAAGCGCGAGGATCAGCAGGAGCGCCGCGACGCCAAGGCCGCCGCCCGGGCGGAACTGGAAACCGAGCGCAAGGCCGGCATCTGGACCGAATCGGTCAGTGCACGCCGGGCCGCGCAGCCGCTCAAGGAGAGTGGACTCGGCGAAGCCGATGACGAGTAACGCCGTCGCCGTTCCCGGTCCGGCCGGGGCGGCCAACCGCGCCGCGCTCTCCGGTGCGCGCCGGATCGTGGTCAAGGTCGGCTCCTCCTCCCTGACGTCCATCAGGGGCGGCATCGCCGAGGAAGCACTGACCGACCTCGCCGATGCCCTCGCGCAGAAGCGCAACGCGGGCACCGAAATCATCCTCGTTTCCTCCGGGGCGATCGCGGCCGGCCTGGCGCCGCTGGGGCTCGACAAACGCCCCCGCGACCTCGCCACCCAGCAGGCCGCTGCCAGTGTGGGCCAGGGCCTCCTGATGGCCCGCTACACCCACGCTTTCGGCGCGCACGGCGTCACGGTCAGCCAGGTACTGCTGACCGCGGACGATTTCATGCGCCGCAGCCAGCACACCAACGCCTTCCGCGCCCTGGACCGGCTGCTGAACCTCGGCGTGGTCCCGGTGGTCAACGAAAACGACACGGTCGCCACCCACGAAATCCGCTTCGGAGACAACGACCGGCTCGCCGCCCTCGTGGCGCACCTGGTCCGCGCCGACGCCCTCGTGCTGCTTTCCGATGTCGATTCGCTGTACGACGGGCCGCCCGCGCACGGCGCCCGGCGGATCGCCCATGTCTCCGGCCCGGGCGACCTCGAAGGCATCTCGATCGGCAGCACCGGCAAGGCCGGGATCGGCACCGGCGGCATGGTCACCAAGGTCGAGGCCGCGTCCATCGCCGCCAATTCCGGGATCCACGCCCTCGTGACCTCCACAGCGAACGCCGCCGCCGCGCTGGCGGGGGAGGACGTGGGAACATGGTTCTCCGTCAACGGCTCCCGCAAGCCGATCCGGCTGCTCTGGCTCGCGCACCTGGCCTCCGTGCGGGGCAGGCTGGTGCTCGACGACGGCGCCGTCCGCGCCGTCCGTGACCGCCACACCTCGCTGCTGCCCGCCGGGATCACCGCCGTGCACGGCGACTTCGAAGCCGGCGACGCCGTCGAGATGGTCGGCACCGACGGCATCGTGATCGCCCGCGGCCTGGTTAACTACGCCGCCGCCGAACTGCCGCAAATGCTCGGCCGCTCCACCCGTGAACTCGGCAAGGCCCTGGGACGCGGCTATGACCGTGAAGTTGTTCATGTTGACGACCTGGTGCTGGTCTAGGCCTTCCGGCCGCCTAAACTTGGAGCATGACTGAGGCCCTGACTTCGCAACCCGACCTGCCGGTTCACGACGCGCCCGCCGCAGGCCGGCCGTCGGCCGCGCCGGATGTCGAAGCCGCCGTGCACGCCGTCGCCGACCGTTCCCGGGCCGCGTCCCGCCGGATGGCCCACGCCAACCGGGCCTGGAAGGACCGCGGCCTGCGGGCCATCGGCACTGCACTGCTCGAGCATCAGGACCTGATCCTGGCCGCCAACGCCAAAGACGTGTCAGCGGGCCGCGACGGCGGCACTTCGGCGGCGCTGCTGGACCGGCTCACTCTCACCGAGGCCCGCGTCCAGGCCCTCGCCGCGGCCCTGGAGAAGCTCGCCACCCTGCCGGACCCGGTGGGCAATGTGGTGCGCGGCCAGACCCTCCCCAACGGGCTGCGCCTGCGCCAGGTCAACGTCCCGATGGGGGTGGTCGCCGCGATCTACGAGGCACGTCCCAACGTCACCGTGGATATCGCCGGACTGGGGCTCAAGAGCGGCAACGCCGTCATCCTGCGCGGCGGCAGCGCCGCCGCCGCCACCAACGCGGCACTCGTGAGCATCCTTCGCGAGGCCCTGGACTCCGTTGGCCTGCCGGCCGACGCCGTCCAGAGCGTGGACGAGTACGGACGCGACGGCGCGAATGTCCTGATGCGGGCCCGCGGCCGCGTCGACGTGCTCATTCCCCGAGGCGGGCGCGAATTGATCCAAACCGTGGTGATGAATTCCTCGGTGCCGGTCATCGAAACCGGCGAAGGCAACGTGCACATCTTCCTCGACGCCTCGGCGAACGAGGAAATGGCTGTCGAGATCCTGCTCAACGCCAAGACCCAGCGCCCCAGCGTCTGCAACACCGTGGAGACGCTGCTGGTCCACTCAGCGTCCACCGTGCTCCCGGCCGTCGCCGCGGCCCTCCGCGCCGCCGGCGTTACCCTGCACGCCGACGGCCGGATCCGCGCCGCGCTCCCGGCCGGCGTGGAGTCCGTTCCCGCCACCGACGCGGACTGGGCCACCGAGTACATGGATCTTGACCTGGCGGTGGCAATGGTCGACTCCCTGGACGAGGCGGTGCAGCACATCCGCACCTGGTCCACCGGCCACACCGAGGCAATCCTGACCAACGATCTCGCCAACGCCGAGCGCTTCATCGCAGAGGTGGATTCGGCCGCCGTGATCGTGAACGCCTCCACCCGGTTTACCGACGGCGGAGAGCTGGGCCTGGGCGCCGAGGTGGGCATCTCGACGCAGAAGCTGCACGCCCGCGGTCCGATGGGGCTGACCGAGCTGACCACGACAAAGTGGATCGTGCAGGGCGAAGGCCAGGTCCGCGCCTAGCAACGCGGTAACATGGAACAGAAGCTAGGAACGGCGGGAACCTCCGCCGTCGTACATTTGTGAACCTACTAGGGGAGAACATGCTGTTTCAGCAGATCGCCACGTCCGTCGCCGCAGCCGTCGGACACGAGGAATTGGCGCCGCTCATCGCGCCGCCGTTCGTGATCGGCGGCTCGATGTTCGTCATCCTGCTGGTCCTGATGTTCATCACGCTGTCCTATGGCAATCTCGGCAAGCGCCACGAGGCCGTCGAGGAGCACGCGGATCCGCACCGTCAGCACCCGGCCAAGCACCCGGGCCCGGGACACTAATATTTCCGCCACAGTGAAGCAGCACGGGGCCAAACGCCGCCTGAGACTCGGTGTGATGGGCGGGACATTTGATCCGATCCATCACGGCCACCTCGTCGCGGCCAGTGAGGTCGCGGCCAAGTTCAGCCTCGACGAAGTGGTGTTCGTCCCCACCGGGCAGCCCTGGCAAAAAAGCAGCAGGAATGTCAGCGAGGCCGAACACCGGTACCTCATGACCGTCATCGCCACCGCCTCGAACCCCCGGTTCACGGTGAGCCGGGTCGACGTGGACCGTCCCGGCCCCACCTACACCATCGACACCCTGCGCGACCTGCGCACGCTGCGACCGGATGCCGACCTCTTCTTCATCACCGGCGCCGACGCGCTGGCCCAGATTCTTTCCTGGAAAGACATCGACGAGTTGTGGTCCCTCGCGCATTTCGTCGGGGTAACCCGGCCGGGGCACGTGCTGGACGGGATGGGACGCGATGACGTCAGCCTGCTGGAGGTCCCCGCCATGGCGATCTCCTCCACGGACTGCCGGACCCGGGTCGCCGCTGGAAACCCGGTCTGGTACCTGGTGCCCGACGGAGTGGTCCAATACATCGCCAAGTACGAACTGTATGACCAGCCTGCTCCCGGGCAGGAGTTCCAGGAGTCCGGTCCCGAACTCGAAACACACCAAACCGCCAGCACCGAATGAGCCTTTAATGATTCAGGAACAGCCTCCTATCCGCAGCCGCCGTGAATTGCGCCGCGTCAGGGATGAACGCCAGGAAGTGAACCCGGGCGCCGGCACCAGTGGTGCCGGCGCTGTTCGGGCTGCTCCTGATCGGGGCGGCCCGGCAGGTTCCGGCGCCGGAGGCGGCGGCGCGGATCCCGCCGTCTTAGCGCGCCCCGAGGAACCGACCGAAGCCGAAACCACCGGCCGACGCCGCGTGCCCGGCCCGGCCGACGCCGTGCAGACCACTTCCAACCAACGATCGTCGCAGATCCGGGCCCGAGACCGGGCGACGCTGCGGACCATCAAAGAGCTCGCAGAGAAGGAAGGCCAGCTGTCCGCAGGCGGACAGCCGACACGCCGCCAGCTCCGGCTCCAGCAGCTGGCGGAGGAAACGGCACCCGCCACCTCCGCCAATCCGATCGTGCCGATGCCCTCGCCGCGCACCCGCTCGCACCCCGTGGTCCCGCCCGCCGCCAGGATGTCCACCGGTACGGCCCCGGCCGCTGCCCCGGTACCCGCTGCGCCGGCGTCCGGCGCTGCGCAGGCTCCGGCCGTACCCGGCCAGGCAGCCGGTGTGTCTGCCTCCGGAAAGCTGCCCGACGGGATGAGCGTCGAACAGGCCCTTGCCGCACGTCAGCTGCTGGCCGAGCAGGCCCGCAACCAGGCCGCGAAGATGGAGCACATCGCCGCCACGGACCCCGACGCGGTGAACCCGGAGGTGCTGGCCGAGCAGATCGCCTTAGCCGAACGGGCCGCCGTGCTCAACCGGCGGGCGATAGCCAAGCAGAAGCTGGCCGAGCAGAACAGCCAGCCGTCCGAACGCGGCGAACAGCAGCCGAACGATCCCTCGACGGCCAGCAACCTGGCCATGGTCACGCCGCTGGAATTTGTCGAGGTTCCTGGCGTGGAGCGGCCGGTCATGAAGCGCCCTGCCACGTCATATGTCCCGCTGGTTACCAACCCCAGCCCCACCGTCCGGCCGGCACGCACCTCGCGCCGCCCCGGCTCGTCGCGCCAGCGGGACGCCGGCCCGGTCAAGGCTCGTTCCGGCGTCCTGGCCCGGGCGGAAGCGGCCGCTCAGGCAGCCGGCCGCCGTCCGGCTGTGGCCGCCAAATCCGCACATCCCGAAACTCCGGTGACGGAGGACGGTTTCGCCGCACGGCCGCCGGTCGCCGCCAACGCCGCCTACGGACTGGATCCACTGGATGCCGCCACGGCGGGCCTGGGCCGGGCACGGCGTCTTCGCGCCCTCCAGCTCGGCGTACTGGCCCTCGGGCTGCTGGCGCTCATCACCGGCGTCATCCTGATCATCACCGGCATGGCCCGCTAGCCGCCACCCGCAGCGGTTGCGGCCCCGGCCGCGGTGCCGGCCCCGCGGACGGGGCCGCCGGCCGGGGACACAGCTACCTGCATCCGACAGTTCCCATCTACAACACTCTCCATCTTCAACAATTCTTATTTCAACAGTTTTCATTTTTTCAATAAGGAGTCCCGTGACTGCAACCGATTCATCCATCACCACAGCCCGCCACGCAGCCCGCGCTGCCGCGGAAAAACTGGCCGAGGACATTGTCGCTCTCGACGTCAGCGAGCGGCTGGCCCTGGCTGACGTGTTCCTGATTGCCTCGGCCCCGTCCGAGCGCCAGGTCAACGCCATCGTCGACGGCGTTGAGGATGAGCTGTCCAAATTTGACCTCAAGCCCGTCCGCCGCGAGGGCCGCTCCGGTGGACGCTGGGTGCTGCTGGACTACGGCGACGTCGTCATCCACGTCCAGCACGAGGAAGACCGCGTGTTCTACGCCCTGGAGCGCCTCTGGAAGGACTGCCCTGTGGTTGACCTGCAGCTGGGCGATGACACCTCCGCCAAGGCCGGCGCCGCCACCGAAACCGAGTAGGCGGCGGGGCTGCAGCAGCCTAAAAGCCCGAATATGCCCGATTTGGAATTTTCGGAAGTGCTGTTCTAAGATATTTGAGTTGCTTCGGGGAGAACGAAGTCGGAGCAGCGAAAATTCGGGGCTGTGGCGCAGCTGGTAGCGCACCTGCATGGCATGCAGGGGGTCAGGGGTTCGAGTCCCCTCAGCTCCACAGGATGATCCGCCGGAATCGAATGATTCCGGCGGATCTTTTGTTTCCCCTTGGTCCCGGTCGCGCGGGAAGACGGAGCTCCGGCATCGGCCGCCGATTAGCGTCAAGGCCGAATGTAGATTAAGCTAATCAGGTTGCTTGATCGAACCGGCTCCCCGGAGACGCTCATCAACGACAGTTTCGGGGCTGTGGCGCAGCTGGTAGCGCACCTGCATGGCATGCAGGGGGTCAGGGGTTCGAGTCCCCTCAGCTCCACCGAACGAGGCCCCGCTCCCTGAGCGGGGCCTCGAACTTTTTAACGCTCATCTAGGATGTGGATCGTGAACCTGTCCGTCCCGCCGCAGGAACCGGCCCTGCGGTTTGCCGACGTCGCCGTCGTCGGCGCCGGACAGGCGGGACTGTCTGCCGTCGGTGGCCGCGCAGGAGGCCAGCTCAAGCTTCCTGAGCCGCTACTTCGCCGAGTACGAGGCGGAACCGGACCTCGCCGTCCAACGGCCGGTGAAGGTCCACGCCGTCAGCTGCGAGGACAGCGATCCGGCCGGCCGGTTGCGCATCGCCACCTCCGGCGGCGGCTGGTCGGCGCGCGCCCTGATCAACGCTACCGGTACCTGGACCCGGCCGTTCTGGCCGATCTATCCCGGCCAATCCGGCTTCCGCGGCCGGCAATTGCACGTCGCGGACTATGTGTCCGCGGAGGAGTTCCGCGGCCGGCACGTCATCGTGGTCGGCGGCGGCATTTCCGCCGTCGGGCTGCTCGATGAGATCTCCAAGGTCACCGGAACCATCTGGTTCACCCGGCGGGAACCGGTCTGGCGCGACGCCGCCTTCGACCGGCAGGCCGGCCACGACGCCGTCGCCCTCGTCGAGGAACGGGTGCGGCAGGGCCTGCCGCCGCAGAGCGTCGTGGCCGTGACGGGCCTGATCCGGACCCCCGCCCTGCGCGCTGCCGCCGCCCGGGGCGTGCTGGACCGACACCCCATGTTCACCGGGATCGAGCCCGGGGGAGTGCGGCTGTCGGACGGCGGCTTCCAGGCCGCCGACGTGATCCTCTGGGCCACGGGATTCCGTGCGGAGCTGGAGCATCTGGCACCGTTGCACCTGCGCGGGCCCGGCGGCGGCATAGCGATGGACGGCACCCGCGTCGCCGCGGAGCCCCGGGTGCACCTCGTGGGCTACGGCCCGTCGTCGTCGACCATCGGGGCCAACCGTGCCGGCCGGGCCGCCGTGGCCGGGATCGTCACCCTGCTGACCGGCCCGTCAACCCGCCAAGCCCCGCAACCCACTTACGCCTGAAACGGAACGGCAACCGTGACGGCCCGACAAGAAACGACGGTAACCCGCATGGCGGACAACACACTAGATCCCCTGTTCTCCCGCCTCCGGAGGTTCCCCGACGTCGAGGCCGCCAACCTGCAGGCCTGGGACGCCACCGACCGGTTGCTGCTGGAGACCGCAGCGGAGTTGCGGGCCGCCGGCCGGCTGTCCCCCTCCGGCAGGATCGCTGTCGTGGGCGACCGCTATGGCGCACTGACCCTCGGCGTGCTGGCGCTGAGCCGGCAACCGGCGGCAGGGAGCGGCACTGTCCGGGTGCACGAGGACCTGATCACCGGTGAACGCGCGCTACGCCATAATGCCGACGCCACCGGCGTCACCGACGGCTTCGAACAGCTCCCGCTAGGCGCGTCCGTAGAGGGCGCGGAGCTGGTCCTGCTGCAGCTGCCCCGGTCCCTCGCCGAGCTGGAAGAGATCGCCGACGCCGTAGCCCGGCACGCCGCGCCCGGTGTGCTGCTGCTGGCCGGCGGCAGGGTCAAACACATGAGCCTGGGCATGAACGCCGTGCTGGAACGCTACTTCGGCGAGGTGCAACCCCAGCTGGCGCGGCAAAAATCGCGGATTCTGCTGGCCCGCGCCCCGAAAGCGGCCGACGGCGCCCCGCGGTTCCCCCTCACGGAACGCCACGCCGAACTGGACCTGACCGTCTGCGCCCGGGGTGCGGTGTTCGCCGGCACCGGGCTCGATATCGGAACCCGCTTCCTGCTGGACTTCCTGCCGGAGATGCCCGGCGCCGGGCACGCCGTCGACCTCGGTTGCGGCACCGGGATCCTGGCCGCGCTATACGCCCGCAGGCACCCGCGGGCCCGGGTCACGGCCACCGACAGGTCCGCGGCCGCCGTCGAATCCGCCGGGGCGACCGCCCGCGCCAACGGCCTGGACCGGCAGATCAGCGTCCTGCAGGACGACGCGATGAGCACCCTGCCGGACGCGTGCGCCGAGCTGGTACTGCTCAACCCGCCCTTCCATCTCGGGGCCACGGTCCATGCCGGCGCCGGGACTAAATTGATCGAAGCCGCGGCCAGGGTCCTGGTTCCCGGCGGTGAGCTGTGGGCTGTCTTCAACAGCCACCTGCGCTACCAGCCGGCGCTGGAAAGGCTGGTCGGCCCCACCCGCGAGGTGGGCCGCAATCCGAAATTCACGGTGACTGCGAGCGTCCGTCGGACCCGGCCTTAGGGTCTACGGCGGCACCCGCCGCCCGGCCCGGCGAAATCCATCCAACTCAGAAGCCGAAGGGTGCGGGATCGGGCCGCGCGTGACGTAGCATGCAGACATCAGCAGTGCTCCGCCGAACGCCGATAGAACACCTATAGAGGTATCAGTGACTGAGATCCGCACACCCTCGCCGCGGCGCGGAACCAACCTCCCACGGATGGGGGACTTCAACCTCACGGTCATCCTGGACGCGATCCGGCGCGCTCCGGGCGGGCTCAGCCGGGTGGAACTAGCCCGGATTGTCGGACTCTCGCCGCAAACCATCTCCAATATTTCCCGCCGGCTGCTGGACCAGCGCCTCATCGTTGAGGCTGGCAAGGAAGGCACCGGACCCGGCAAACCGCGGACCATGCTCCGGCTCAACCCGGGCGGCATGTACGCCGTCGGCGTCCACCTCGACCCGGCGGTCCTGACGTTCGTGCTGCTGGACCTTGTCGGCGCCGTCGTCAAGCACGCACAGATCACGACACCCTCACACGCGGAGCCGGGATCCATCATCGCCATCATCGCCGCGGCGATCAAGGAGCTGATCGAGGACTCGGGCGTGGACCGCACGAAGGTCGCGGGGCTGGGCGTCGCCTCGCCGGGACCGATCGACCTTAAGGAAGGGGCAGTGGTGGATCCGCCGCTGCTGCCGGGCTGGGAACGCGTCCCGCTGCGCGACGTCCTTGCCGAGGCCACCGGGCTGTCCACGCTCCTGGACAAGGACGTGACCAGCGCCGCGGTGGCCGAAACCTGGGCCGGCGGTCCGAGCGGCGCCGGCAGTTTTGTCTTCATGTATATGGGAACCGGGATCGGCTGCGGGGTGGTCCTCAACGACGAGGTCATCCGCGGCACCTCCGGAAACGCCGGGGAAATCGGGCACATCATGGTGGACCCCAACGGTCCGCTGTGCGACTGCGGCCAGCGGGGCTGCGTGAAATCCTCTGCCATCCCGCAGGCGCTCGTGGCCCGGGCCGTGGCCGCCGGCCTGCTGGATAGTTCCCGCGCGGACCGGAGCGCCCCGGCGGTGCAGGAAGACTTTGCGGAACTCTGTGCGCTGGCCTACGGCGGCAACGAGGCCGCAATGGAAATAATCAGGGACTCCGCCGTGCTGGTGGGCCGCGCCGTTTCCGCGGTCTCCAACGCCCTGGACGTGGACCGTGTGGTGTTTGGCGGGCCGTTCTGGAGTTGCCTCGCGCCGGCCTATCTGGAGCAGATCCCGGACCTGGTCCGGGATACCAGCGCCACCCGGAAGATCCATGGCATCGAAGTGGTGGGCACGGGAGTGGGTGAGGACGTGGCTGCCGTCGGCGCAGCCTGCCTGGTGCTGGAGCACACCCTGGCACCCCGTTCCCAGCGACTCCTGCTGGAAGGCTAGGCCGAAGCCCGTTCTGCCCCTTGCCGGGAGCGGAGGTGGTCAGTCGATGTCCTCGATGACCGTCCCGAACGGGATGTTCTCGTCAAGGTGCGCCTGGTGGTCGTGCGGGTGCACCACCACCCGGACCCCGTGCCGCCTGTCTGCGGCCGACTGCATCAAAACGGGGCGGACAGCGTTGACGACGCTCTCGCTCTGGGCGGCGAGATACTCCTGATAACTGGCTGGAAGCTGGATCATGCCCTCAGGATAGACCTGCGCCGCGGCCGGGGGGAGGGCCAAGAGCCTTGGGCGCTTCTTCGAAGAATCTTCTGCCACAGTCCGTCCGGCGGCGTAAAGACGCGTCTTAATTCGGCATCTGGCTTGTCCGGCGCGTTTGCGGGCCCTAGAGTCGTAAACAAGTTACCCCGGTAACGTGTCAGCGATCCTCCGCTGCAGGCCCGCATCATTTCAGCGGGCTGCCCAGGAGGGTGTGGGTGCCCCCATGTGGGCCTGACATTTGCTCACGGAGAACTTCGTTCCAGGCGTAACAGTCGCGGCTGCGTCCTGCTGAAGTTTTATCCGTGTTCCCCAAACTCAACTCATTGGCGGCAGCGCCGGCCGGACTTCGGCCGCCCGCCTGCCAATGGCTCACAGCCAAGGACGCAAATGTCTCCACCTAGCCTCATTGACGTACATCCAAATCTTGCCGGCACGGCCCCTGTGGCCTTGTCCTACGAACTGTTCCCGCCGAAGTCAGCCGCGGCCGCCGCGTCGCTCTGGACCACCATCGGGGAACTCGAGTCCACCAGCCCCGACTACGTCTCCGTGACGTACGGTGCGAGCGGCTCCAACCGGGACACCGCCGTCGAACTCATCAACCGCCTGGTGCAGGAAACCACGCTGCGCCCGCTGGCGCATCTGACCTGCGTGGGTAACACGGCGCAGGAGCTGGCCGACATCATCGGTGAACTGCTCGACGTCGGCGTCCGCGGCATCCTGGCGCTGCGCGGCGACCAGCCCAGCGGAAGGGGCCTTCCTGCCGAGGGTTCGCTGCGCTACGCCCAGGACCTGATCGAGCTCATCCGCCGGGTCGAACAGCGCCGCTCTGCCCTGCTGTGCGCCGGCAAGGTGGCCGTCGGGGTCGCAGCGTATCCCACCCGGCACCCGGAATCACCCACTGAGGCGCACGACGTCGAGGTGCTGCTGGCCAAACAGCGCTCCGGCGCGGACTTCGCCATCACCCAGGTCTTCTTCCGCACCGAGCAGTACGCGCAGTTGCTGTCCCGGGCCCGCCGGGCGGGTGTCACCATCCCGATCATCCCGGGGGTCATGCCGCTGACCAGCGTCCGCCGGGTCACCCGGCTGGGCCAACTGACCGGCGTCGAACCGGCGCCGGAACTGATGGAACGGCTCGCGGCCGCCGCCACGGACGCCGAACGCAACCGGATCGGGGTGGCCGCCACCGTGGACCTGGCCAACGCGGCCCTCGATGCCGGCGCCCCGGGCCTCCACCTCTACACCTTCAACGAGCACGCCAGCGCCCTCGAGGTGCTGGACAAGCTTGCGCTGCCGCGGCCACGGCGCGGCAACCGGCACCCGGCAGGACGCCGCCAGCTCGCCAGCTGAACGTCCCGTTTCACGAACCACCACTGACGAATTTCTGCTGCCGAACACTCCCGTCAACCAACACTCCCGTCAACCAACACTGACGAACCAACCCAAGGACTTTCCCATGACTGACAAGAACACCGCCAGCCCCACCCCGTTCCCGGCCGCCTCGATCCTCGGCTACCCGCGCATCGGCCGCCGCCGTGAACTCAAGAAGGCCGTCGAAGCCTACTGGGCCGGCAAAATTGACGCCGCGGCCCTGGACGCCGCCGCCAAGGCGATCCAGCTCGGCACCGCGCGGCGCCTGACGGGCCTGGGCCTGACCGAAGCTGCGGCCGTCCCCGGCTCCTTCTCCTACTACGACCAGGTGCTCGACGCCGCCGCCCACCTGGGCGCCGTTCCGGCCCGGTTCGGGAACCTGCTCGACGCCGACGGCCGGCTCGGCATCGACGGCTACTTCACCCTGGCCCGCGGCACCAAGGAACAGCAGCCGCTGGAAATGACCAAGTGGTTCGACACGAACTACCACTACCTCGTCCCTGAAATCGGCCCGGAGACCAACTTCTCACTGACCTCCAACCGGATCGTCGAGGAGTTCGAGTACGCCCTCGCCAACGGGTTCGAAACCCGCCCGTACCTCGTGGGCCCGGTCACCTTCCTGCTGCTGAGCAAGGCTTCCGACGATGCGCCGGCCGGCTTCAGCCCGCTGTCCCGCCTCGAGGACGTGCTCCCCGTCTACACGGCCCTGCTGGAAAGACTCGCCGCCGCCGGCGCCAGCTGGGTCCAGCTCGACGAACCTGCCCTGGTGGTGGACCAGGACACCCCGGCCGACGAAATCCAGGCCGCCGTCGCCCGGGCCTACGAGGTGCTCTCCGCCGCCGCGAACCGGCCCCAGCTGTTCGTCTCCACCCCCTACGGCGCGCTCGACGGCCAGCTTGGCACCCTCGCCGCGACCGGCATCGACGCGCTGCACGTGGACGTCTTCAAGGGCGGCGTTCCCTCCGCCGCGGCCTTGGCCGGCCTGGGCCGCAAAACCCTCGTCGCCGGCGTCGTGGACGGCCACAACATCTGGCGCAACGACCTGGCCGCCTCCGCGGCGAAGATCGCCGAGCTGCAGAAGTCCGTCGCCACACTCGCGGTCAGCACGTCCACTTCCACGCAGCACGTCCCGCACGATGTCGAGGAGGAAGCCCAGCTCCCGGCGCAGCTGCGCAGCTGGCTGGCCTTCGCCGACCAGAAGGCCGCCGAGGTTGTCACCCTGGCCGGCCTGCTGGCCAACCCCGACGCCGCCCGGCCCGCGATCGAGGAGGCAACCCGCATCATCGACTCCCGCGCCGAGGCCGGAGGCGTACGGCGCCCCGAGGTCCGGAACCGCACCGCGGCCCTGACCGACGCCGACTTCAACCGCTCGGCGTACCCCGTCCGCGAGGCAGCCCAGACAGCGGCCCTGGACCTGCCGCCGCTGCCCACCACCACCATCGGCTCGTTCCCGCAGACCGCCGAGATCCGCACCGCCCGGGCCCGCGCCAACAACGGCGAGCTCAGCACCGGTCAGTACGAACAGCTCATGAAGGACGAGATCAAGCGGGTCGTGGAGCTGCAGGAGGAGCTCGGCTTCGACGTCCTGGTCCACGGCGAGCCCGAGCGCAACGACATGGTCCAGTACTTCGCCGAGAACCTCGAAGGTTTCGACGTCACCGTGCACGGCTGGGTCCAGTCGTACGGCTCGCGCTGCACCCGCCCGTCCATCCTGTGGGGCGACGTCACCCGCAGCGTCCCGATCACGGTGGAGTGGGCCCGGTATGCGCAATCCCTGACCAACAAGCCGATGAAGGGCATGCTCACCGGCCCGGTCACCATCCTGGCGTGGTCCTTTGTCCGCGACGACCAGCCGCTGGGCGAGACTGCCAACCAGGTGGCCCTCGCGCTCCGCGACGAGATCGCCGACCTCGAAGCCGCCGGCATCAAGATCATCCAGGTGGACGAGCCGGCGCTGCGTGAACTCCTGCCGTTGCGCAAAGCAGACCAGGCCGCGTACCTGGACTGGTCGGTGAAGTCCTTCCGCCTTGCCACGGCCGGCGCCGCGGACGCCACCCAGGTCCACACCCACCTGTGCTACTCGGAGTTCGGCGCCATCATCGACGCGATCGACGGCCTCGACGCCGACGTCACCTCAATCGAGGCCGCCCGGTCCCGGATGGAGGTGGTGCACGACCTCGAGGCGCACGGCTTCGGCCGCGGCGTGGGCCCGGGCGTGTACGACATCCATTCCCCGCGCGTGCCCGGCGAGCAGGAAGTCACCGAGCTGCTCAGCACCGCGGTCAAGCACGTCCCGTCCCGTCAGCTCTGGGTCAACCCGGACTGCGGGCTGAAGACCCGCGGCTACGCCGAAACCGAGGAGTCCCTGCGCAACCTGGTCGGCGCCACCCGGTCGGTCCGCGCCGAACTGCTGGAAGCAGCCAAGTAGGCTCGCCCACCTGCTGCACCGACGACGGCGGGCGGGCCCCCCCCCCCCCGGGGGGGGCCCCCGCGGTCGGGTTAAAAAAACAAAGGGGGGACAAACCCCGGTTTAGCGCGGAAAAAGGGGGGGTGGGGGCGGCCGGGGAGGGTTTACCCACCATATAA
>NZ_JBEPNK010000020.1:0-68682 GCF_040546245.1 Arthrobacter sp. UYEF3
GACACGATTTTGCTCCCCGAACTCACGGCAGCATAATCAAATAACTGACCCGCACGGTGTCGAGGCAAACTCCACCACTCAGCGGGACGTAACCGGGCCTCCCGGGTTTCCGCGCTCAAAGCCGCTCCGCTTTTCATGCTCCCAGCCTATGACCGGGCACCGACAATTTAGACCAGCCAGCTGTCGCGTCGACGCCCATCCTGTTTTCGCCCGGTTCATCAGGACCCACAGCTTTCTGTTGGGCGGTCTTGGCAATAGTCCCAGTGCGCCCAAAGCCCCGTCGTTTGCAGGGCCGGAGCAGCTCAAGTCCATCCGGTAGCCGGGCCGAAGCCCCCATGGAATTGAGGGCCCGACCCCTCGCCGACAAACGGCGCTAACGGCTCCTCTGCTGCTCAGCAAACCGGGCGATCACCCTGGAATCAGTTTTATGGAACGTTCGCCAGTCGGTGTCGACGTCGACCCAGCGCGCGGGTTGGCCAACCTCCGGCACGAGTTCTGTGGCCGGGTCAGCGATCGCCCAATAGGACAGGTTCAGCGTCGCTGACCAGTCCTTTCGATACGAGCGGGCAGCCGCGAAAGCCGGGCGGTCGGCGGCAACGATTTCGACGCCGGTCTCTTCAGTAAGCTCGCGAAGTGCGCCCCCTCGTGGGGTCTCATCCGGTTCCACTTGTCCGCCTGGCGGTACGAGGCCTCGCCAGCGATGCTGAACAACGAGGATGTGCCTGAAGTCCGGCGTGAACACCCACACATCGGCTGCCAGCGGGCGCGGATCCCTATGCCAATCCGACTGGAACCAGCACTGGAGTCCCTCTTCTGCGATGTGCGCCATCGGCATGTCCCGGATGGCCGCGTCAACAGCTCGCTTGTCGTGCACTGGAACCTCCGTTTGGTTGTAACGAGCGGCAGTTACGGGCAACGCGACGTGCAGCCCCAACACCTACCCCCTACAGCACGTCGACGCCGTCAAGGCGCAGCTGCACCGGATCGTCGGTGCGCCTGGCTGCGGCCGCCGCCTTCACCGCGCGCATCGCTTTGGTCGTGTCGGTGGCCTGGGCATACGGAATGAACAGCAGGGTCCGGACGTCTTCGCCGCTGCGCCGGCCTGCGCCGTCCGGCGGTGACCCGATGCCGGCCGTCGGTGACCCGCCCCCGCCGCCACCTCCCAGCGGCGCCGGTCCGGCCGACCGCAGCACGATACCCTGATTCGCCAGCGCCAATTCGACGGCCCGGCTGAAATGTTCGACGGCGGTCCGGCCGCCGGTAACGGACGCAATCCTGACCGCCGGCGGCAGCGACAGCTCCTGCCGTAGCGCGAGTTCGCGTCCGGCGAACCCTGCGGGGTCCCAGCGCAGCAGCGCCCCGACACCGGCCGTGTCCTCGGCGGTGATGACCACCAGGCCACCTTCGGCCGCGGGACGGACCAGGGCGGCAGCGTTGAACCAGCGCCGCACGGCGTCCTCCCCCGCCCGCAAGTTTTCCCGGCGCAGCAGCGAGTCGCCGTCGAGCAACAGCGCTGCAGCGTAGCCGCCGGCAGCGACCGGCTCGGCCCCGACGGTGGCAACAACCAAAGCCTTTCCGTCGGGGACCGTGGCGAGGACGCGGTCCCCGGACGACGTAATGACGGGCTTGCCCGGAAACGCCCGGCCCAGCTCCTCGGCCGTCCGCAACGCTCCCGTGGCACCCCGGCGGAGCCGGTCTCCGTTGCAGTGCACGCAGCGCCACCCAGGAGCGGCCATCGAGCACCAGCGGCAGACCGGCAACGCGGCGCTGCCCGCCGGTCCGGCGATCGCCAGCGGCCCGTTACAAGCGGTACAGCGGACCGGTTCGCGGCAGCGTTCGCACGCCAGCGACGGGGCGTAGCCGGCCCGCGCCACCTGAACGAGGACAGGACCACGTTCCAGGCCCTCTTTTGCCGCCCGCCACGCGGCCCCGGGCAACCGCGCAATCCGGGCAAGCGGGTCGCGTTCCTGCTCAAAACTGTCAGCGGTGTTGAGCACGCGCGGCACGCTGCGGCGCAGCACGGCGCGCCCCGCCGTGACCGGGCTGGCCCAGCCGGACTCCACCAGCCGCTGCGTCTCGGTACTGCGGGTGTGACCGGCGAACAGGCAGGCGGCTCCTTCGTGCGCCGCCCGGAGCAGTAGCACTTCACGCGCGTGCGCGTAGGGGGAGCGCTGCTCGATGTGAAGGTCGTCGCCGTCATCCCAGCAGACCACAAGGCCCAGATTATGCACCGGGGCGTAGGCGGCGGAGCGGGTGCCCACTGCGACGCCGGCCGCCCCGCTGAGCACCCGCAGGAAACTGCGGTACCGCGGGGTCTGGCCGTCGTCGGCGGTGAGCCGGGCGACGTCCCCGGCCGGAAGGCGCTCCAGAAGGGCCGCCTCGGCCCGGTCTAGATCACGGTAGTCCGGCACCACGACGACGGCGCCGCGCCCGGAGCGGCGGACGGCGGCGACCGCCTCGGCAACCAGCCGGGGCCAGCCGCGGGCACCGAACCCCTGCAGGGCGCTCAGTACGGCGCGCGGGGACTCCCCCGCAGCCAGGTGCTGCAGGAACGCCGGCCCGTTGTGGTAGTCCGCCCAGCAGGACGCTGTGGCATCCGCTATTGCTGCAGGCGCGGTGACGGTCCGGTCGCTGGCGGCGTCGAAGAGCGCAGGGTCCAACAGTCCGCCGGGCGCGAAGTCCTTTTCCAGTCGCGCCATGCGGGGCGGGACGGCGACGCGCAGCACGTCGCTGACGGTTCCGGCGTAGCGGGCTGCGACCCTCCCCGCCAGTTCGGCCACCGCGGGCGTGAGTACCGGGACCGGGGACAGGACCTTGTACAGCGGCACCAGGGCGTGGCCCGCGTCGGAGTCCGCTGTCCGTTCGAGCAGGTAGCCGCCCAGTTCCTGGCCGCTGAATTTCACCTTGACCCGGACGCCTGGCCGGGCAGCTGCGTCGAGCCCGGCCGGCACGCTGTAGTCGAACGGCCGGTCCAGGTGCGGGAGGGACGATTCCAGCAGCACCCGTGCCACCGGCAGTTCCGCGGCCAGGGGCGGCCCCGCGGCAGCCGCGGAGGCGGGGAACCCGTGCAGCAGTGAGAGCTGGAGCGGTTCATCCGCCGCCGACGCGCCGCCATGGGATGCAGTCATGGCGTCTGCCTCCCTTCAGCGGCTGGTCGGGTATTTCAGTGCGCGGGCACGTGGTCGATCGACGCAACGGGCAGTTTGCACGAGCGGTTAAGACTGTAGCCAGGCCGCCGTTCAGCGGTCTGGCTACAGCACATCACAGGGCAGCGACATTTTAGGGCAGTGACATTTTACGGCAGTGACATTTGGCATCACGGCCGGCACCTACGCGTTGAAGTAGGCCTTCAGCGCGTCGACCCGGTCGAGGCGTTCCCAGGTGAAGTCGGGATCATCGCGGCCGAAGTGGCCATGCGCGGCCGTCTTGGCGTAGATCGGCCGCTTGAGGTCAAGCGCGTCTATGATGGCGCGGGGACGCAGGTCGAAGATCTCGGCGATCGCCGCACTGATCCTGGCCGGGTCGACGGTTTCGGTGCCGAAGGTCTCCACGTACGTGCCCACCGGGCGGGCCTGCCCGATCGCGTACGCAATCTGGATTTCGGCGCGCTTGGCGAGGCCGGCGGCCACCACGTTCTTGGCAACCCAGCGCATCGCGTACGCGGCCGAGCGGTCCACCTTCGACGGGTCCTTGCCGGAGAAGGCACCGCCGCCGTGCCGGGCCATGCCGCCGTAAGTGTCGACGATGATCTTGCGGCCGGTCAGGCCGGCGTCGCCCACCGGGCCGCCGATCACAAAGGCGCCCGCCGGGTTGAGGATGTTCCGGGACCGGGAGATGTCCAGGTTTGACAGTGCCATGACCGGGTTGACCACGTGTTCGGCGAGGTCCGCGCGCAGCTGGTCGAGGCTGGCGCCTTCGGCGTGCTGGCTGGAAATCACGACGGTCTCGACCGAGACCGGACGGTCTCCGTCATAGCCCACGGTCACCTGCGTCTTGCCGTCGGGCCGCAGGTAGTCCAACATCCCGGACTTGCGGACCTCGGTGAGCCGCTCGGACAGCCGGTGCGCGAGCCAGATCGGGACCGGCATGTAGGACGGGTTTTCGTCGCTGGCGTAGCCGAACATGAGGCCCTGGTCGCCGGCGCCCTGGAGGTCGTAGTCATCCTCCTGGCGGCCTTCACGGGCTTCGAGCGAGTTGAATACGCCGCCGGCGATGTCGTTGGACTGCTGGCCGATGGAGACCGAGACACCGCATCGGGCCCCGTCGAAGCCGTTCGCGGAGGAGTCGTAGCCGATCCCGAGGATGGTCTCGCGGACAATCTGCGGGATCTCGACGTAGGCGTCCGTGGTGACCTCGCCGGCCACATGGACCAGGCCGGTCGTCGCGAGGGTCTCCACGGCAACGCGGGACTCCGGGTCCTTGGCCAGGAGGGCGTCGAGGATTGAGTCGCTGATCTGGTCACAGATCTTGTCGGGGTGTCCTTCCGTCACCGACTCGGAGGTGAAGAGCCGAAGAGCGGCGGGCGTGGACCCGTGGAGGTCTGGGATGTGCAGCGGTAAAGTCACTCAACTACCTTACTGGTTGGAAAACGGGCGTCCGGCGGCGTGTGTCCCCCTGCTAAGGAGACCTTGATTACGGCAGCGCTCAAGCAGGCCGGATAAACCGGCTCAACTCGGCGCTGATCCGGTCAATCACGGCAGCGGCGACGTCGGACTTGGAACCCGACGCCTGTTGGGGTTCGGAGCCGGACCGCGAAAGGATGACCACCTCGTTGCTGTCCTGGCCGAAGACCCGGTCCATCCCCACTTGGTTGACCACCAGCAGGTCGCAGGCCTTGCGGCGCAGCTTGGCCGCGGCGTATTCGAGGACGTCCCCGTCGGCGTCGCCGGTCTCGGCCGCGAACCCGACGATCAACTGGTTCCGGGACGCGGCGTCACGGACCTCGACGAGTTCACGCAGGATGTCCGGGTTGCGGACCAGCGAAATCACGGGGTCGGCGGCGTCGTCACGTTTCTTGATCTTGGTGCCGGAGACGTCGGCCGGCCGGAAGTCCGCCACCGCGGCGGCCATGATGACGACGTCGGAATCCGCGGCGGCGTGCAGGGCGGCCTTCCGCAGTTCCAGCGCGGTCTCGACCTGCACCAGTTCGACGCCGGCGGGTGCCGGGACGTCCATGTGCGCTGCCAGCAGCCGGACCCGGGCGCCGGCCGCACGGGCGGCAACAGCCAGCGCAACCCCCTGCTTGCCGGAGGACCGGTTGCCCAGGAACCGGACCGGGTCCAGGGGTTCGCGGGTGCCGCCGGCGCTGATCGTCACGGTGAGCCCGGCCAGCGGCCCGGCCCCGGAGGCAGAGGGTGAAACGGATTCCAACGCCGACAGGTCCGGTGAGGCGGGGACCGCGGAAGCGCCGGCCAGGGCCAGCGCGGCGGCGAATATCGCCGCGGGTTCGGGCAGCCGGCCCGGACCGGAATCCTCCCCGGTCAGCCGTCCGGTGGCGGGCTCAAGCACGGTGACACCCCGGCTGCGCAGGGTTTCCACGTTGGCCTGGGTGGCCGGATGGCGCCACATTTCGGTGTGCATGGCCGGTGCCATCAGCACCGGGCCGCCCGCCATCAGCAGCGTGTTGGTGAGCAGGTCGTTGGCCTGGCCGGTGGCGGCGCGCGCCAGCAGATCGGCCGTAGCCGGCGCGACGACGATCAGATCCGCCTCATGGCCGAGCCGGACATGGTTGACGGTGTGCACCTCGTCGAAGACGCTGTTGCTGACCGGGTGCCCGGAGAGGGCCTCCCACGTGGCAACACCGACGAACCGGGTGGAGGCGTCGGTGGGTATGACGGTGACGTCATGGCCGGCTTCAGTAAAAAGCCGGAGGAGCGACGCCACCTTGTAGGCGGCAATCCCTCCCCCGACTCCGAGGACTATGCGCACGTGACCTCCGTCAGGCAGCGGAGTTATTACTCTGCTGCGGGTTCGATCGGCGTGGAAACGAGCTTGCCTTCGTTGATTTCGCGCAGCGCGATCGAAAGCGACTTCTCGTTCAGCTTGGTGTCGACCAGCGGGCCGACGTACTCGAACAGGCCCTCGTGCAGCTGGGCGTAGTAGGCGTTGATCTGCCGGGCGCGCTTGGCACCGAAAATCACCAGTCCGTACTTCGAATCGGCAGCCTTCAGCAGCTCGTCGATCGGCGGGTTGATGATGCCTTCAAGGTTCGTGGACACGAATTCTCCAAATTCTAACGGGCCGATCCGACCCGGCGGTTAGTGCGGGTGCGGGGTCAGCCCCATGAGTGAAACAAGCTCATCCGCTGCCCGGCGAACGTCATCATTGATGACGGTGTGATCGAACTCCGGTTCAGCGGCTAGTTCTACTTTACCGGTTTCCAGTCGACGTTGCTGTTCCTCGGCCGATTCCGTGCCACGGCCCACTAGACGGCGCACCAATTCTTCCCAGCTGGGCGGGGCGAGGAAGACGAACTGCGCGTCCGGGACGGCCTGCTTCACCTGGCGTGCGCCCTGCAGGTCAATCTCCAAAAGCACCGAGCGGCCCTCGGCAATGGCCGCATCCACAGTGCTCTTGAGGGTGCCATACGTATTCTGCCCGTGCACCACGGCCCATTCCAGGAGTTCCCCGGCTGCCACGAGGGATTCAAACGCGTCCTTGGACTTGAAGTAGTAATGCACCCCATCGACCTCCCCAGGCCGCGGCGGGCGGGTAGTGGCCGACACCGAAAGCCAGACTTCGGGATAGTTGTCCCGAATATAGGTGGATACGGTGCCTTTGCCGACAGCCGTCGGACCGGCGAGGACTGTCAGTCCCGGTTTCTTGCTCACGTATTCCTTTGGGCGGTGGGGGGAGCTCGGCGGACCAAGCTATTTCTCGTCTATAAAATCTACCAGCGCCCGGCGCTGGTGTATTCCCAGGCCCCGGAGCCGCCGTGAGGCGGCGATGCCAAGCCGGTTCATGATGGCCGCTGCACGCACCTGGCCGATCCCCGGCAACGCCTCCAGCAGTTCAACCACCCGCATCCGCGCGATCGCCTCCTCCGTCTCCCCGGCGCTGAGCAGCTCCGCGACGGACAGTTCCCCGGACTTCAGCCGCTCCTTGGCCGTCGCCCGGGCTGCCCGGGCCGCGACGGCCTTGTGCAGGGCATCGGCACGCTCCTGCGGTGTGAGGGATCGTAAGCTCACTGAGGTCCTCCCTGCGTAGCTGTCCCGAACCTACCGTCTGGCGCCCCCGGAAATCAATCGAACGACGACGGCGCCGACGCCCGGCTACGCGGCGCGGAGTGCGTCGAGTGTGCGTTTCGCCGCGGCGCGCAGGCCCGGCAGCTGCGGGCCGGCGCCGAGGATGTCACGGCTGGAGGTACCCAGGACCTGGCCGTAGGCACTGCCGAAGGTGCGCCGCAGGTCGGCCGCCGTGCCGCCCTGCGCGCCGAGACCCGGCGCCAGGATGGGGCCGCGGACAGCGGCGAGGTCCAGGTCGAGGTCCGCCAGCGCGGAGCCGACGGTCGCGCCGACGACGAGTCCCACCGACCCCAGTTCACCGGCATACCTCAGGTTCTCGGCGGCCGCGGCCCGGGTGATGCGCCGGGCCACCGAGTCGGCGCCGCCGGCGTGCTGCACGGACGCGCCCTCGGGGTTGGAGGTCAGTGCCAGGACGAAGACGCCGCGGCCGGTCTGCGCCGCGAGGTCCAGGGCCGGCCGGAGCGATTCGAAGCCCAGGTACGGGCTCAGCGTGACCGAGTCCGCGGCCAGGGCCGAGCCGTCGCGCAGCCACGCATCCGCATAGGCGGCCATGGTGGAGCCGATATCGCCGCGTTTGGCGTCGGCGATGCTGAGCACCCCGGCGTCCGCGGAGGCGGCCAGGACGCGTTCCAGCACGGCCATGCCGGCCGAGCCGTGGCGTTCGTAAAGTGCCACCTGCGGTTTCACTGCGGCAGCCAGGGATGCCACGGCGTCGAGCACGGTCAGCGAGAAGCGTTCCAGCCCCGCGGCGTCGTCGTTCAGGCCCCACCGCTGCAGCAGCGCCGGGTGCGGGTCAATCCCTACGCAGAGCGGGCCCCGCTCCGCCATGGCCCGGCCCAGCCGGGAGCCGAAGGGCTCCCGGCCGGCAGACGCGGCGCTGCCGGCCTCAGGCATGCTGAGGCACTCCGTCCGCGGCGGCGGCGGCCTGCGCGACCCGCTCCTGGGATGAAGCCAGGGCGGCAGCGTGCTCCTGCAGGCTGGTGACCGACCATTCGTAGGTCCGCATCGCCTCAATGGCCTGGACGGCTGCGTTGAACTCGGCGACCGTCGTGATGCACGGGATGCCGATCGAGGTCGCGGCGGCGCGGATTTCGTACCCGTCGCCGCGTGCTTCGCCGCCGGAAGGGGTGTTGAAGACCATATCGATCTCGCCGGCGACGATCAGGTCTGCGATGGTGCCTTCACCCTCCGCGCTGGAGCCTTCGGCGACCTTGCGGACCGTGCTGGCCTGCAGGCCGTTGCGGCGCAGCACATCGGCTGTCCCGCCGGTGGAGACGATCTCAAACCCGAGGTCCGAGAGGCGCTTGACGGCCATAATGATGGCCCGCTTGTCCCGGTTGGCGACGGAGACGAAGATCTTGCCCTCGGTCGGCAACGCGTTGTTGGCCGCCGCCTGGCTCTTGGCGAAGGCGGTGTCGAAGTGCTTGTCGATGCCCATGACCTCGCCGGTGGAGCGCATTTCCGGGCCCAGCAGGGAGTCCACAACCTTACCCTCAGGGGTGCGGAAGCGGCTGAACGGCAGCACCGCTTCCTTGACCGCCACCGGGGCGTCCAGCGGCAGCGTGGAGCCGTCGCCGGATTCGGGCAGCACCTTGTAGGCGCTGCGCAGCTGGTTGATGGTGACGCCGGTGCCGATCAGGGCCGCCGCCTTGGCCATCTGCACGCCGGTCGCTTTGGACACGAACGGCACGGTCCGGGAGGCGCGCGGGTTGGCTTCGAGCACGTAGAGCACATCGGAGGCGAGGGCGAACTGGATGTTGATCAGGCCGCGGACGCCGACGCCTTCGGCGATGGCTAGCGTGGCCGTCCGGACCCGGTCGATCACGTTGTTGCCCAGGGTGATCGGGGGCAGCACACAGGCCGAGTCGCCGGAGTGGATCCCGGCTTCCTCGATGTGTTCCATGATGCCGCCGAGGTACAGGTCCTTGCCGTCGTAGAGGGCGTCGACGTCGATCTCGATAGCGTCCTCGAGGAACCGGTCGATCAGCACCGGGTGGTCGGGCGTGATCTCGGTGGCGTTGGCGATGTAGCGGGAGAGGTTCGGCTCGTCGTAGACGATCTCCATGCCGCGTCCGCCCAGGACGTAGGAGGGGCGGACCAGCACCGGGTAGCCGATCTCGTCCGCGATCTTCTTGGCGTCCTCGAAGGAGACGGCGGTGCCGTTTTTCGGGGCGACCAGCCCGGCCTTGTCCAGGACACGAGAGAAGGCGCCGCGGTGCTCGGCCAGGTCGATCGCCTCCGGGGACGTGCCGAGGATCGGCACGCCGGCGTCGGCGAGCTGCTGCGCGAGCTTGAGCGGGGTCTGGCCGCCGAGCTGAACGAACACGCCCATCACGCCGCCGGTGCGCTCCTCGGCCGCGATGACCTCCAGCACGTCCTCGAGCGTGAGCGGTTCGAAGTACAGCCGGGTGGAGACGTCGTAGTCGGTGGAGACGGTTTCCGGGTTGCAGTTGACCATCACGGTCTCGTAACCGGCCTTGCGCAGCGCCATCGAAGCGTGCACGCAGGAGTAGTCGAACTCGATCCCCTGGCCGATCCGGTTCGGTCCGGAGCCGAGGATGATGATGGACGGCTTGGCGTGCAGCGCCACCTCGTCCTCCTGGTCGTAGGAGGAATAGTGGTACGGCGTGTACGCAGCGAATTCGGCGGCGCAGGTGTCCACGGTCTTGTAAACCGGGCGGATGCCCAGGGCCTGCCGGACGCCGCGGACGACGTCCTCCGAGTGGTGCGTCAGGGCGCCGATCTGCTCGTCGGAGAAGCCATGCCGCTTGGCGCGCTGCAGGATCTCAGCGCTCAGGGCACTGGAGCGGCGGATCTCCTGGGAGATCTCATTCAGGAGCTGGAGCTGGTCCAGGTACCACGGGTCGATCTTGGTGGCCTCGAACAGCTGCTCCACGGTGGCGCCGCCTAACAGGGCCCGCTGGACCTGGTGCAGGCGGTCCGTCGTCGGACGTTTGGCCTTTTCGATCAGCTCGGGGACTTCCCATTCCGGGACCGGGCCGAAGTCCAACTGCGAGCCCTTCTGTTCCAGCGACCGCAAAGCCTTCTGTAGCGCCTCGGTGAAGTTCCGGCCAATCGCCATGGCCTCGCCCACCGACTTCATAGTGGTGGTCAGGGTGGGGTCCGCTGCCGGGAACTTCTCGAAGGCGAAGCGCGGGACCTTGACGACGACGTAGTCGAGGGTCGGCTCGAAAGAGGCCGGCGTCTTCTGCGTGATGTCGTTCGGGATCTCGTCCAGGGTGTAGCCGAGCGAGAGCTTGGTCGCGATCTTGGCGATTGCAAAGCCGGTGGCCTTGGAGGCCAGGGCCGAGGACCGGGAGACGCGGGGGTTCATTTCGATCACGACGACGCGGCCGGTGTCCGGTTCGACGGCGAACTGGATGTTGCAGCCACCGGTGTCAACGCCGACTTCACGGATGACGGCGATCGAGATGTCGCGCAGCCGCTGGTACTCGCGGTCCGTCAGGGTCAGGGCCGGGGCGACCGTGATCGAGTCGCCGGTGTGAACGCCGACCGGGTCGAAGTTCTCGATCGAGCAGACCACCACGACGTTGTCGTTCTTGTCCCGCATCATCTCAAGCTCGTACTCCTTCCAGCCGAGGATGCTCTCTTCGAGCAGCACCTCGGACGTGGGGCTGTACTGCAGGCCCTGGCCGACGATCCGGCGCAGGTCGTTTTCGTCATAGGCCAGGCCGGAGCCAAGGCCGCCCATCGTGAAGGAGGGCCGGACTACCATCGGGTAGCCCAGGTCTTCGGCCGCGGTGAGGGCCTCCTCGATGGTGTGGATGATGTGGCTGCGGGCGGATTCGGCGCCGCAGCGTTCCACGACTCCCTTGAACTTCTCGCGGTCTTCGCCGAGCTCGATCGCGGCGATGTTGGCCCCGATGAGCTCCACGTTGTACTTCTCCAGCACGCCGTTCTTGTCCAGGGCGATCGCAGTGTTGAGCGCGGTCTGGCCGCCCAGGGTGGGCAGGATCGCGTCGGGGCGTTCCTTGGCGATGATCTTCTCGACGACCTCGGGGGTGATCGGTTCGATGTACGTGGCGTCGGCGAACTCCGGGTCGGTCATGATGGTGGCCGGGTTGGAGTTGACCAGGATGACGCGCAGGCCTTCGTCCTTGAGGACACGCAGTGCCTGGGTGCCGGAATAGTCGAATTCGGCCGCCTGGCCGATCACGATCGGGCCGGAACCGATGACCAGGACGCTCTTAAGGTCAGTTCTCTTGGGCATTACTTCTTGTCCTCAGTCTGGGATTCGGTGGCAGTCTTTGGGTTTGTCTCGGTCTTTGAAGAGGTGCCCTCCATCAGCTCGATGAAGCGGTCGAAGAGGTACGCGGCGTCGTGCGGGCCGGCGGCTGCTTCGGGGTGGTACTGGACCGAGAAGGCGGGGATGTCCAGGCAGTACAGGCCCTCGACGACGTCGTCGTTGAGGCTGACGTGGCTGACCTCAACCCGGCCGAAGCGCTCCTCCGGCGCCTGCGTGGCGCCCTCGAGCGGTGCGTCGACAGCGAAGCCGTGGTTCTGCGAGGTGATTTCGACCTTGCCGGTGCGGCGGTCCATGACCGGCTGGTTGATGCCGCGGTGGCCGTAGCGGAGCTTGTAGGTGCCGAATCCCAGGGCGCGGCCCAGGATCTGGTTGCCGAAGCAGATGCCGAAGTAGGGCAGCTTGGCGTCCAGTACGGAGCGCAGCAGGTTGACCTGGTTGTCGGCGGTGGCGGGGTCGCCGGGGCCGTTGGACATGAACACGCCGTCTGGGTTGACTGCCTGGACGTCGGCCAGGGTGGCGGTGGCCGGCAGGACGTGGACCCGGACGCCGCGTTCCGCGAAGCGGATCGGGGTCATCCGCTTGATCCCGAGGTCGATCGCGGCGATGCTGAACCGCGGTTCGCCGTCCCAGCCCCAATCGCCGGGCTCGACCGTGTACGCCGTTTCGACGCTGACTTCCTCGGCGAGCCGGGAGCCTTCCATCGGCGCGCTGGCCAGCACGGCCGCCACGAGTTCCTTGTCCGTGGAAGCTGCGGCCTCGCCGGAGAAGATGCCGGCGCGCATGGTCTTGTGTTCGCGCAGGTGCCGGGTGATGGCGCGGGTGTCGACGCCTTGGATGCCGACGATGCCCTGGTCGACGAGTTCCTCATCGAGGCTGCGTTCCGAGCGCCAGTTGGACGGCCGTCGGGCGGCGTCGCGGACGATGTAGCCGGCCACCCAGATACGGCGGGATTCGGCGTCGTCCTTGTTCACTCCGGTGTTGCCGATGTGCGGCGCGGTCTGCACCACGAGCTGGCGGGCGTAGGAGGGGTCCGTGATGGTCTCCTGGTAGCCGGTCATGCCGGTGGCGAAAACCGCTTCGCCCAGCGCGGTGCCGGTGGCGCCGTAGCTGCTGCCGCGGAAGATCCGCCCATCTTCGAGGACGAGCACGGCGGGGGTGGATGCTGCTGCCGCGGGTGGCGCGTCTGTCACTGCTTCTTCTGTCACTGCTTCTTCTGTCACTGCTTCTTCTGTCACTGCTTCTTCTGTCACTGCTTTGGCTATCACTTCGTTGGATTCCGTCACGTCGTTACTTTCCACTATCGGCTTCTGCCCGAGGGGCTGCGGAGATCAATTCTTGGAGGGCGGTCAGGAGCACGGTCTTGTCCTCGGCCCGGCGGGTGCGGAAGCCGGTGTCCAGCTCCTTAGCTCCGAGCATCCAGCTGACCACCAGGAGTCCGTCCTTTTCGACGAATTTTCCGGCCATGCCGCTTTCCTGCCGGACTCCGGTGAGCCGGCCGGCCGGGATGAAGACCGGGCCTGCGCCCGAACGGTCGAACAGCACGCCTTCGGGATGGACGCTGAGTTCGGCATTGCTGCGCAGGCCGAGCCGGTGGACAGCGATCCGGTCCAGCCAGTCGCCGGCCGTGGTCGAGGCGACATACTGGCCGTCGGCGCCGGCCAACGGGGCGCCCAGCTCGTCGGGCACCGGGGGCAGCGGCTCGACGTCGCCCTGGCGGCGCAGCCGGTTCCGCCAGCCGATCCCGATCAGGGCCAGCACGACGGCGATCCCAACCAGCGTCAGGACGAGGGAGAGTTCCTTGACCATCAGGGCCGGCCCGCCGCTGCGGTGGCAGTGTTCCCGGCGGAGTCCGCGGTCTCCGGGAGCCACCGGTACGGGGTGTTGAGTTTGCCGTCCAGGACGGTCGGATGACCCTTGAAGAAGGTGGCCATCACCTTGCCCGGGAGTTCCCGGCCGGCAAACGGAGAGTTACGGCCCATGGTTGCCATCTTAGAAGGGTCTACCGTCCAGCGCGCAGCCGGATCCACGAGTATGACGTTGGCGGGTTCGCCGGATTCCAGCGGCCGGCCCTGGTCCGCCAGCCGGCCGATGGCGGCGGGGGTGGTGGAGGTCACGCGGGCAAAGCCGTCCCAGTCCATCAGCCCGGTGTCGATCATGGTGTGCTGCACCACCGAGAGGGCGGTTTCCAGTCCGGTCATGCCCATCGCGGCCTGCGCCCATTCGCATTCCTTGTGTTCGCTGGGGTGCGGGGCGTGGTCAGTGCCGACGACGTCGATCGTGCCGTCCGCCAGCGCGGAGCGGAGGGCCTGGACGTCCTGGTCGGTGCGCAGCGGCGGGTTGACCTTGTAGACCGGGTCGTAGCTGCGGACCAGTTCGTCGGTCAGCCAGAGATGGTGCGGCGTGACCTCTGCCGTGACGTTGATGCCGCGCGACTTGGCCCAGCGGACAATCTCCACGGAGCCGGCCGTGGAGACGTGGCAGACGTGCAGCCGGGATCCCACGTGCTGGGCGAGCAGCACGTCCCGGGCGATGATGCTTTCCTCCGCGACGGCGGGCCAGCCCGTCAGGCCGAGCACCGCAGAGACGACGCCCTCGTTCATTTGCGCCCCGGCGGTCAGGCGGGGTTCCTGCGCGTGCTGGGCGACGACGCCGTCGAACGCCTTGACGTATTCCAGGGCGCGGCGCATCAGGACCGGGTCGCTGACGCAGACGCCGTCGTCGGAGAAGACCCGGACCCGGGCGCGGGAATCGGCCATGGCGCCGAGCTCGGCGAGCTGTTCCCCTGCGAGGCCCACGGTGACGGCACCGACCGGGCGGACGTCCACCCAGCCGGCGGCGCGGCCCAGGCTCAGGACCTGCTCGACGACGCCGGCGGTGTCCGCCACCGGGGTGCTGTTGGCCATGGCGTGCACGGCGGTGTAGCCGCCCAGGGCCGCCGCGCGGGTGCCGGTCTCGACCGTTTCGGCGTCCTCGCGGCCGGGTTCGCGCAGGTGCGTGTGGATGTCCACCATGCCGGGCAGAGCCACTAGCCCTGCTGCCTCAATGACAGTGGCGCCCTCGGCGGGCAGGTTCTGGCCGCGGCCGGCGATCAGGCCGTCGCGGATCAGCAGGTCTTCGGCGGCGCCGCCGAGGATCGAGACTCCCCGGATGAGGTAGGTGCCGGTGCTGCCGGTGTCCTGGTGCTGTGATGCCATCAGTGGCTCTCCTTGGAGTCGGCGAAGGTCGGGGTGGCTGGTCCGCGGGTATCCCCGGAGAGCAGCAGGTAGAGGGCGGCCATCCGGATGGACACGCCGTTGCGCACCTGGGCCAGGACGGTGGAACGGGGCGAGTCGGCGGCCGCCGAGGAAATTTCCAGCCCGCGGTTCATCGGGCCGGGATGCATGATGATGGTGTCCTTGAGGCCCAGACGGTCGAGGGAGCGGAGTCGGTTGTCGTCAAAGCCCCAACGGCGCGAGTACTCGCGGGTGCTCGGGAAGTAGGACGCGTTCATCCGTTCGCCCTGGACGCGGAGCATCATCATCGCGTCCACGCCCTGGGTGAGGGTCTCGTCGAGGTCGTAGCTGACGGTGCAGGGCCACTGTTCGACGCCGACCGGCAGCAGCGTGGGCGGCGCCACCAGAGTGACTTCCGCTCCCAGGGTGCGCAGCAGCCAGACGTTGGAGCGGGCCACCCGGGAGTGCAGCACATCTCCGGCGATCGCGACGCGCATGCCCTGCAGGTCAGCCCCGGCGGACGGGGCGCCGGCCAGTTTCGACCAGTGCCGCCGCATCGTGAACGCGTCCAGCAGGGCCTGGGTGGGGTGCTCGTGGGTGCCGTCGCCGGCGTTGATGACGGCGGCGTCGATCCAGTCGGTCGCGGCGAGCCGGTGCGGGGCCCCTGACGCCCAGTGCCGGATGACGACGGCGTCGGCCCCCATCGCGGCAAGCGTCTGTGCGGTGTCCTTGAGCGATTCGCCCTTGGAAACGGAGGACCCCTTGGCGGCGAAGTTGATGACGTCCGCGGAGAGCCGCTTGGCCGCGGCTTCGAAGGAGATCCGGGTCCGGGTGGAGTCCTCGAAGAACAGGTTCACGACCGTCCGGCCGCGCAGCGCGGGGAGCTTCTTGACCTCCCGCTCCCCCACCGCGGCCATCTCTTCCGCGGTATCGAGGATGCGGATGGCGTCCGCGTAGGGGAGGTCTTCGGTGCCGAGCAGGTGCTTCATGCGCTGGCCTCGATCACAACTTCGTTGACGGGGCCGTCGGCGGCGGAGTCGGTTTCCTCGAGCCGGACGCGGACTTTCTCGGCAGAGGAGGTGGGCAGGTTCTTGCCGACGTGGTCCGCGCGGATCGGCAGCTCACGGTGGCCCCGGTCGATCAGGACTGCGAGGCGGACGATCCGGGGGCGGCCCAGGTCGATGATCGCGTCCAGCGCGGCCCGGATGGTCCGGCCGGAGTAGAGCACGTCGTCGATCAGGACGACCACCTTGTTGTCGATCCCGGTGCGGGGCAACTGGGTGGGGTATGGCGGCCTGGTGGGCTGGCGGGAGAGGTCGTCGCGGAACATGGTGACATCCAGCTGGCCGACAATTGCGGCGGCGTCCACGGTGGGATCGGCGGCGGCGATCTTGGCGGCCAGGCGGACCGCGAGCGGATAGCCGCGCCGCGGAATACCAAGTAGGACAAGGTCCTGGGAGCCCTTGTTGGACTCGAGAATCTCATGGGCGATACGAGTGAGTGCACGGTCGATGTCAGCCTGGTTGAGCACAACCCTGCTGAGTTGGACCTTGGCCGGAACCGGTGCCTCTGGGACAGAAGTCAACGCTCGTCTCCCCTTTCCCCGCCTCTCGGGACGGAATTAAAAAAGGATTATTTGCGCCTCCAAATTACCACAGGCGCCGCCGCGCCCCCCGCCCGGGCCGGGGCGGCGTCCGTCACATCCGCGGGACGCCGGTCGCCGCAAACAACAAGGGCCGGCGGCCGCCGCGGGGCGGGGCACCGGCCCTGTGATGCACAGCGTTTCAGGCCAGCAGCGAGGGCTTCAGCTGCTGCAGGCGGCCCAGCAGGCCGTTGATGAACGACGGCGACTCATCCGTGGAGAGCGTTTTGGCCAACGCGACGGCCTCGCTCACAGCGACGCCGTCCGGGACGTCGTCGTTGTAGAGCAGTTCCCAGGTGCCGATCCGAAGGATGATCCGGTCCACCGAAGGCATCCGTTCCAGCGACCAGCCCTGCGAATAGGTTTCCAGGAACTCGTCGATCGCCGCCTGGTAGGACACGACTCCCTCGACGATCTCCAGGGTGTAGGGGTTAATGATCTGGTCCGTCTGTTCGCGACGGAAACGCAGCACATCGAAGGCTGAGATGGAACGCTGCTCCGCCTCAAAAAGAACATCCAGTGCCCGGTTTCGGGCCTTACCGCGGGCGCTCACTAGTCGGTGACCCGGCCAAGGTAGCTGCCGTCGCGGGTGTCGACCTTGACCCTGGTGTTGTTCTCGACGAACAGCGGCACCTGGATCTCGTAGCCGGTCTCCAAGGTGGCGGGCTTGGTGCCGGCGGAGGAACGGTCGCCTTGCAGGCCCGGTTCGGTGTAGGTGATTTCCAGCACCACGCTCGGCGGCAGTTCGATGTAGAGCGGGTTGCCTTCGTGGATGGCGATGTTCACCATCTGGTTCTCCAGCATGAAGTTGGTGGCGTCGCCGACGGTGGCGCCGGGGACCGTGAGCTGGTCGAAGTCCGAGGTGTCCATGAACACAAAGTCGGCGCCGTCCTGGTACAGGTACTGGTAGTCGCGGCGGTCAACCGTGGCGGTCTCGATCTTGAGGCCGGCGTTGAAGGTCTTGTCGACGACCTTGCCCGACATCACGTTGCGCATCTTGGTGCGGACAAACGCTCCACCCTTGCCGGGCTTGACGTGTTGGAACTCGATGATGTTCCACAGCTGGCCCTCGAGCTTCAGCACGGTTCCATTCTTGATGTCGTTAGTCGTTGCCACAATATCCTCTGGTTTCATTGTCCGCTGGTTTCAAGCCGCCAGCCGCTTATGCCAGGCAGGCATGCCGATCCGGCCTGCCAGCGCGTGTTTATCAAAAATCCAAAAACTATTCTACCGGTTCCGCCGGCCCGCCGGCGGACGGGCTGCCGGGCGGGCCGGCGGGCGCGCATTCAGCAGGCGTGGTCCAGCACGTCCCGTGCGCGCTGCAGCGCCACGGTCGAGGAGTAGATGAGGGCGGCGTCCGCGGACTCCGCCACACGCAGATCCAGCGCCTTGGCGAAGGATTCGACGGCGGCCGCAGTGTGGCCGGCGGCGAAGTAGGACCGGCCGAGGTGTTGCCGGACTACGGCCTCCGCGGGCGTGCCGTGCGCTTCGGCCAGAAGCTGGCGGTAAAGCTCGACGGCTCGGTCGAAGCGGTGCGACACCCGCAGGACTTCCGCCTCGAACATCCGCAGCCGGAAGGAGTCAGGGTCCTTGTACCGGGCTTCGGCCAGCAGATCGGCGGCCTCACCCGGGTGGCCCTGCACGAGGCGCACGAAGATCAGGTCGGAGGGGTCGGTCGATGCGGCCAGGGCCTCCGTGCAGGCCTCCTCGTTGACAAGCTGGGGCATGAGGGTTACCGGATTGATCCGGATGCCGGGGAACCCGCCGTCCGGCCACTCGCTGGTGCCACCGGAATCGCTGATCATCAGGAGGCGATTTCCTGGTAGGCCGCGAAGAGCAGGGAGGTGTCCGGCACGTCCAGGATGCCCGGTCGTGCGACGCCGTCGAGCACCACGAAGCGGAGCAGGTCGCCGCGGGACTTTTTGTCCCGCCGCATGCCGTCCAACAACGCCTGCCAGCGGTCACGCCGGTAGGTTATAGGCAGCCCGAGGCTTTCCAGGATGTTCCGGTGCCGGTCGGCGTCGGCGTCGCTGAGCCGGCCGACGCTGCGGGCCAGTTCGGCGGCGAACATCATGCCCACCGAAACGGCGGCGCCGTGCCGCCAGGAGTAACGTTCCGCGAGTTCGATCGCGTGGCCCAGGGTGTGGCCGTAGTTGAGGATCTCGCGCTGTCCGGTTTCCTTCAGGTCCTCGGAAACGACCCGGGCCTTCACCGTAATGGCGCGTTCGATCAATTCGCGCAGGGTGTCCGCGCGGGGATCGGACACGGCGGAGGGGTCTTTCTCGATCAATTCGAGGATGGCCGGGTCCGCGATGAAACCGCACTTGATGACCTCGGCCATGCCGGAGATGAGCTCGTTTTTCGGCAGCGTGTCCAGTGTGTCCAGGTCCGCGAGCACGCCCGCCGGCGGGTGGAAGACTCCCACCAGATTCTTGCCTTCGGCGGTGTTAATGCCGGCCTTGCCGCCGACTGCTGCGTCCACCATGCCGAGCAGGCTGGTCGGCATGTGGATGACCTTGACTCCGCGCAACCAGGTCCCGGCGACGAAACCGGCGAGGTCGGTCACCGCTCCCCCGCCGACGGCGACGATCGCGTCGGAGCGGGTGAAGTCGTTCTGGCCCAGCACCTGCCAGCAGAACGAGGCCACCTCGATGTGCTTGCCTTCCTCGGCGTCCGGGATCTCGGCGGTGAGGGCGGTGAAGCCGGCGGTGGCCAGCTCTTCCCGGACCGCGTCGCCGGTGAGCCGCAGCGCGCGGGGGTGGATCACGAGGACGCGTTTGACACGCTCGCCCAGCAGGCCGGGAAGGCGGGCGAGCAGCCCGCGTCCCACGACGACGTCGTAGTTGTCCCCCGGTGCCTGGCCGGTGACTTTGATGACGGTTGATTCGGTGCTCACTTTTCAACTTTCTTTGTTGCCGCCGGGGTGGCGGCCTTCCCGGTGCGGACGGCGGCCTGTTGCTCCAGCGCATCCTGGAGCCGGTCCGCGAGGTCCGGAACGGAGCCGTTCCGGACATCGAGAATTACATCGGCGAGCCGTTCATACACTGGCTGCCGGGTAGCGAACAGCACCCGCCAGCGTTCCATCGCGTCACCGGCCAGGAGCGGGCGGCCGGAGTTCCGGGCAATCCGTTCGGAGACGGTATCAGCGTCGCATTCGAGGTAAACCACTGTGCACGTGGCCAGCAGCTGCTGGGTGCCGGAGTCAAGCACGGCACCTCCGCCGAGGGAGATCACCGTGGCGCTGCCGGCGGCCTCCTCCACGGCCTGGGCCACCGCCCGGGCCTCGAGTTCGCGGAACGCTGACTCCCCGCGGCCGGCGAAAATGTCCGCGATGCTGCCATGCCGGGCCACCACTTCGACGTCGGTGTCGACGAAGCGGACCCCGAGTTGCCTGGCGAGCTGCTGGCCGACCGCTGACTTACCGACCGCCATCGGCCCGATCAGGGCGACCGGCCGCTTCAGTGCTTCGAGCAGTTCCTTCCGCGGCTCTTTCCGCGGCGCCTCACGCGGCGTGCTACGGGCGTGCACTAGTGCCCGATCGAGTCCAGGGACGCCGGGATGTTGTCCAGGTAACCCTTGATGTTGCGCGCGGTCTCCTGCACGGAGTCGCCGCCGAACTTCTCCGTGACCGCCTCGGCCAGGACCAGGGCCACCATGGCCTCTGCCACGACGCCGGCCGCCGGGACCGCACAGACGTCCGAGCGCTGGTGGTGGGCCTTGGCCGGTTCGCCGGTGCTGACGTCCACGGTCCTGAGCGCGCGCGGCACCGTGGCGATGGGCTTCATGGCGGCGCGGACCCGGAGCACGTCGCCGATGCTCATGCCGCCTTCGACGCCGCCGGCACGGTTGGAAGTGCGGATGATCCGGCCGTCCGCGTCCTGGACGATCTCGTCGTGGGCTGCCGAGCCGCGGCGTGCGGCGGTGCGGAAGCCGTCCCCGACTTCGACGCCCTTGATCGCCTGGATCCCCATCAGGGCGGCGGCCAGGCGTGAGTCCAGGCGCCGGTCCCAGTGGACGTAGCTGCCCAGTCCCGGCGGGAGTCCGTAGGCGAGGACTTCGACGACGCCGCCGAGGGTCTCACCTTCCTTGTGCGCAGTGTCAACCTCGGCGACCATGGCGTCGGAAGTTTCGCGGTCGAAGCAGCGCAACGGATCCGCGTCGAGGGCCAGCACGTCGTCCGGGGCCGGCAGCGGCCGGCCTTCCGGAACGGACACACTGGCGATGGACACGGTGTGTGAGACCAGTTCGATGCCTAGCTGCTGAAGAAAGGCGGCCGCGACGGCGCCCAGGGCCACACGGGTGGCGGTTTCCCGGGCGCTCGCGCGTTCCAGGACCGGCCGGGCCTCGTCGAAGCCGTATTTCTGCATGCCGGTAAAATCTGCGTGGCCCGGACGGGGCCTGGTCAGCGGGGCGTTGCGGGCCTGGTCGGCGAGGACGTCGGGGTCCACCGGGTCAGCGGACATGATCTGCTCCCACTTGGGCCACTCCGTGTTGCCGACCTGGATGGCCACCGGTCCGCCCTGGGTCAGTCCGTGGCGGACACCGCCGAGGACCGTTACCGCGTCCTGCTCGAACTTCATCCGGGCGCCGCGGCCGTAGCCGAGCCGGCGCCGGGCCAGTGCCTCGACAATCCGGGCGCTGGTGAGTTCAACACCGGCGGGGACGCCTTCGATTATTCCGACCAGGGCCGGGCCATGGGATTCTCCGGCAGTCAACCAACGCAACATAAATTCCATCCTGCCATGCCTGGCACTTAGAACGCCCGTCGAGGTGCCCCGACTGCGTCACACATCACATCTATGACTTCCGCCGCTGCCGGGCCTTCGAGACCGGTGAAATACCGTACCTGCTCGACCGCCTGGTAGAGCAGCATTTCAAGACCCGGGACCACCCGCCCGCCCGCGTCCGAGAAGACGGTGGCGATCCGGCTGGGCCACGGGTCGTAGGCGACATCGAGCAGCACGCCGTCCACTAGCGAACCGTGCCGGGCCAGTTCTTCCGCCACGCCGTCCGCGGCCCGCGGCGGCAGGGTGGAGATCACGACGTCGGCTGCGGCGACTGCCGGCGCTGCGCCGGTCAGGGGCAGCACCTGCAGGGAAAGGCCGACGGCGGCGGCCGCAGCCCGCGCTTCGGCAGCCCGGGCAACATCGCGGACGTAGACGGCCACGGATGCTGCGCCGAACTCCTTCATCGCGGCGATGGCGGCCGCAGCCGTGCCGCCGCCCCCGAGGACGACGGCGACGGGCTTGGCGGTTGCGCCGGCGTAGCGGAGGGCGTTGACGATGCCGGCGACGTCGGTGTTGTAACCGACAAGCCGGGCCGGGGACCCGTCATGGGGGCCGCTTTCGAAGGCGACGGTGTTAATAACTCCCAGCTGTCGGGCCACCCCGCGGATGTCGTCCACCTCCGCGGCCATGGCGGCCTTGAGCGGCATGGTCACGGACAGTCCGCGCCAGCGCCCGTCCCCGCGCACCCCGGCCATGAAGACCGGCAACGCGTCCACCGTCACGTCGATGGCCTCATAGGCCAGGTCGGCACCCAGTTGCGCGTATGCGGCACGGTGCAGCGCCGGGGACTTCGAGTGACCGATCGGGTGGCCGAGGACTGCGGCCCGCAGCGTCACACGCAACGGTTCGGGTTGGAGTCGCACCAGGCGTTGTACTTGGCGACGTTGACGTTGTGCTCCGCCAGAGTCTTGGCGAACTTGGTCTCCTTGGTGTCCAGGTTGATGGTCACCCAGTACAAATAGTCATTGGTCTTGGGCTTGGCGGCCGCGTCGATGGCAGTCTTGCCCGGGGAACCGATCGGACCGGCCGGCAATCCGGCGTTGGCATAGGTGTTGTACGGGTTGGACTTGTCCGCCTTCTGCTGCTCGTCAATGTGGAAGCTCCGGATTCCGAGCCCGTAGGTCACCGTGGCGTCGGATTGGATCAGGCCGTTCGTCTCGGTGTTGTTGGGTTTGAGCCGGTTGTAGATGGCGCCGGCCACGTCGCCGTACTCGGCCTGGCCGCCCTCGGCCTGCACAATGCTGGCGACGGTGACGGCGTCGTACTGTTTTGCGGGATCGGTGACCCCCTGGGCCTTGAGCTCGTCCAGGGCGCTTCCGACGAGCTTAGTCAGCACGTCCTTGGCCGGGGTGCCGACCGGGAAACGGTATTCGCCGGGGAACAGGAAGCCTTCGAGGTTCTTGGCCTTGGCCGGAAGGCCGAACTGGGCCGGGGCGTCACTGAGCGCCTTCAGTTCCGAAGCAGGGACGCCGGTGCCCTGGGAGATGGCCTGCAGTGACTCTCCGATCCGCATGCCGGCGCTCAGCGCGAAGTACATGACCTTGGCCTGGTCCTTGTTCAGGAGCACGGCCACCGCGTCGGAGTTGTTCATTTCCTTGCGCATGGTGAAGCTGCCCGGGCTGAGCGCGCCTCCGGAGGCGGTGAACTGCTTGAGGAACGAATCCGCGTTGGCGATGACCTGCTTGGACTGCATGTCACTGGCCACGGACTTGGGACCGGCGCCCGGCGGCACGGTGATGGTCACCTGGCCTGTTCCCGGGCCCGGATAGTCGGCCGCAACGTCGCCGCCGAGCAGGGGTTTGATGAACTGTGCTCCGGCGACGATCGCGAGGACGAAGACGGCCAGCGTCACCACCAGGGCGAGGAAGCGGCGGCGGCGGACTTTCTTGGACGGACCCTTGGCGGTGGGAATGGCGGCGGCTCCTGCCATCAGGCCGTCGCCGGCGTCGTCGTTGTCGTCGTCGTCGTCGGCATGGTGGCCCTCATCTTCGGGGTATGCCGGGGCGAAGCCAGCGTGCTGGGCGTCAAAGTCGTGCTGGGATTCGTGGCCGTGCTGGGATTCGTGGCCGTGCTGCAGTTCGTCGGCGCGGCGCAGGGTCTCCTCGCGCGACATCCCCGCGTACTCGTGCCGGTCGCTTTCGGGGAATGGTTCCTCGTACGCGGGCTCGTCGTGTACAGGTTCTTCGTCAACTGGCACCTCGACCGCGGGCGCGTCATGGAAGGGTTCAGGGGCCCCCACGTCGTGAACGGGCTCGTCGGGGACCGGCGCTTCGTGCGCCGGGGCGGCGGCCGGAGCATCCGGCGACGCGGCCGGCTCACGGGGAGCCGCCGGCGCAGAGACCGGGGTTTCGCGCCCAGTCTCGAAGGCCTGGGGCGGGATGGTGCTATGACCCTGCGTCGCCAGGAACTTTTCCCGGGCCCTGATCTCTTTGCGCGTCAGCGGGCGGCCTGCGCCGCTGTTGGCAGCACCAGAGGAGTCGTCATTGTTGACCGGGCTCACTGTAGCCTTCCATTTTGTGCAGAATGCGTTGTGCAGAATGCGTGTCTACTACCGGGACGGCCTGAGCGCCGTCGCCGGGTGGCCCCGGAGGAAAGTCAGCGCTGACGCGTCTTCCCACATCCGTTCCCCTGGCCTTTTGCATATCGATGGCATGCTGCAGGATACCTGCGGCCGCAACCTGATCCACTACTTTACGGTGGTCCCGGCTGCTCATGCCAGCTTGGTGCAGGCTGCGGTGGGCTGTCACCGTGCTCAGCCGCTCGTCAACCAACCTCACCGGCAGGCCGGACCCGGCCTCCAATAGTGTACTGACCAGTAGCTGTGCATACTCGGTAGCCATCCGCGCGGAGGCGTGCTCCTCGCCCTTCATGGTGCGCGGCAGGCCAACGAAAATCTGCACCGCATCCAGCTCCAGCGCGAGCTTCGCGAGGATCCGAACGTCGGTGTTCTTCTTCGTGTTCCGGGCCAGCGTCCGCAGGGGCGTGGCCAGGATGCCGTCGCGGTCGGACACGGCGACGCCCACCCGCACGGTGCCGACGTCTACCCCCAGTTTTACGCCCCGGGGGTAGCCGTCGGGCCCGGCAGATTCACTCATTGCGGAACCGGGCTAGCGCCTCGTAATGGCGTCGACGACGGCGGCGAGGGCCGCGCCGACCTGGGACGCGTCGGTACCGCCGCCCTGGGCAACGTCGTCCTTGCCGCCGCCGCCGCCGCCGAGGATTCCGGCGGCCAGGCGCACGAGCGCGCCGGCCTTGACGCCGGCCGCGCGGGCGGCGTCGTTGGTGGCGACCAGAATGACGGGCCGGTCGTTGCTGACCCCGGCGACAGCGACGGCGGCGGCCTCGGAACCGAGCCGGGTCCGCAGGTCCAGGGCCAGGCTGCGGAGGTCGTCTGCGCCGCTGACCAGGCCGGCGTCATGCGCGATGACCTTGACGCCGGCGGCATCGTTGAAGGTGCCTGCCAGATTGGCGGCCGCAGCCGTGAGCTGCTCCTTGCGCAGCCGTTCGAGTTCCTTCTCGGTTGCCTTCAGCTTGGCCAGCGTGTTGCCGATCCGTTCCGTGAGCAGACCGGAGGGGACCTTCAGCATCTCGGTAAGTTCCGTCACGAGGGCCCGCTCAGCTGCGAGGTGACGGAACGCGTCCATGCCGACGAAGGCCTCGACACGACGGTTTCCCGAACCGACGGACTGCTCGCCGAGCAGGGACAAACTGCCGATCAGGGAGGTGTTGGACACGTGCGTGCCGCCGCACAGCTCACGCGACCAGGCGCCGTCGATCTCCACGACGCGGACCTCGTTGCCGTAGTTCTCACCGAACAGGGCCATGGCGCCGAGCGCTTTGGCCTCAGCGAGACCCATCACCTTGGTCTGCACCTGGAAGTTGTTCCGGATGGCGATGTTGGAGACTTCCTCGATTTCGGAGCGGGTGGCGGCGCTGAGGCCCTCGCCCCAGGAAAAGTCGAAGCGCAGGTAGCCGGCCTTGTTGAAGGAACCGCGCTGCAGGGCTTCCGGGCCGAGGATCTGGTGCAGCGCCGCATGCACGATGTGCGTGCCGGTGTGCGCCTGCTCGGCGGCGTGCCGGCGCTCCCGGTCCACGGCAGCAAGGACCTGCGAGTCGGCGCCGATTTCGCCTTCGCGGACGATGGCCTTGTGCACGCTCAGTCCCTTGATCGGGCGCTGCACGTCCAGGACCTCGACGACGAAGCCGTCGCCGGTGATCAGTCCGGTGTCGGCGGCCTGGCCGCCGGCCTCGGCGTAGAACGGGGTCTCGGCCAGGACGAGTTCGATTTCATCGCCGGTGGATGCCTGGGCTACCTTCCGTCCGGCCGAGAGAATGCCCCGGACCTTGGACTCCCCGGCGAGCTCGGTGTAACCGGTGAAGACCGTCTCCCCCGCGGCGAGGAGCTCCTGGAAGGCGCTGAGGTCCGCGTGGCCGCCCTTCTTGCCCTTGGCGTCCGCCTGGGCCCGCTGGCGCTGCTCCAGCATGAGCTTGCGGAACTCGGGCTCGTCGACGTTGAGCCCGGCTTCCTCGGCCATTTCCAGCGTGAGGTCGATCGGGAATCCATAGGTGTCGTGGAGGGCGAAGGCGTCCGCGCCGGAGAGCGGCTGGCCGGCGGCCTTGGATTCCTTCACAGCGTCCTCGAGGCGCGCGGTGCCGGAGGCGATGGTCCGCAGGAACGCCCTCTCCTCCGCGTAGGCGATCCGGCTGATCCGGTCAAAGTCGGTCTCCACGATCGGGTAGACGCCCTTCATGGCGTCCCGGGAAGCCGGCAGCAGCTCGGGCAGGCAGGCCTGCTCGACGCCCAGAAGGCGCATCGAACGCACGGCACGGCGGATCAGGCGGCGCAGCACGTAGCCACGGCCCTCATTGGAGGGGGTCACACCGTCGGCGATCAGCATCAGGGCCGAACGGATGTGGTCGGCCACCACGCGCATCCGGACGTCGTCCGTGTGGTGCGGGTCCTCGGGGGTCTCTGCGGAGGTGTAGTCCTTGCCGGACAGGGCCGCGGCCTTGTCGATCACGGGCCGGACCTGGTCGGTCTCGTACATGTTCTCGACGCCTTGGAGGATCATCGCGAGGCGTTCCATGCCGAGGCCGGTATCGATGTTCTTCTTGGGCAGCTCGCCGGTGATGTCGAAGTCCACCTTCGAGCGGACGTTGTCGATCTGGTATTGCATGAAAACGAGGTTCCAGATCTCGATGTACCGGGTTTCGTCAGCGATCGGGCCGCCCTCGATGCCGTACGCGGGACCGCGGTCATAGTAGATCTCCGAGCAGGGACCGGCCGGGCCGGGCTGGCCGGTGGACCAGTAGTTGTCCGCCTTGCCCATCCGCTGGATCCGCTCGGCCGGAACCCCGGTGTTCTTCAGCCAGAGTTCCTTGGCTTCGTCGTCCTCTTCGTAGACGGTGACCCACAGCCGCTCGGGCGGCAGCCCGTACCCGCCGTCGTCCACGCCGGTGGTGAGCAGTTCCCACGCGAACTTGATGGCGTCTTCCTTGAAGTAGTCGCCGAAGGAGAAGTTGCCGCACATCTGGAAGAAAGTGCCGTGCCGGGCGGTCTTGCCGACTTCCTCGATATCGCCGGTGCGGATGCACTTCTGCACGCTGGTGGCCCTGGCGTAGGGGGCTTCCTCACGCGCGGTCAGGTACGGGATGAACGGCACCATGCCGGCCACCGTGAAAAGCAGGGACGGGTCGCTGGAGACCAGGGAGGCGGAGGGGACGGCCGTGTGGCCCTTGCTGACAAAAAAGTCGATCCAGCGCTTAGTGATCTCCTGCGACTTCATAACCTGGTTACTTACCCTTCAATATTCATTGCGTCGGTGGTTCCGGGCTGGTGGACGCAGGGCGCCATGCTGCCAGCCTTCGGTAATAATTTGATGCGCCAGCCCGGTACCTTCAGGTACCAAGGGGGCGCCGTCGCGCTTAATTCTCTCCCGGCTAGCGCCGGAGCGCATCCCGGCCGGCGGCGCTGCTGCCGTCCGCGTCCACGCCGAGGGCGGACCGGAGCTCAGTTTCGCGCTCGTGCATGCCGGCGCGGACGGCGTCGGCGAAGTCGTAGACGCCGTCGGCGAGCCGGCCGACGGCCCGGTTCAGGCCCTCGGGGCCGAGGGCGGACTGTGCCGCGGTGATTTTGCGAAAGGCGATGACGCCGATCGCGACGCCGATGCCCATCCAAATGATTCTGTTCATGTCAGCTCCTGTCAGCGTGGTCAGCGGCTGCGACGGCCGGTGGCGGGCTTCTGCCGGGCGGAGAGCGCGGAGCGCACGCCGTAGCTGAACGCCGCGACCTTGATCAGCGGCGAGCCGACCGTCGCGGCGACCAGCGAGGACAGCGCCGAGATGTTGGCCGAGGCATCGGAGACGTTGGATGCGATCCCGTCGACCTTCTTCAGCTGCTGGTTGGTGGTGGAGACGGTGGCGGTGACTTCATCCATGAGCGGGGTGGCGCCGTCGCTGATCGAGCGGATGCTGCTGCGCACTTCGTCGAACACGCCACCAAGCTTGAGGATGGGCACGGCGAGCAGCAGGACCAGCAGTGCAAACACCCCGGCCGCGATCAGGCCGGCAATATCGCCACCAGACATAGACGTTCATCTCCTTGAAACTACGTGGATTCCTGCGGTCCTCCGGCAGCCGCGTACGGCTTGCGGAGAACTCCCCCAAGTACCTTACATACAAAGAAGCCCGCGGCGCTTGCCACGGGCTTCTTTGTATGGTGTCGCGTTGGATCTAGCGTGCGTAGAATTCCACGACGAGCTGCTCTTCGCAGGTCACGGGGACCTCCGAGCGCTTCGGGCGACGGACCAGGCGTGCCTGCAGGGCGTCAAGCTTGACGTCCAGGTAGGCCGGAACCATCGGCAGGACGTCGCGGTGGGCGCCGGCCGCTGCGACCTGGAAGGGAGGCATGGTCTCGCTGCGGCTGTGGACGTGGACCAGCTGGCCCTCTCCGACGCGGAACGAGGGGCGGTCAACGCGGATGCCGTCAACCAGGATGTGGCGGTGCACAACCAGCTGGCGGGCCTGGGCGATGGTGCGGGCGAAGCCGGCACGCAGCACGAGCGCGTCGAGACGCATTTCGAGCAGTTCGATCAGGTTCTCACCGGTCAGGCCCTTGGTCCGGCGCGCTTCTTCGAAGGCGCGGGTCATCTGGGCTTCGCGGATGCCGTACTGGGCGCGCAGACGCTGCTTTTCGCGCAGACGTACGGCGTAGTCGGAGTCCTGCTTCTTGCGGGCACGGCCGTGCTCACCGGGGCCGTACGGACGGCGCTCCATGTACTTGGCGGCCTTGGGGGTCAGAGCGATGCCGAGTGCACGCGAGAGGCGTGCGGTACGGCGAGCACGAGTGTTGTTAGCCACTTGTGTCCTTCCAATATCTGCGGTGTGTCAGTGTTACTGGCCTCCACGATGGAGAGCATCGGCCAACCGCTGCCTTTTGCTACTGGGCACAGGGCCAGTCCATCAAGAGAACATCGCGCAGCAGAAGCTGCTGATATCTTGAGGGATTGTGCGTCCGCGCCTTGCCAGACAACGAACAATCCTACCACGGACCGGACTTGCCTTAGTTGCCCCGGATGATCTTCCGCAGCCGCTCCAGCCGGGTGGTGATCTCGCGTTCGGCGCCGTTAGCGGTGGGCTGGTAGTAGTTCCGGCCCACCAGGTCATCCGGCGGGTACTGCTGGGTGGCCACTGAATGCGGGGCGTCGTGCGCGTATTTGTAGCCCTTGCCGTGGCCGAGCTGCTTCGAGCCTGGATAGTGGGCGTCCCGCAGATGTGCGGGGATGCCATTGCCGAGGCCGGCGCGGACATCGGCGATTGCCTGGTTGATGCCGAGGTACGAGGCATTGGACTTCGGCGCGGTGGCGAGGTGGACCACGGCCTCGGCCAGGATGATGCGGCCCTCCGGCATGCCGATCAGCTGCACCGCCTGGGCCGCCGCAACCGCGGTCTGCAGCGCGGTGGGGTCGGCCATGCCGACGTCTTCGGCCGCGGAGATCACGATCCGCCGCGCCACGAACCGGGGGTCCTCCCCGGCCTCGAGCATCCGGGCCAGATAGTGCAGCGCGGCATCGACGTCGGATCCGCGGATGGACTTGATGAAGGCGCTGGCCACGTCGTAGTGCTGGTCGCCGGCGCGGTCGTAGCGCACCGAGGCCACGTCGAGGGCCCGTTCGGTGTGTTTCAGTTCGATCTTCAGCGGCGCTTCGCGGACGACGCCGGCCGGACTGCCGGCGTCGCCAGTGTCACCGTCGGCGTCGCCAAACGCGACGCCGGCAGCGGCCTCCAGGGCGGTCAGGGCCCGGCGCGCGTCCCCGCCGGAGAGCCGGACCAGGTGGGCCAGAGCTTCCTCGCCGAGCTCCACCGTGCCGTTCAGGCCGCGGACGTCGGTGGCTGCTTTCCGGAGCAGTCCTTCGACGTCGGCGTCGGTGAGCGGCTTGAGTGTCAGCAGCAGCGAGCGGGACAGCAGCGGAGACACCACGGAGAACGAGGGGTTTTCCGTGGTGGCCGCGACGAGTACCACCCAGCGGTTCTCGACGCCGGGCAACAGGGCGTCCTGCTGGGCCTTGTTGAAGCGGTGGATTTCGTCCAGGAACAGCACGGTGGTGGTCTTGAACAAGTCCCGCGCAGTGAGGGCCTCCTCCATGACACGCCGGACATCCTTCACCCCGGCGGTGATGGCGGAGAGCTCAACGAATTTGCGGCCCGGGCCCTTGGCGATCACGTGCGCGAGGGTGGTCTTACCGGTCCCCGGCGGTCCCCAAAGAATCAGAGAACTGGGTCCTGCCGGCCCGGTGGCGTCACTGCCGGCCGCGAGCTGGCGCAGCGGCGAACCATGGCCCAGGAGATGCTGCTGGCCCACGACGTCGTCGAGGCTGCGCGGCCGCATCCGGACGGCGAGCGGGCTGCGTGGCGCGGCGCGGGCTGATGTGCCGCTCGGGGAGCTGCCGCCGTCGGACTCGTCGGCGTCGACGTCGTCGTTTGCGGACGCGTCGTCCTGCCCTGCGCCAAAGAGATCATCCACATAGATAGGCTACTTCTAGTTCACGGCCGTCCTGACACGGCCACCGCCCCTGCAGTCTTGACGACGGAGATCCGTACCATGGCCAGCCCCGACACCCGTGTGGCGTTCGTCTCCGGCGGCCGGCTGCCCGGCTGGGTGGACCGGTTCACCGCGAGCCACGGCGAAGTGCGTCAGGACCCTTACGACTCCGGTCTGAAGCTGGTGGCGGCCGACGGTGCCTCCGCCGTGCTGCTGCCGCCCTGGTCCGACGGTGGCCGCCCCGGCCGCGGCGCAGACCCGGTGGCGCGGCTGGAGTCCCTCGCCGCCCAGCCCCGGCAACTCGGCCTTATCCTGGTGCGCCGCGGCGGGTACTCGGTAGGTGTCGTGTCCGAGGGCCGGGTTCTCGCCGCCAAGACCGGAACCCGGCATGTGCAGTCCCGCACTGCGGCCGGGGGCTGGTCCCAGCAGCGCTTCGCCAGGCGCCGCGCCAACCAGGCCGACGCCCTGGTGGAGGCCGTCGCAGACCATGCCGCACGGATTTTCGCGGAGCACAGCCTCGAGTACATCGTCCCGGGCGGGGACCGCACCCTGGCCGGGCAGGTCCTGGCCGAGCCCGTGCTGAAGCGCTACGCGGCTCTGGTGCGGCTGGCGTTCCTGGATGTCCCGGATCCGCGGGCCGCAATCCTGAAGAGGGCCGCCGCCGACGCCTGCGCTGTGCGGATTGTCGTCACGGACCCGCCTGCCTAGTAGCGGCATTCGCACCAGGGCTGGCCGCTTCGACGGTTCCCTGCGGATTCGACTCTCCCGCCCAACCGTCGAGTGGGCACGGAGCCGTCGAAACGGCGCACGAGGCAGCAACTGAACTCTGACGATGGCCGCCTACTTCGAACGCACAATGCGGACACGCACGCCCAAATCGGAATTGTTTGATCTCGCACTTCGGCGTCCCGTATTAGGTCGACGAGCCGGATCACGCAGATGCAGGCGCCAGACTGCTTGGTGAACGAGCAGGTCAAAGGCCCGTTCCAGAGCTTCCGGCACGTCCATGAGTTCCGTGCGGATTCAGACGGACCCACGATGGTCGACAGGACTGCGTTGATTCCCATCCGTGCCGTTTCGACCCTTCCCTGCCGTTTCGATGCTGCGAATCGTCTACCGGACACGGAACCGTCGAAACGGCGCAGGTACTCAAGGCATCCGGTCAACATCCGACGTCGTTGCAGAATGCCGCGGCTAGCTGACGGCACCGGGTCAGCAGCCGGTCAGGTGCCGCTTGGGACGTTCCTGCCGGTAAAGGTACCGGCCAGCAGTCTCGAAGCCGGCGCGGACATAGAGCTCCTGCGCACCGGTGTTGGCCGCCGTGACCAGTAACCAGTAACCGGCCAGGCCCCGGCGTGTCCCCTCGCCGAGCAGGGACCGCAGGACAACGCCGGCGTAGCCCTCGCGGCGGGCGTCCGTGCGGGTCGCCATGCAGTACAGGCCGCCCCGGCGTGGACTGCCGGGGTCGGTCACGGGCAGGGCAAGGCGCCCGACGGCGGCGGGTACACCGTCGTCGTCCCGCACCAGGGCGTACAACGATGGGCATCCCGCCAAAATGCCGCGGGCGACCGCAAGGGCGGTCTCGTCGCCCCGGCCGTCCACGCTCCACCAAAGCTGCAACCACTCCGGGGAGGGTTCGGCGGACATTTCAACGCCGACGTCAGCCGCCGCAAAGTCCATCCCGCCCTCCCGGGCCAGTACCAGGGTTTCGGACTGGCGGGTGAATCCCTCCGCATCCAGAACGGCGTTGAGCGGAGCGTGGCGCGGGTCCTCGAATACCTGGAAGATCAGCGGCTGGCGTCGGGCCCGGTACCAGAGCCGGGCTTCCCGGACCGCGGCCAGCAGCCGGCGCGGATCCTCACCGGGTTCCCGAACCCAGACCGAGTTCGCCCGCTGCGTCACGCCGGAGGAGGCCCGCAGGACCCACCCGCCGGATTCCTCCCGTTCCGCGGCGGCCCACGCCGCATCCATCACCGCCTCAAGCCCGGGTACCGCTACTGCTCGCATGATTTGTCCTCCGCAAGAAACCCTCTAAAACACCAGAGGCCCCCGGTTTCCCGAGGGGCCTCATGGCCGTCAGCCGCTATTGGGCCTTCTTGGCTTCCGGCTTGAAGTCGACGCCGGCTTCCTTGCGCTGCTGCGCCGTGATCGGCGCGGGCGCCTGGGTCAACGGGTCATAGCCGTTGCCCGTTTTCGGGAACGCGATGACGTCGCGGATCGACTCCACGCCGGCCAGCAGGGCGACCACGCGGTCCCAGCCGAAGGCGATACCGCCGTGCGGGGGCGCACCGAACTTGAAGCCCTCAAGGAGGAAGCCGAACTTCGTCTGGGCGTCTTCCTTATCCAGGCCCATCAGCTCGAAGACCCGTTCCTGGACATCGCTCTGGTGGATACGGATCGATCCGCCGCCGATTTCGTTGCCGTTGCAGACGATGTCGTAGGCGTAGGACAGCGCCGATTCGGGATCCTTGTCGAAGCTGTCCATGAATTCGGGCTTGGGCGAGGTGAAGGCATGGTGCACGGCCGTCCACTGGCCGCCGCCGACGGCGACGTCACCGGACGCGACGGCTGCTGCGGCCGGTTCGAACATCGGCGCGTCGACCACCCAGCAGAAGGCCCAGTCGCTCGGATTGATCAGGCCGGTGCGGTGGCCGATCTCGACGCGGGCCGCGCCGAGCAGCGCACGGGACGGCGACTTCTCGCCGGCGGCGAAGAAGATGCAGTCGCCGGGCTTGGCGCCGACGGCGTCGGCGAGGCCGGCACGCTCGGTGTCGGTCAGGTTCTTGGCCACGGGGCCGGCGAGTTCGCCGTCTTCCTTGAACAGGACGTAGGCGAGGCCCTTGGCGCCGCGCTGTTTGGCCCATTCCTGCCAGGCATCGAGGGCTCGGCGGGCCTGCGAGGCGCCGCCGGGCATCACGACAGCGCCGACGTAGGGGGCCTTGAAGACTCCAAAGTTGGTGTCCTTGAAGAACCCGGTGAGCTCGGCCAGTTCGAGGCCGAAACGCAGGTCCGGCTTGTCGGAGCCGTACCGGGCCATCGCGTCGCTGTACGTGATGCGATGGATCGGGGTGGGGATCTCGACGTCGATCAGCTTCCACAACGCCTTGACGATGCTTTCGCCGAGCCGGATGATGTCATCCTGCTCGACGAAGCTGGCTTCGATGTCGAGCTGGGTGAACTCCGGCTGACGGTCCGCGCGGAAGTCCTCGTCGCGGTAGCAGCGGGCGATCTGGTAGTACTTTTCGAAGCCGCCGACCTGCAGGAGCTGTTTGAACAGCTGCGGCGACTGCGGCAGCGCGTACCAGGAACCCGGCGCCAGGCGGGCGGGGACGACGAAGTCACGGGCGCCTTCCGGCGTCGAACGCGTCAGGGTGGGCGTTTCGATTTCGACGAAGCCGTCCTGGTGCAGCAGCTCGCGGGCCACCCGGTTGGCTTCCGAGCGCAGACGCAGGTTGCGGGCAGGCCCGGGCCGGCGCAGGTCCAGGTAGCGGTGCTTGAGGCGGGCTTCCTCGCCCACTTCAACGTGCTCATCGATCTGGAACGGCAGGGCTTCGGAGGTGTTGAGGATGGTGACCTTCTCGGCCATGACCTCGATCTCCCCGGTGGCCAGCGAGGGATTCTCATTGCCCGCAGGCCGCTGGGAGACGGTGCCGGTCACCTGCAGCACGTATTCGTTGCGGAGGCCGTGGAAGACCTCTTCCTCGCGGACGACCACCTGGGCGATGCCCGAAGCGTCGCGCAGATCAACGAATGCGACACCACCGTGGTCACGACGCCGGCCGACCCAGCCGGCGAGGGTTACGGTTTGTCCAATGTGCTCGGAACGGAGGGATCCGAGGTCATGTGTGCGCAGCACAGCATTCCTTTCAGCGGAAAATCAAAGTCAGGTCCAACAGGTACAGAGATGGGGACCGCTACTGGAACGGTCCCGTTCGAGTTTACCCGCTGGATCAGCCGCGCCGGCCCGAAGCAGAACAGCCGGCCTCCACGGGCGTTGCATGCATCCGGCCCGGCCGCCGGGCTCGAACATCAGCTTCTCGAGGTGTCCGGGAGGCGTGCTCTGCTAGCCCTTGACGATCCGGACGTGCAGGTCCTCCGCGGCGGGCACCCAGCCTGCCGGATCGGCGTCGTCCTGCTCGCCGGTGCGGATGTCCTTGACTTGGTGTTTACCGTCCTCGTCGGTGAACCAGACGAAGGGGATGCCGCGGCGGTCGGCAAACTTGATCTGCTTGCCGAACTTCTCGGCCTTCGCCGCGACCTCGGTGGCGATCCCGCGGGAACGCAGCTGCGCCGCGACGTCCTGCGCCGCGCCCCAGCTTTCGTCGTTGCTCAGCGCGACCAGCACGGCGGTCGGCACCGCGCGGGACGCCTTGGCCAGGTCCTGACTGAGGATCCGGGACACCAGCCGGGTCACGCCGATCGAGAGTCCGACGCCGGGAAACGTGCGGTTGCCCTTGCTGGCCAGCGCGTCGTAGCGGCCGCCGGAGCAGATCGAGCCGAGCTGTTCGTGCCCCACGAGGACGGTTTCCACAACGGTGCCCGTGTAGTAGTCGAGTCCGCGGGCGATGCTGAGGTCCGCGACCACCTTGCCCGGGGCGCGCTGCACGGCGGCAGCAATAACCTGCTCCAGCTCGTTCAGGCCTTCTTCCAGCAGCTCGTTGCTCACGCCAAGCCCCCTGACCTGTTGCACAAAGGAGGTATCCGAAGTCCGGATGCCGGCCAGCTGGAGCGCGGCCTGCGCCTGGACCGCGGTGGCACCGAGCTCGGACATCAGCAGCTCGGCCACCCTGGCCGGGCCGATCTTCTCGAGCTTGTCGATGCTGCGCAACACGCCGGCTGTGTCGGTCAGGCCGATGCCGTTGTAGAAGCCTTCGGCCAGTTTCCGGTTGTTGATCCGGAGCAGGAAGTCCGGAATCGGCAGGGCTCCGAGTGCTTCCGCGATGACCAGCGCGATCTCGACGTCGTAGCGGAACGGAAGTTCGCCGTCCCCCACGATGTCGATGTCCGCCTGGGTGAATTCGCGGGCGCGTCCCTCCTGCGGACGCTCGCCGCGCCAGACCTTCTGGATCTGGTAGCGGCGGAACGGGAACGCGAGGTAGCCGGCGTTCTCTACCACGTAGCGCGCGAAGGGCACTGTCAGGTCGAAGTGCAGGGCCAGCGCATGCGGGTCGCCCTTGGCCGCGGTTGCGGTCTGCGCCCCGGCTGCGCCGTCGCCGTCGTCGTCCTGCAGCCGGCTCAGGCCGTAGACCTCTTTGTCGATGTCGCCCTTGCGCAACAGCTGCCCCACCGTCTCCACTGCGCGTGTCTCGATCGACGAAAATCCGTGCAGTTCAAAGGTGCGCCGCAGGGTGTCCAGCACATGCAGCTCCACCAGCCGCTCCTCGGGAAGCCACTCGGGGAATCCGGACAGGGAGGCGGTGCGTGCCATGGTGGAATTTTCTCCTTTGATTACGACGGCGGGTCCAACGGCCGCGGCGTCGCGCGCAGACCGGCCGGTCGTGCATAAACTGTGTGCGGCAGTCAGTTTATGCTTTCGGCGCGCGCATCTCTAATGCGCATCTCTAAGGCGACCGCCGCCGGCAGCGCTGCCGGCAGCTTGCCCGCTGTACCCAGGATCGGCGCCCATGGCACGGCCCAGAGTGCGGCCTTAAACTCAGGAGGACTTTTGGCGGCCAGTTCACGGAGCGCCCGCGAAGCGAAGCGGCGCGTCCAGCAGATGGAGGCAAAGCGGGAGTTGCGCCGCGAGCAGGACAAACGCCGTAAGCGCGACAATATCCTGGCCACCGCTGGCGGTGGCGCCGCCCTGGTCCTCGCCGTCGTGCTGCAGCTGACGGTGTTTGCCGGCAACCCGAGCGAGGCCGAATTCAAGGCCGCGGAAGCCGGGCTTGCCAGCCCGTCGGCGTCCGCCACGCCGTTGCCCAGCGCGAGCAACGGAGCGAATATTCCGAAGCCCGAGACCGCTGCAGGCAAGACCTTCACCGGCGACCTTGCCCTCAACCGCGGCACCCTCGGGATCGAACTGGACGGGACCAAGGCCCCCCAGGCGGCCGCCGTGATCAAGTCGCTCGCGGACCAGAATTTCTATAGGGGCCTCACGTGCCACCGGCTCACCACCGCCGACTCCTTCGGCGTACTGCAGTGCGGCTCCAAATCCGGCGACGGCAAAAGTGATCCCGCATACAACTGGGGTCCGCTGGAAAACACCCCCGCAGACAACATGTACCCGGCAGGCACCATCGCCGTGGCACGGACCGGCGGAAACGCCTACGGCAACGGCACACAGTTCTTCATCGTCTATAAGGACACCATGATCCCGGCGGACGCCGCGGGCGGCTACACCGTCGTAGGTAAGGTCACGTCCGGGCTGGACGTCGTGACTAAGATCGCGGCGGCCGGCGTCACACCGGGAACCAGCGCCACAGACGGCGCCCCGGTGGAACCAGTCACGATAGACTCGTTCTCTCTGAAGTAGCCAGCCGGGGCCCTCGTGGCCGCGGTGCCGGTATTTCCCTCCAAGCGAAAGACTTCTAGCGGTGACAGACAGTCAGCAATCCGACGAAACAGTGGCAGCAGCTGCCAACGAAACCGAAGCCGAGGTCAAGGTGACCGGCGCGGTCAACGACCCTCGCCCGGCCACCGAAACTTCGGCGGCACAGCCGGCCGGGTCTGAGGCTCCCGCGGCACAGCCGGCCGGGCCTGAGGCTCCCGCGGCACAGCCCGCCGGGACTGAGGCTCCCGCGGCACAGCCGGCCGGGCCTGAGACCGGCGAAGCGGCCCCGGTTGAAGCCGAGCCCACTGCGGCTGCGCCCTCCCCCGCGCCGGCCGCTGTGCCACCACGGGCTGCCCCGTCGCCCGCCGCTTTGGCGGCCAGGCCGAAGTCGGCGCCGTCTGCCGCCGCGCCGGTCGCCACGCCGGCCTCCAGCGCAGCCTCGCTTGCCGAGGCCGCCCGCTGGGGCCGTGTGGAAGGCGACGGCCACGTGTTCCTCACCATCGACGGCGACGAACACCCCGTCGGCCAGTACCCGGACGTCAGCGACGACGAAGCCCTGGGCTACTTCGCCCGCAAGTACGACGACGTCGTGGCCCAAATTGTCCTGCTCGAGCAGCGCGTGGCCTCCAAGGCACCCGCCGCGGAGATGCAGAAGACCGTGACGCACCTCCGTGAGCAACTGGCCGAACGGAACATGGTGGGCGACCTCCGTGCCGCGGAAGCCCGCCTGGAGACGCTGTCCGGGCAGATCACCGAACTCGAAAAGACCGAGAAGGCCGAACATGACGCCGTCCGCGCCGCCGAGTTGGCGGCCCGCGAGGCGATCGTGGCCGAGGCTGAGGAGATCGCTGGGCACGACCCGGCCCAGATCCAGTGGAAGACCTCCAGCGCCCGGATGAACGAGCTCTTCGAGAGCTGGAAGACCGCGCAGAAGAGCGGCGTCCGGCTCGGCCGCAGCAACGAGGACGCACTCTGGAAGCGGTTCCGTGCCGCCCGCACAGTCTTCGACCGTCACCGCCGCGCCTACTTCTCCCAGTTGGACAGCAACAACTCTGCAGCCAAGGCCGCCAAGGAGACGCTGATCGCCGAGGCCGAGTCACTGTCCGCCTCGACCGACTGGGGCTTCGCCGCTGGCGAGTACCGGCGCCTGATGGATCAGTGGAAGGCTTCGCCGCGTGCCAGCCGCAAGGATGACGACGCCCTATGGGCGCGTTTCCGGGCCGCGCAGGACGTCTTCTTCACGAACCGGCAGGCCGCCAATGAGGAGATCGACCAGGAGTACGGCGCCAACCTCACGGTGAAGGAAGCCCTTCTGGTGGAAGCCAACGAGCTACTCCCGATCAAGGACCTCGCCGCCGCCACGAAGGCGCTGCAGTCCATCCGTGACCGCTGGGAGGAAGCCGGCAAGGTTCCCCGCGCGGACATGGGCAGGATCGAGGCCGGGCTGCGGAAGGTGGAGGACGCTGTCCGCCACGCCGAGGACGAAAACTGGAAGCGTTCCAACCCCGAGACAAAGGCACGCACCGACAGTGCCCTGTCGCAGTTGGAGTCCGCCATCGCCGGGCTTAAGGACGACCTGGCCAAAGCGGAGAAAGCCGGCGACCAGCGCAAGATCAAGACAGCCCAGGAGGCCCTTGCGGCGCGCCAGGCCTGGCTCGAGCAGCTGGAGCGTTCTGCCAGCGAGCTCGCCTAGCGGTCTCTGCCGCCGCTAATCGTCACCGGCCAGAACAGGCCCCGCCCGGTTATCCACATGACCGGTGCGGGGCCTTTTCCGTGCTCCGGGGAAAGCGTCACGATGGCAGCATGGTCATCCAGCCCGGCTACCCCGTCTCCGGTCACCCTTCCAGTCCGGCGGCCTGCCACCCGACCGGCGCAGCGCCGCCGGTGCTCTACTTCCCCGGCATGCCATTCTCCTGGGCGGAACTGCAGGCCATGGCGGCCGACGGCGTGCTGACGCGGCTCTCCCAGCGCGGGTACCTGCCGCCAGGCGCCGCCTCCACCCCGCAGCTGCGCGCGCGGGCGACGGCTTGCGCCATTCCGCCGCCCATCAGGCAAAGGGTGGTCGCGGGGCGGATGACGGCGGCCTGGATCTACGGCTGCGCCGGCGAACCGGACCGCATCGCCCTGCTGGTCGACGCCAGCCGCCGGGTATCGAGCCTCCGGGCCACCCGTGGCTGCAGTTTCCATGAGGTGCGGCTGGGGCCTTTCGACGTCGTGAGCCTCGGCGGGCTCATGGTGTCCAGCCCGCTGAGGACAGCGGTGGACATCGCCCTGCACGTGGAGCCCGAACGCGCGCTGCCCGCGCTGGGCGCCTTCCTGGCCGCACCCGCCCTGAACGTGCGGCTGCGGCTGCTGGTCCGGGCGGTGGAAGCGACCCCACGACTACCGCATAAGAAGGCAGCCCTGGCCAAGCTGGCCAGCCTGCTTGCGGAGGAGCGCGGCGACGTCGGTCCCGGCGCCTAACTGCGGCGGCGGTTCCCCGTGGTGCGGTAGACGTCGAACACGCCGTCGATGCGCCGTACGGCGCTCAGCACGTGGCTTAGGTATTTCGGATCGCCCATCTCGAAGGCGAACTTGGAGATCGCCACCCGGTCGGTGGAGGTATGCACGCTCGCGGCCAGGATGTTGACGTGGTTCTCGGACAAGATCCGGGTGACGTCGGAGAGCAGCGACTTGCGGTCCAGCGCTTCGACCTGAATTTCCACCAGGAACACGCTCGACTGCGTCGGCGCCCACTCCACCTCAACGATCCGGTCTGGCTGGTCCATCAGGCCGGACACGTTCGTACAGTCGGTCCGGTGCACCGAGACGCCCGAGCCGCGGGTAACGAAGCCCAGGATCGGGTCAGGCGGCACCGGTGTGCAGCAGCGTGCCAATTTGACCCAGACGTCGCCGACGCCGCGGACCACGACGCCGGAGTCGGAGTACCGGGTCTTGCTCACCTGGGCGGGGATCGAGACCTCGGTGAGGTCGTCCTCGGGAGTGTCGTTGCCCCCGAGGCTCACGACGAGCCGTTCCATCACGGACTGGGCCGAGGTGTGGCCGTCGCCTACCCCCGCGTACAGCCCCGAGATGTCCGCGTACTTGAAATCCTCAGCAATCGCGGCGAGGGCGTCGTGGGTCATCAGGCGCTGAAGCGGAAGGTTCTGCTTGCGCATGGCCTTGGTGAGCAGGTCCTTCCCCCGGTCGATTGCCTCTTCGCGGCGTTCCTTGCTGAACCACTGCCGGATCTTGTTGCGGGCACGGGCGCTCTTGACGAAGTGCTGCCAGTCCTGGCTGGGGCCGGCGCCCTCGGCTTTGGACGTGAAGATCTCCACCCAGTCGCCGTGGTTCAGTTCGCTGTTCAGCGGAACGAGTTTGCCGTTGACCCGGGCGCCGATGGTCCGGTGCCCCACCTCGGTGTGGACCGCGTAGGCGAAGTCCACCGGCGTCGATCCGGCCGGAAGAGCCATGACCTCGCCCTTTGGCGTGAAGACAAACACCTCGCGGGCGTTGATCTCGAAGCGCAGGGAGTCGAGGAACTCGCCAGGATCGGACGTTTCCTGCTGCCAGTCGACGAGCGATCGGAGCCAGCCCATGTCCCCGTCGCGCGGACTGCCCGGGCCGGCCGCCGCCCGGTTCGGCTGGTCCTTGTACTTCCAGTGCGCCGCGACGCCATATTCGGCCCGCCGGTGCATCTCGTGGGTCCGGATCTGGATCTCCACGGGTTTGCCGCCGGGGCCAATCACGGTGGTATGCAGCGACTGGTACATGTTGAACTTGGGCATCGCGATGTAATCTTTGAACCGGCCGGGAAGCGGGTTCCAGCGCGAGTGCATGGCCCCCAGCGCCGCGTAGCAGTCCCGCACCGAGTCGACCAGGACGCGGACGCCCATCAGGTCGTTGATGTCGTCGAAGTCCTTATCGCGGACGATCATCTTCTGGTAGATCGAGTAGTAATGCTTGGGCCGGCCGGTGATCGTGGCCTTGATCTTCGCCAGACGCAGGTCCTCGGTGATCTGGTTGCGGATGACGCCAAGGTTCTTTTCCCGCTCCGGGGTCCGGTCCCCCACCATCCGCACGATTTCCTCGTAGACCTTGGGGTACAACGCGGCGAAGGACAGGTCCTCCAGTTCCCACTTGATGGTGTTCATGCCGAGGCGGTGCGCCAGCGGCGCGAAGATCTCCAGGGTTTCGCGCGCCTTGCGCGCCGAGGATTCAGCGGAGACGAAGCGCCACGTGCGGGCGTTGTGCAACCGGTCGGCAAGCTTGATCATGAGCACACGGATGTCCTTGGCCATGGCCACAACCATCTTGCGCACGGTTTCGGACTGGGCGGCCTCGCCGAAACTGACCTTGTCCAGCTTGGTGACCCCGTCCACCAGCATCGCCACTTCCGGCCCGAACTCGCCTTTCAGGTCCTCTAGCGTGTACGAGGTGTCCTCGACGGTGTCATGCAGCAGGGCGGCGGCCAGCGTCGACCCGCTCAATCCCAGCTCGGCCAGGATCGTCGCTACCGCCACCGGGTGGGTAATGTACGGGTCGCCACTCTTGCGTTTTTGTCCGCGGTGGCAGCGCTCCGCCACTACAAACGCACGCTGGATAAGCTCGAAGTCGTCCTTCGGGTTGTTGGCGCGCACAGTGCGCAGGAGCGGCTCGAGGATCGGGGAATAGGCGGGCGTGCCGCGGCCGGTCAGCCGGGCCAGACGTGAGCGTGTGCGTTCGCGGCGTCCGGGGAAGGTCGGACGCGTTCCGGAGTTGTCCACGGGCACGGCCGCGTCCGGGCGTCCGGGCGCTACCAGACCGGTCTGCGACCCCTGGGCGGCGGCCGTATCCGCCGGAACCGCAGGCGCCGGTGTCGAACGTTCTTCCAATGAAGCACCCCTCACAACCCGTTAATTGTTCAATTCTATTCCCCGCCGGGAGACTTCGATAACCGGCGTCCAACGGCGACGGGCCGGAGACCGTCGCGGGGACGGTCTCCGGCCCGTCGGGCGGATCTCGGCTAGGCGGTGGCCGGGGCCGCCTTGGCAGTGTTTTCGGCGCGGCGTTGCTGCACACGTCGGGCCTGTTTGACCAAATCCGGCTCGCGCTGACGCAAGGCTGCGTACAACGGGGCGGCAATGAAGATAGTCGCCGCCGTGCCGATCAGGATCCCCACGAACAGCGCCAGCGAGAGGTCGCGCAGGGTTCCCGCGCCCAGCAGCCCGGCCCCGATGAACAGGATGGCGCCCACCGGCAGGATGGCCACCATCATGGTGTTGATGGAGCGAACCAGGGTCTGGTTGACGGCAAGATTGACCTCTTCACCGAATGTGCGCCGGGTGGACGCCTGCAGATCGGACGTATTTTCGCGGATCTTGTCGAAGACCACCACGGTGTCGTAGAGCGAGTAACTGAGCACCGTCAGGAAGCCGATGATGGCCGACGGCGTCACCTCGAAATCGCTGAGCGAGTAGACGCCGGCCGTGATGAACATCGTCACCAGCATGCCGGCCAGCGCCGAGACTGACATCTTCCAGGTCCGGAAGTAGAGCGCCATCAGGACCGCTGCGAGGGCCACGAAGATCAGCAGACCGAGCAGCGCCTGCTTGGTCACGTCCGCGCCCCACGTCGGCCCCACGAAGGTCGAGGTGACCTCGTTGTCCGTCACGCCGTAGGCCTTGGTGAGGCCGTCCTTGATCCGTAGCGTCTCGTCGTCGCTAAGCTTGTCAGTCTGGATGCGCATGGTGTTGCCGGCAACGTTGGCGACGCGCGGCTGACTGCCGGCCACAACATCCTGCACGGCCTTCTCGCCGAGGCCCGGGTCCCTGTCCTTGACGTTGGACACGGTGAACTCGGACCCGCCGCGGAACTCGATGCCGAGGTTGAAGCCACCCTTGGCGATCGGCAGGAGGATGGACAGCACGACGGCAACCACGGCGACCAGGAACCAGATCTTCTTGGAATCGACGAAGTCGTACGAGCGCTTGCCCGTGTAAAGCTCATTACCGAACGTAGCGAAACTGGCCATTTACTTGCCCTCCTTGGACGTGCTCTTGGGGGAACCGGCAAGCTGTCCTTGTTGACCTTGTTGACCTTGATGACCTTGTTGTGCTGGTTGTCCAGGTTTAGCTTGCTCCCGCTTTTCCGCGAGGCGTCGTTCTGCAATCGTCATCCGGCGTTCAGCTTCGGCCACGGCACCGGTGTTCTTGGCGCGCGGCGTGGGAACCGGCTTGTCCTGCGGCGTACGGATCCGGCCGGCGCCCCGGTACAGGGGCACAGCACCGAGGCGCTTCGGATCGAGGCCCGAGAACTTGTGGCCTTCGCCGAAGAACTTGGTGCGGGCCAGGACCTGCAGGGTCGGGTGGGTAAACATAAAGACGACGATCAGGTCGGCGATTGCGGTCAGGCCCAGGGTGAAGGCGAAGCCGCGGACGTTGCCCACAGCCACGAAGTACAGCACCAGCGCTGCCAGCAGGTTGACGGCCTTGGAGGCCAGGACGGTGCGCTTGGCGCGTTTCCAGCCGTTCTCCACGGCCGAGACCAGGCCGCGTCCTTCCCGGAGTTCGTCACGGATGCGTTCGAAGTACACGATGAAGGAGTCAGCCGTCTGGCCGATCGCCACAATGATGCCGGCCACACCGGCCAGCGAAAGGCGGTAGTTCTCCGTCCAGCCCAAAATTGCGATGGCCAGGTACGTGAGCGCACCGGCGACGACGAGCGACGCGACGGTCACGAACCCCAGGGCCCGGTACTGGAAGAGCGAGTAGACCACGACCAGCAGCAGCCCGATCAGACCGGCGAGCATGCCCATCCGGAGCTGTTCTCCGCCGAGGGTGGCCGAAATCTGCTGTTCGCTTTGGATCTCGAAGCTGATCGGCAACGCACCGAAGCGCAACTGGTCGGAGAGGGCCTTGGCGGACTGCTCAGTGAAGCCGCCCGTGATCTGCGGGCGGCCATCGGTGATGACTGCCTGGGCACGCGGGGCCGAAATGACCTGGTCGTCCAGGACAATGGCGAACTGGGACTTCGGATCCGACCCGGTCTCGCCGCCGGCAGCAACGTAGAACTGGTTCAGCCGCTCGGTGATCGTCTTGAACTTGGTCGTGCCTTCGGCGTCAAACTGGATGTCGACGGCCCACTGGTTGGTGACCGCACCCTGCGCGCCGCGCTGCAGCTGGAACGAGGACGTGGTGATGTTCGATCCCTTGACCTCGACCGGTCCCAGGATGTACTTGATGGCAGGTTTGCCGGCGGCCGCGGGCTCGCAGGTGACCAGCGGCTTGGCCGGATCGGAGCGCTCCTGCTTGTCCTGGGCCGGGTTGACGCAGTCGAGGGCCTCGAACTTCTTGTAGACGTCCGCCGTCACCCAGTTCTGGTCGCTGCTGTTCGCGGGCGCGGCGGTCGGCTGGGGCAGCTTGTCGACCGGGGTCCGGGCCTCAACGGGGACCGCTGCGCCGGCGCCGGCCTGGATGACCGGGCGGAAGTTCATGTCGGCGGACGCCTGGATCAGCGCGCGGGTTTCCTTGGACGGAGTGCCCGGAAGGCTGACCACTACGTTGCGGCCGGACTGCGTGCTGATCTCGGCCTCGGCGACGCCGGAGCCGTCCACGCGCTGGCGGATGATCGCCACGGCCTGGTTGAGCTGCTCTTCGTTGATGCCCGAGCCGCCCGCCACCTTCGGCGCCAGGATCATCTGGGTGCCGCCTTCAAGGTCCAGGGCCAGCTTCGGAGCCCAGCTCGCATGCCCGGTCATGATGCCACCGGCCAGGACGGCGGTCAGGACGGCGAGCGTCACGCCAAGCCAGACCAGCACCCTGCGGGCTGAGTTTTTAGGGCCAGTTCGTGCCATTGTCGATCTTTCTATTGGTTACGGAAGAACCGCCGGTGCGCCCTGACGGGCGTGCACCGGCGGATGCCCGCGCACCGTAGCTTTGCGGGATAGCTCAGAGGGCAGACTAGCTGTCTTTCTTGCCTTCATCGTTCAAGCGGCGCAGGGTTTCGTCAGCCGTTTCGTTGTGCGGCGCTTCGGCGACCGTAGCGGCGCTGTCCGCCTTGTCAAAGGTCAGCGAGGAAGCGTCATCGGGAACAACAGTCGGCTCCTCGACTGCCACCGCCGGCTCGACGATCTTGGTGACGGACTGGCGGTGCACGGTGGCGGTGTTGCCCGGGGAGATTTCCAGAAGGACCTTGTTCTCGGCGTCGTCGATCTCGACGATGCGGCCGAACAGGCCGAAGCTAGTCATGACCTCAACGCCGGGGCCGAACTTCGACTGGAGCTGGGCCTGCTGCTGCTGCGTCTTCTTGTTACGTCGGAACATCATGAAGACGAACACGGCGAGCATGACGAACAGGAGAATTGTCATTGGATCCAAGGGAAAGTTCCGTTCTGTACTTACAAGCTGGTTTCAGAGCAACGTCCGCTTCGCTCCGGGGCTGTGTGGAACCTGGCAGGATTTCCGGCAGGGAACCATGCTTGGCCAACGGCGGCCTAGCGGTAGCCGCGCACGGAAACAAAGGCCCGAACGTGCCGAGCGTAATTCCAGTCTAAAGGGAAAAGGTCATGGCCGGGTGCTATTGACCCTTCCGGATCCATTCGGGCTCAATTTCTGCGACGGCATCTTCACCGAATCCGGCCGGTTCCACGCCGGCGTCCCCCGCCGGGAACAGGTCCAGCGGGTCCTGTCCGAACGCACCGGCGGGCACCGCGAAGCCAAGGTGGGTCCAGGCCGGCGCCAGCGCGATCCGCCCGCGCGGCGTCCTGCCCAGCAGGCCCTCCCGGACCAGGTAGGGTTCGGCGACGGTTTCCACTGTTTCAGTTTCTTCGCCGACGGCGATGGCCAGCGTGGAAAGGCCCACCGGGCCGCCGCCGAACTTGGTGATCAGTGCCTCCAGCACCGCGCGGTCCAGCCGGTCCAGGCCGCGCTTGTCCACCTCGTACATGTCCAGGGCGGCCGAGGCCGCGCGCGCGTCGATCTGCTCCACCCCGTGCACCAGCGCCCAGTCCCGGACGCGCCGCAACAGCCGGTTCGCGATGCGGGGGGTGCCCCGGGACCGGCCCGCGACCTCGCTGAAGCCGGCCGAGTTCACCTTCAGGTCCAGCAGCCCGGCCGAACGACGGAGCACGAGCTCGAGCTCCTCCACGGAGTAGAACTCGAGGTGGCCGGTGAAACCGAACCTGTCCCGCAGCGGCCCGGGCAGCAGCCCGGCGCGGGTGGTGGCGCCGACCAGGGTGAACGGCGGCAACTCCAGCGGGATCGCAGTGGCGCCGGCGCCTTTGCCGACGACGATGTCGACGCGGAAGTCCTCCATGGCCATGTAAAGCATTTCCTCCGCCGGCCGGGACATCCGGTGGATCTCATCGAGGAACAGGACCTCGCCCTCGGAGAGCGAGGACAGGATCGCCGCCAGGTCACCGGCGTGCTGGATGGCCGGGCCGCTACTGATCCGCAACGGGGCGTTCATCTCGGCGGCGATGATCATGGACAGGGTGGTTTTGCCGAGCCCGGGCGGGCCGGACAGCAACACGTGGTCGGCGCTGCGGCCACGCATCCGGGAGGCCTCCAGGACGAGCGAAAGTTGTTTGCGGACCCGGTGCTGGCCGACGAAATCGTGCAGGTTCTTCGGCCGGAGGGCGGCCTCGATAACTCGCTCCTCCGGTTCCTCTCCCCCGCCGACGAGGGTGGGCTCAGCCACGGGCGCCTACCCGGTTCCCGGCGCGGGCGCCGTCCTGGCCCAGCCAGCGCAGCGTGGCGCGAAGGATCTCCGCGACGTTGCCCTGCTCGGCGAGCTCCGGGGAATCGGCCAGCGACTTGTCAATGCTTGATGTGGCATCCTTCTCGGACCAGCCCAGGCTCATCATTGCGGCCACCACCTGCGGCTTCCAGACGGCTTCGGCGGACACGGCCGGAACGGATCTGCCCGGAGTGCCGTGCGGGACCAGCTTGCCAGCCAGTTCCAGCACAATCCGGCCCGCGACCTTGGGGCCGATGCCGGGCACCTTGGTAAAGGCCTTGCCGTCGCCGGAGTGCGCGGCGACCCGGATCGCCTCGGGTTCGTGAACGGCAAGGACGGCCAGCGCCAGGCGCGGTCCGACGCCGCTGACGCTCAGCAGCACATCGAACACCTCGCGTTCATCGTCGCTGCCGAAACCGAAAAGCGTCAGCGAGTCTTCCCGCACGATCAGGGAGGTGAACAGCTTGCCCTCGTCTCCGACGCGGAGCCCGCTGAGGGTCTGGGGCGTGGCGTTGACGCTCATGCCGGCACCGTTGAGGTCGATCACCGCCGAGGACAGGCCGACGTGCGCAACGGTTCCGCGAAGAAAACTGATCAAGGCCTGGCTCCTGGTGTACAGCCGATGCACGTTTCGCATCGGCGAGCCGGCACGTACCGGCTATCCGAACATATCTACGAATACCTTACCAAGTTGTTCGCTGACAAAGTCGGACATTCAACGCGCACGGCGCGCTTTTGCCTCCGCGTCAGCCCAGGCGCGCTGGGCGGGGGTGAGGGACTGGCTGCCGGGTCCCGTGGTGGCTGCGCCCCCGTTGGAGTTACCGGTGCCGGCCCGCCAGGCATGCGTGATGGCCAGCGCCAGCGCGTCGGCGGCGTCGGCGGGCCGCGGAGGGGCGTCAAGCCGGAGAATCTTGGTGACTAACTTGGTGACGGCGTCCTTGTTGGAGGTACCGCTGCCGGTCACGGCGGCCTTGACCTCCGAGGGGGTATGCAGCGCAACCGGGATGCCGCGGCGCGCTGCGGCGGCAATCACGACGCCGGAGGCCTGGGCCACGCCCATCACAGTGCTGACGTTGAGCTGCGAAAAGACCCGTTCAACGGCGAGGACATGCGGCTGGTACTTGTCCAGCCAGTCATCGATCGAGGTGGCAATGACGAGCAGCCGCTGGTCGAGACTCTCGTCCGGGGAGGTACCGACGACGCCGAACGCCACCATGGTGGCGCGCCGGTTTTTCTCGACGTCCACGACGCCGATCCCGCAGCGGGTGAGGCCCGGATCGACGCCGAGGACGCGAAGGGTCACTCTGCTTCCAGTGCGGCCTGCACTTCGTCGCTGAGGTCTGCGTTGCTGTAGACGTTCTGCACGTCGTCGAGCTCTTCCAGGGCGTCCACGAGCTTCATGAACTTCTTGGCGGCATCGAGGTCCAGCGGCACCTGCATGGAGGGAACAAACTCGGCCTCGTCGGTGTCGTAATCGATCCCGGCTTCCTTGAGCGCAGCGCGGATGGCCTGCAGGTCGGTCGGTTCGGAATGGATCTCGAAGCTGTCGCCGTGGTCCTTGACTTCCTCGGCACCGGCGTCGAGGACCGCCATCAGCACGTCGTCCTCGCTCAGGCCGTTCTTCGGCAGCGAGACGACGCCCTTGCGGGAGAAGAGATAGCTGACCGATCCGGGGTCGGCGATGCTGCCGCCGTTGCGGGAAATGGCGAGCCGGACCTCGGAGGCCGCGCGGTTCTTGTTGTCCGTCAGGCACTCGATGAGCAGCGCCGAGCCCTGCGGACCGCGGCACTCGTACATGATCTCGGTGTAGTCCACGACCTCGCCGGTGAGGCCGGCGCCGCGCTTGATGGCGCGGTCGATGTTATCTGCGGGGACCGAGGTCTTTTTGGCCTTGGTCACGGCAAGTTCCAGGCCCGGGTTGCCGGCGAGGTCGGGGCCGCCCATCCGCGCGGCGACTTCGATGTTCTTGATCAGCTTGGCGAACGACTTGGCCCGGCGGCTGTCCAGGATAGCCTTCTTGTGCTTGGTCGTCGCCCATTTGGAGTGGCCTGACATGCTTACGCTTCTCCTCTGATCATTCGAATAAACAATTCATGCACGCGCTTCTCGCCCGTAACTTCCGGGTGGAAAGAGGTGGCCAGCAGCTTGCCGGAACGCACAGCAACAATTCTAGCGGTGCCGTCGAGGGATTCCGGGTGGCCCGCCTTGGACGGTTCCACCTGCGCCAGGACTTCGACGCAGGCGCCGACGCGTTCCACCCACGGCCCGCGGATGAACACTGCGTGCACCGGGGCCGCGCCGCCGTCGCCGGCGCTGAACTGGAGCCCCTTGAATTCGAGATCAGTCTCGAACGATTCGCGCTGCCGGCCGAAAGCGTTGCGCCGCACCGTGATGTCGAGGCCGCCGAAGGTCTGCTGCGGGTTGCCGGCAAGATCCGTGGCGGGGTCAGCGATGTCGTCGGCCAGCAGGATCATGCCGGCGCAGGAACCGTAGACGGGCAGCCCGGCCTGGATGCGTTCGCGCAGCGGATCCCGGAGTTCGAAGGCCCTTGCGAGCTTGTCGATGGTGGTCGATTCACCGCCGGGAATGATGAGGCCGTCAAGGCCGTCCAGCTCGGCGGGGCGGCGGACGCCGACGCCGACGGCCCCGGCTGATTCCACGACGTGCAGGTGTTCACGGAAGTCGCCCTGGAGAGCCAGGACGCCGATCCGGAGGCCGGACCCCACGCGGGAGCCAGACAGGGAAAGGGGGGTGGTCATCCTGCCAGCATAGTGCGCGGCTTTCCCGGAACCGCACCGGGGCGTGGCTGCGGGCCCGGTTCCCCGCGGCCACTGGGATATATTACAAGGCATGCTCTACATCAGCGTTCCGCTCGGCAAGCTCGTCCGCCGGGTCTCCCGGCTCCGGGGCGGAGGCTCTGCCCTGCCCGGCCTGGTGGTCGAAAAAATCGACCCCGGCTTCATGCGGCGGACGCTGTCCACGCTGCCGCTGGGCGTCGCCGTCGTCAGCGGCACGAACGGCAAGACCACCACCACCAAGATGGTGGTCGAACTGCTCGAAAGCCAGGGCCTGAAAGTCTTCACCAACCGCACCGGCAGCAACTTCACCCGCGGCGTCGCCGCTGCGCTGCTCGGTGAGGTGGATTGGCGCGGCCGGCTCGACGCCGACGTCGCCGTCCTGGAGCTGGACGAGGCCCACGCCGTGCACTTCGTCAACCAGGTCCCGCCGCGTTACTGCCTGCTGCTGAACGTCCTCCGCGACCAGCTGGACCGCTTCGGCGAGATCGACAAGACCGCCGAACTGCTGCAGCACATCGCCGCCAAGACCACCGGGACAGTGGTCCTGAACCGTGAAGATCCGCGCGTCGCGCGCATCGCCGGCACGCTTGAGTCAGTAACGCCGGGCGGCCCCGATGTCCGCTACTTCGGCCTCGACGATTCACTGCTGAGCACCTTTCCCAACGACGACGAAATGCGGGCCGCTCCGGGCAGCCCGGCGCCGCCGGCTCCCGCCAGGCCGCCGGCCGACGTCGTCCTCCGCCGGGTGGGCGCCGACGACGCCGGCTTTGAGTACGACGGCGCCACGGTCACCACCGGCATGAAACTTCGCGGCGTGTACAACATCTTTAATGCGGCGGCGGCGCTGACCCTGGCCCGGGCGGTCTCAGCTGCCCGGGGCCAGGCCACCGACCAGGCCGGACTGCTGAAGGCCCTCGCCAACGTGGCGCCCGCGTTCGGCCGGGGCGAGAGCCTCGTCGTCGACGGCCTGCCGCTCGAGCTCGTCCTGGTCAAGAACCCCAGCGGCTTCCGGCTGGGCCTGAAGTCCTTTCCCGCCGCCGGCTACGCCACCATGATCGCGATCAACGACAACTACGCCGACGGCCGGGACATGTCCTGGCTGTGGGACGTCGAATTCGACACCCTCCGTGACGGCGGCGTGGACCAGCTCACCGGCTCCCGCGCCTATGACATGGCGTTGCGGCTGCAGTACGACGACGTCGCGATCGGCGCCGTCGACCCGGAGATCACCCCGGCCCTGGCCGCCTTCATCCGCGGCGCTACGGGCAAGCCGAAGCGCATTTTCTGCACCTACACAGCCATGCTGGCGATCCGCCGCGAGCTGTCCAAAATCACCACAGTGGAGGTGGTCTCATGACCCCCGGCTCCCCCGGCAGCCCGCACGGGCTCTCCTTCGGGCATGAACTGCCGGGGGAGAACTCCGCCGCCACCGGCGACGGCACCATCCGCGTGCTGCAGCTCTACCCGCGCGACATGAACATCTACGGCGACTGGGGCAACGCCCTGGTCCTGGCCCAGCGGCTGCGCTGGCACGGCTACACCCCGGAACTGCTCGAGTACAACGTCGGCGATGATTTCCCGGCCAACGTCGACCTCGTGGTGGGCGGCGGCGGCCAGGACAGCGGCCAGCTCGTGATCCAGGATGACCTGCTGTCCCGGGAAACCATTCTCAAGGAGCTGGCCGAGGCCGGCACGCCCATGCTGGTGATCTGCGGGCTGTACCAGCTGTTCGGCAAGTTCTTCAAGACCAGGACCGGCTCGGTGATCCCCGGCATCGGGGTCCTGGATGTGGAGACCCACGGGACGGATGAGCGGCTGATCGGCAACGTCTCGGTCTCCTCCCCGGAGTTCGGCACCGTCCTGGGTTACGAAAACCACAGCGGCCAGACCACGCTGGGCCCGGGCGTCGCACCGCTGGGAACCACGGCCAAGGGCACCGGCAACAACAGCAGTGACGGCCAGGAAGGCGCCCGCTACCGCAACGTCGTGGCAAGCTACCTGCACGGTTCGCTGCTGCCCAAGAACCCGGCGCTGGCGGACTTCCTGATCAAGACCGCCGTGGAGCGCAAGTACAGCAGCTTCACACCCGGCACCCCGGACGACTCCTACGCCGTCTTGGCCCGGGACCACGCAGCCCGCAGGCCCCGCTGACGCCCGGGCCCGCGCCTGATCGAGGGCAGCGGCGCCGTGTCAATCCGCGGCCCCGCTGTTTCGGAGCAGCTGCACGAACTCTGCGGGCCGCGTCGCCGGCCACCAGTGGCCGCTGTCCACACGCACCACAGTCAGCCTGTCCACCCAGGCGTCGAGCCCCTCCACCAGATCCGGGGACAGGAAGGGATCCCGGGCCGGCACCACCACCTGCACCGGTATCGTCACGTGCGCGGCGGCCGGCCAGTTCCGGGCCGCGAGGATGTTGCTCCGGTAGAGTGCCAGCCCGCGGACCGGGTCGTTCCCGACGTCGCGTTTGGCGAGCTTTTCGTAGCGCCGGGTGAGGACCAGCCGCCAGGCGGCTTCCGGCAGCACCGGGAGCAGGAAGGCGCCGATGTACCAGCTGCGCAGCAACTGCCCGGCCAGCTGCCGCCAGGCCCGCGGGTTCCGGGACCGTGAGCGGATCCAGTGTGAGAAGTGGCGCAGGTCCGGGCCGGAGACGCTCGTGTACCGGCCGATCAGCCCGGCGGCACGCGGGTCCTGCACGGCGGCCCAGCCCTGGATCGATCCCCAGTCGTGCCCCACCAGATGGACCCCGGCGGCGCCGACGTCGGCCAGGACGGCAAACACGTCGTCCACCAGTGTTCCCAGGGTGAAGTCGCCGGGGCTTCCGACGACGGCGGACGCGCCGGCGTTGCGCGTGTCGTAGGCCACCAGATGGTGCGTCGTGGCGAGTTCCTCGATGGAGCGCAGGAACACCCGGTGGTCGTCGGGATAACCGTGCACCAGCAGCAGCGTCGGCACGCCGGGACCGGGCTGCCGGCCGAACTCGAACACGGCCAGTGTGGCACCGCGCACCGGGACGCTCCGCCGTCGTTCCCTCAATGTATCCATGGCTATGGCTCCTTGGTGATGAGCAGTTCGTGAGCGCCCGCCGTGGCGGCGCCCAGTGATTCGACGACGGTTTTGGTCCGTAGCCGGGTGGCCGCATCCGCGGCGGCCCCGGCACAGGAACCCTGCGGGGCATCGGAGGCCACCGAGCACCAGCGGTAGGGAGCGCGCACTATGACGGACGGCGCCCAGGCAAGGTCTGAGGAGGACCACTTGCCCGCGGCGTCCTGGCTGAACTGCGCGCGGACCAGCAGGCCCTCGTTGTTCACCACGTAGGCGGGCGAGAGTTCGGTGATCCCGTTGCCCAGTCCGTAGACAATCCAGGTGCCGTTATATTGTTCGATCGGGAGCACCGAGTGGGTATGGTGGCCGTAGATCATGGTGAACTGGCCGCTGTCCACCAGGGCATGCGCGACGGTTTGCTGCTCGGTGTTTGGCGCGCTTGAGTACTCGTCGCCGGCGTGCATGACGCCCAGGACGATGTCTGCTCCCAGGGCCCTCGCCTGCCGTGCCTTGGCGATCATCGCGGCGGGATCGAGCATGTCCACCTGCCAGGCTTGCTCCGGCGTCTGCCCGTTCAGCCCGTATGCTCCCTCGATCACGGCGATTTTCGCGGCGGGGGTCTGCAGGATCAGGACGCCCCGGGAGTCGGCTTCGCTGCGGTAGGAGCCGGTGTGCTGCAGCCCGGCGGCGTCGAGGGCGTCCAGCGTGCGGACCAGCCCGGCGGTGCCGAGGTCGATGGTGTGGTTGCTGGCGGTGGTGCAGGCCTGGTAGCCAACCCGCTGCGCGGCCGTGATGATCTGCGGCGGGACGTTGAACGACGGGTAGGCGGAGAACGGCCCGGTGGCTCCGGCCACCGGCGTTTCCTGGTGGCAGATGGCGAGGTCGCTCTTTTCGATGTATTTGCGCTGCCCCTCCAGCAGCGGTCCGAAGTCCAGGCCCTTGGCGCCGGTAGCGAGGGCGTCCGCGCGGGCCTGCTCCCAGAGCTGGGCGTGCACCAACATGTCGCCGGTGACCAGCACGGCGGCGCAACGGACGGCCGCGCAGGCCGGGCCCTTCCCGGGCGTCGGGGTCGGCGTTGGGGTGGGAGTCGGCGTTGCCGGCGGCTGCGAAGGAGTCGGATTGGCCTCCGAAGTTCCGGCCGGAGCGGGCCCCGACGCGGCGGCGTCGGGGCGGGCGACAAGGCCACAGGACGCCAGGGACGCCAGGGACGCCAGGGACGCCGCCAGGATTACTGCGGCTGAGCCGGCAAGGAGCCGGCCGGGCAGCACGGAGCTGATGATTCGCATGCGGTCATCGTACGATGGCGCGAAGCACAACACGCTTAGCGATTGATTATGAGCGCTTCATTGAGAACACCGGCCGTACATGAAAGAGTTATTTCATGATCAATCCTCTCTTGAGCCCCAGCACCCTGCCCTACGGGCTGCCGCCCTTCGCGGACATCGGGGTCCGGCATTACTCCGAAGCAGTGGAGGCAGGCCTGGCCGAACATCTGGCTGAGATCCAGGCCATCGTGGCGGACCCGGAGCTGGCGACCTTCGAGAACACGGCGTTGGCGATGGAGCGTTCCGGCCAGCTGCTGCAGCGGGCGTCGGCGCCGTTCTTTACGCTGGTGTCCGCGGACGCCTCGGAGCCGATCCGCGAGCTGGAGACCCGTCTCTCCCCTGCCTTCTCGGCCCATCAGGACGCCGTCTACCTGAACCGGGGACTGTTTGAGCGCTTCGCCGCCATCAACACCGACCGGCTCGACGCCGAATCCGGCCGACTCGTGCAGGAATACCTCAAAGAATTCCGCCAGTCCGGCATCCGGCTCGACCGAGCGGGCCAGGAGCGGCTCAAGGCAATCAACGCCGAATTGTCCAGCCGCGGCACCGAATTCGGCCAGCGCGTCAAGGAAGGCATGAAGTCTGCCTCTCTGCTCCTCGACGACGCCGCGCAGCTCGCCGGGCTTCCCGCGGACGACGTCGCCAGCGCCGCCGAAGCAGCGCGGACCGCCGGGTACGAGGGAAAATTCCTGCTCACCCTCATCCAACCCAGTAACCAGCCCGCGCTGGCCGCGCTGGAGAACCGCGAGGTGCGGCGCAGGCTCTACGAAGCGTCGATCGGCCGCGGGAGTGCCGGCGGCAGCCTCGAGGTGCTGGATTTGGTCAGGGACATGGTGCGGCTCCGCGCCGAGAAGGCGGGGCTGCTCGGCTTCGCCAACTTCGCCGAACTCAGCGTGGACCAGCAGACGGCCCCGGATTTCGAGGCAGTGCAGGCCATGCTGAACCGTCTGGCTCCGGCGGCCGTCCGGAATGCCGACGTCGAAGCGGACACCCTCGCGGAGGTCGCGGGACACCCATTGGAGGCGTGGGACTGGGCCTATTATTCGGCCCGGGTTAAGCGTGAACGGTACTCCGTGGACGAACAGGCCCTCCGGCCGTACTTCGAACTCGACCGGGTGCTGCAGGACGGCGTCTTCTTTGCCGCCAACGCCCTCTACGGAATCACTTTCCACGAGCGGACCGACCTTGCCGGCTACCACCCGGATGTTCGGGTCTGGGAGGTGAAGAACTCCGACGGTACCGGTCTGGGACTGTTCCTGGGCGATTACTACACCCGGGACTCGAAGCGGGGCGGTGCCTGGATGAACTCGCTGGTGGATCAGTCCGGCCTGTTCAACGCCCGGCCCGTGGTGATCAACAACCTCAACATTTCCAAGCCGCCGGCCGGCGAGCCGACCCTGCTGACGCTGGACGAGCTGCGGACTACGTTCCACGAGTTCGGCCACGCCCTGCACGGCCTCTTTTCCTCGGTCACCTACCCGCGGTTCGCCGGTACCTCAGTGCCGCGCGACTTCGTCGAGTACCCCTCGCAGGTGAACGAAATGTGGATCCTGTGGCCGGAGGTGCTCGCCAATTACGCCCGGCACCACGCCACCGGTGAGCCGCTGCCGCAGGAGTCGGTGGACAAACTCAACGAGGCCGCGCTCTGGGGCGAGGGCTTCGGCACCACCGAGTACCTTGGTGCGGCGTTGCTGGACGTCGCGTGGCACGTGCTGGACGGCACCGACATCCCGGACGACGTGCTGGCGTTCGAGGCAAAAGCCCTGGCCGCGGCCGGGGTGGCGCACAGCCTGATTCCGCCGCGGTACCGGACGGGCTACTTCCAGCACATCTTCGCGGGCGGCTGGTATGCGGCGGGCTACTACTCCTACATCTGGAGTGAGGTCCTCGACGCCGAAACCGTGGAATGGTTCAAGGAGAACGGCGGCCTGAGACGGGCGAACGGCGACTTTTTCCGGGCCGAACTGCTTTCCCGCGGCAACAGCCGCGACCCGCTTGCGTCCTTCCGCGCTTTCCGCGGCCGTGACGCCAGGCTCGAGCCGTTGCTCAAGCGCCGCGGCCTGGAGTGAGCCTGCGCCGGCTGCTCCGTAACCGCCGTTTTGCAGCCTCGTAGGGGCAGTTACGGAGCAACGGACGGGGAAACGACGACGGCGGCCGGTCACCTTTGGAAGGTGGCCGGCCGCCGTCGTGGTTAATGCCTGAGTTCAACTACCAGCCGCGCTCGGCGAGGCGGTGCGGCTGCGGGATCTCGTCGACGTTGATGCCCACCATGGCTTCGCCCAGTCCGCGGGAGGCCTTCGCGATGACGTCCGGGTCGTCGAAGAAGGTGGTCGCCTTCACGACGGCGGCCGCGCGCTGGGCCGGGTTGCCGGACTTGAAGATGCCGGAGCCGACGAAGACACCGTCGGCGCCGAGCTGCATCATCATCGCGGCGTCGGCCGGGGTGGCGATCCCGCCGGCGGTGAAGAGCACCACCGGGAGCTTGCCGGTGCCGGCAACTTCCTTGACCAGTTCGTACGGGGCCTGGAGTTCCTTGGCGGCGACGTACAGTTCGTCCTCGGGAAGGGCGGCCAGCTTGAGGATTTCGGCGCGGATCTGGCGCATGTGGGTGGTGGCGTTGGAGACGTCCCCGGTACCGGCTTCACCCTTGGAACGGATCATGGCCGCGCCCTCGTTGATGCGGCGGAGGGCTTCGCCGAGGTTCGTGGCGCCGCAGACGAAGGGAACGGTGAAGTTCCACTTGTCGATGTGGTTGGCGTAATCCGCAGGGGTGAGGACCTCGGACTCGTCGATGTAGTCCACGCCGAGGGACTGCAGGATCTGGGCCTCGACGAAGTGGCCGATCCGGGCCTTCGCCATGACCGGCACGGAAACGGCGTCGATGATCGCATCGATCATGTCCGGGTCGGACATGCGGGACACGCCGCCCTGGGCGCGGATGTCGGCGGGAACGCGTTCCAGCGCCATCACGGCCACGGCACCGGCGTCTTCGGCGATGCGGGCCTGCTCGACGTTGACGACGTCCATGATGACGCCGCCTTTGAGCATCTCCGCCATGCCGCGCTTGACGCGGCTGCTGCCCGTAACGTTCTTGGCGGACGCGCCGGCTTCGCTGCTTACATCAGGTGTAGACACAAAAACCCCTATGGGTAGATAGATGATCTCGCCGGGGCGCGGACGGCACGCGGATGACAATCTCGCATACACCGGCTCGCACACACCGGATTACCGGGAACCATTGGCCGGTAAGGCTAATACTAGTCCCCCTCCGCGGCCGGGCTGAATCCGGTTACGGCACCCGGATGGTGTGCAGGGACGGGAACCCGAGGCCACCCTCAGGCGGCTTGTTCGGTGGCCGTGCCCTTGGTCTCTTCGATGGACTGGCGGTGCACGGCGGAGATGCGCTGCACCACCGTCACGAAGCTGGCCAGGCCGAGCAGGCAGAGGGTTGCGAACAGGACCACTGTAGGCAGTCCGAGCCCGGTGAAGCCGGTGACCACCAGGACCGACACCAGACGTTCCGCCCGCTCCGCAACGCCCACGTTTGCGTGGTAGCCGAGCGCTTCGGCTTTGGCCCGCGCGTAGGACACGACCATGCCCAGCACGAGGCAGACGACGGCGGCGATGGCGATCGGGGCGTCGGTGCCGCCGGTGAAAAACCAGATGGCGACGCCCGCAAAGAGCGCCCCGTCCGCGACACGGTCCAGGGTGGAGTCCAGGAAGTTGCCCCAGGCTCCGCTGCGTTCCTGCATCCGGGCCATGATGCCGTCGATGACGTCGGAGAAGATGAAGGCAGTGATGAACAGCGTCCCCCACCAAAGCTGGCCCAGCGGGTAGAGCACGAGGGCGCCGACCACCACACCGGCGGTACCGACGATCGTGACCGCGTCCGGCGAGACACCCATCCGCAGCAGCCAGCGCGCCAGCGGCGAGAACAGGGCGGTAAAGAAGCCACGCGCGTGCTTATTCAGCATCCGTCGTCCCGGAAGGCATCTGCCCGTCGTTCTCCCCGGCACCGTTACCCTGGGGCCACGCCTCGGCGACCTGCTCGCGGACTTCGCCGAGGGTCTGGGTGACCGCCTTCGTCTGCGCGATGATCGGGAAGAAGTTGCCGTCCCCGCCCCAGCGCGGCACCACGTGCTGGTGCAGGTGACCCGCGACGCCGGCCCCGCCTGTCACTCCCTGGTTCATGCCCAGGTTGAAGCCGCTGGGGTTGGCGACCTTCCGCAGCACCCGCATTGCGTTCTGGGTCAGTTCGGCGAACTCCGCGGTTTCATTGACGGTCAGGTCGGTGTAGTCCGGAATATGCCGGTACGGGCAGATCAATAGGTGGCCCGGGTTATACGGGTAAAGGTTGAGCACGACGTAACAGGACCGGCCGCGGTAGACGATCAGGGCATCCTCGTCGGTGCGCTCTGGCGCGACGCAGAAGGGGCAGTCGTCCTTGTTCTTGAACTGGTGCTGGCCGCCCTTGATGTATGCCATGCGGTGCGGAGTCCACAGGCGCTGGAAGGCGTCCGGCACCCCGGCCAGGACAAAGTCGTCCGTTACTTCGTCGTCGCCCGGGTGGCCTTGGAAAGCGCCTGTGGTCTCCTGCACGTGCTGCTCCCCCGCTAGCTGGTCCGGTTGCGGACGGCGTCGACGATCCGCCGGACGGCTTCGGCCACGGGCACACCGTTGTCCTGGCTGCCATCACGGAACCGGAAGGACACGGCGCCGGCCTCGGCGTCGTCCCCGCCGGCGATCAGCACGAACGGGATCTTGTCCTTGCTGGCCGTGCGGATCTTCTTGGGGAAGCGGTCCGAGGAAATGTCCACCTCGGCACGGATGCCCTCCCCCTTGAGCTGGTCGACGACGTCGAACATGTAGTCGTTGAAGGCTTCGGCTACCGGTATGCCGACCACCTGCACCGGGGCCAGCCAGGCCGGGAAGGCCCCGGCGTAGTGTTCGGTCAGGACGCCCATGAAGCGTTCGATCGAGCCGAAGAGGGCGCGGTGGATCATGACGGGGCGCTGGCGGGTGCCGTCGGCGGCCTGGTATTCGAGTTCGAACCGCTCGGGCAGGTTGAAGTCCAGCTGGATGGTGGACATCTGCCAGGTCCGGCCGATGGCGTCGCGGGCCTGCACGGAAATCTTCGGTCCGTAGAACGCGGCTCCGCCCGGATCCGGGACCAGTTCCAGGCCGGATTCCTGGGCGACTTCCGCGAGGGTCCGGGTGGCTTCCTCCCAGACATCGTCCGCCCCCACAGACTTCTCCGGGTCCTTGGTGGAGAGTTCGAGGTAGAAGTCGTTCAGCCCGTAATCCTTGAGCAGCGCGAGGACAAAGTTGAGTGTCTTGGTGAGCTCATCTTTCATCTGCTCGCGGGTGCAGTAGATGTGGGCGTCATCCTGGGTCATGCCGCGGACGCGGGTGAGGCCGTGCACGACGCCGGACTTCTCGTAGCGGTAGACGGATCCGAACTCGAACAGCCGCAGCGGCAGTTCGCGGTAGGACCGGCCGCGGGAGCGGAAGATCAGGTTGTGCATCGGGCAGTTCATCGGCTTCAGGTAGTAGTCCTGGCCGGGCTTGCGTACGGTGCCGTCCTCGTTCAGTTCCGCGTCGATGTGCATCGGCGGGAACATGCCTTCGCGGTACCAGTCCAGGTGGCCGGAGACCTCGTAGAGGTGGCCTTTGGTGATGTGCGGGGTGTAGACGAAGTCGTAGCCGGCGTCGACGTGCCGCTGGCGGGAGTAGTCCTCCATGGCCTTGCGGATGATGCCGCCCTTGGGATGGAACACCGGCAGGCCCGAGCCCAGTTCATCCGGGAAGGAGAACAGGTCCAGCTCTACGCCGAGCTTGCGGTGGTCGCGGCGTTCGGCCTCGGCGATCCGCTCCTGGTACGCCTTGAGGGCTTCCTTGGTGGGCCACGCTGTGCCGTAGATGCGCTGCAGCTGCTTGTTCTTTTCGCTGCCGCGCCAGTAGGCCGCGGAGGAGCGGGTCAGTGCAAAGGCGTTGGAGATCAGCTTGGTGTTGGGCAGGTGCGGGCCGCGGCACAGGTCGCACCAGACGGTGGTGCCGTCCTTGCGTTCGACGTTGTCATAGATGCTCAGTTCGTTGCCGCCCACCTCGACGCTGGAGCCGTCGGCGTCTGACCCGGCGCCCTTGAGGCCGATCAGTTCGAGCTTGTAGGGCTCGTTCTTCATCGCCTCGCGTGCTTCGTCCTCGGTGACCACGCGGCGGACGAACTTCTGGTTCTGGTTGATGATCTTCTGCATCATCTTTTCCAGCTGGCGCAGGTCTTCCGGGGTGAACGGCTCCTCGACGTCGAAGTCGAAGTAGAAGCCGTCGGTGATGTAGGGGCCGATGCCGAGCTTGGCGTCGGGACGCAGCTGCTGCACAGCCTGGGCCATGACGTGGGCGGTGGAGTGGCGCAGTACGTTGAGACCGTCCGGGGAGCCGATGGTGACACCTTCGATGGTGGCGCCCTCGGGCAGCGGCTGGTCCAGGTCTTTCAGTTCGCCGTCGACGCGGACAACAACGACGTCGCGGCGCTCAAAAAAGAGTTCCGCGCCGGTTGTCCCGGTAGTCACCTTGGTCTCTTCGCCGTCGACGAGAAGGGTGATCTGCTGGGCTTCTGACACGGGTGTCTCCTATTCAAAGTTTAGGCTTCGTAGCTTGTGGCGTACGGGGACCACAGCCAGCCTCGTCCATGCTATCGGGTTCCGGATGGGCCAACCAACGCGGCCGGCCGGCAGTCAGCCGCTGTTTAGCCGGAGAACCCGGTGATGGCCAGGTTCCGGCGGATCCCGTCCAGGGGGCCCGGCACCGCGGCTTTTGACGGCGCGCCGGGTCCGCCGGGTTCGCCGGGGCCGCCGGGTGCGGCCGGGGGGAAGGGCAGGGTCTCGGTGCGGCTGAGGTCCCAGGCCATGGAGGCGCTGATGCTGATCCCCCGCGGCCCGGTCCGCCGGGTGGTTCCCCGGATCAGCAGCAGCCGGGTGCCGAACAGCAGGGGCCCGGACTGTTCCTGGGCCTCATGGAAGAAGACCGAGTCCACGCAGCCGGTACCGTCGTCGATGCTGATGAACACCACCCGGCGGCCGCCGCGCATCGGCGGGGTCTGGGTGGCCACCCGCACCCCGGCCACCAGCACTTCGGTGCCGTTGCGCAGTCCCAGCAGCTTATCCGCCGTGGTTACGCCCAGCCGGTCCAGCAGGGGCCGGTGGCTAGCCATTAGATGCCCGCTGACATCCACCGCCATCAGGTCCAGTTCGGCCCGGATGGTTTCCACCAGCGTGGGGGCCGGGAGCCCGCCCTTCAGGTTTTTGAGTTCGACGTCGCCCAGCGGCAACGCCAGCTGGCCCTCGATGACCTCCACGCCCTTGCGGTGCGGCCGGGCCTGCAGCTGCTGCAGGTGCTGGACCAGGTCGGCCCGGTTGGCGGTTCCGCCGGAGGCACGGTGCAGCGTGTCGAAGGCGCCCAGCTGGGCCAGGCGCTGGATGCTGGGCTTGCTGATTCGGGAGCGGGCCCGCAGGTCCGCGAGGGAGTCATAGGGCTGGCCGGCCACGATCCGTTTCAGTTCGGCGCCGGAGAGTCCGAAGATACCGTTGATGCTCAGCCGGATGCCCAGCCTGCCCCGGTCCGGTCCGGTTTCCACCCGCTCCACCCGGTATTCGGCCTGGCTGCGGTTGATATCCAGCGGCAGGATGGGGATCCCCAGCCGCCGGGCCTCGGCCACCAGCAGCCGTTTGGGGTACATGCCGGGGTCATGTTCCCAGAGTCCGGCCAGGAAGGCTTCGGGGTGGTGGGTCTTGAGCCAGGCCGACTGGTAGGTGGGCACGGCGAAGGCGGCGCCGTGCGCCTTGCAGAAGCCGAAGCTGCCGAATGCCTTCAGGGTGCCCCAGACCTTATCCACCACCTCGGGCGTGTAGTTCCGGGCGCGGGCCTCGCGGCGGAAGAATTCCTCCACCTTGCCTTCCAGTGCCTCGTTGCCGAGGGCACGCCGGAATTCGTCGGCCCGGGCCAGCCCGCAGCGGGTCATCACGTCGAAAGTCTTGAGGATCTGCTCATGGAACACGGTCACCCCGTGCGTCTCCTGGAGCACCGGTTTCAGGTCCGGATGCGGGTAGACCTCCGGCGCGAAGCCGTGCCGGTGTTCCAGGAAGGGCCGGACCATATCCGACTTCATCGGCCCGGGCCGGAACAGCGAGATGTCGATGATGAGGTCGTTGAATTCCCGGGGCGCCAGCTTGCCGATCAGTTCCCGCTGGCCCGGGGACTCGATCTGGAAGCAGCCCAGGGTATGGGTGCTGCGGATCAGCTCATAGGTGGGTTCGTCGTCGAGCGGGACGGCGTTGAGGTCGATGCGGCCGTCCGCGGCGATGTAATCCGGCCCGGTGCCGTCCGGTCCGGCCGGGTGGCGGCCGGCCGCCACCACCTCTGCCTTGGACGGATGCAGCCGGATCACCTCCCGGACCGCAAAGGCCATGGCGGACTGCATCCGGACGCCGAGGACATCGAGTTTGAGCATGCCCATCGGGTCCATGTCGTGCTTGTCGAACTGGCTCATCGGCAGGCCCAGCCCGCTGGGCTGGACCGGGGTGCGGTCCAGCAGCGTCGCGTCGCCCAGGATGACCCCGCAGGGGTGCATCGAAATGTGGCGCGGCAGCCGGTCCAGCCGTTCGGTCAGGTCCACCAGCAGGTCCAGCTGCTGGTTTTCGCTGAAGCCGCGCTGCTCCACCCGGCCGGCGAACTCCTTCAGCTCCGGCTTCTCCACCAGGGCCTCGCGGAAGTTCCGGGCCGAAAACCGCCACAGCTGCTTGGCGATCTCGTCGATGTCGCCGCCGTCCATGCCCAGGGCCAGGCCGGCGTCGCGGACGGCGCCCCGGGCGCGGTACCCGTTCTGCATGCTCATCAGCGTGACGCGTTCGGAGCCGAAGCGCTCAAAGATCTTCCGGTAGACGTTGTGCCGTTCGGCGCTTTCGACGTCGATATCGATATCCGGGAGGGTGGCGCGGTCACGGGACAGGAAGCGCTCGAAAATCAAGTCGTGCTGCAGCGGGTTCACCTGGCTGACATCGATCAGGAAGTTGACCAGGCTGGAGGCGCCCGAGCCGCGGGCTGCGGCCCGGACCCCCATATCCTGGATCATCCGGGACACCTCCGCGACGGTCAGGAAGTAGGCGGCGAAGCCCAGGCTGTCGATGATCCGCAGTTCGTGTTCCAGCCGGGCATGCAGCTCTGCGGCAGGCTTCCCGGTGATGCCCGGGAAGCGCCGGCTGATGCCCGCCTCGCAGCGCCGCGTGAGCTCCACGAGCGGATCCCCCGCAATCCCGATCACCGAGGCCTCCGGGACCACGGGCTGCTTCCATCCCATGTCCGTGCCCGGATCCATCCGGCAGCGGTCCGCGAGCGCCTCGGTGTGTGCCAGCAGGCTTTTCAGGTCCGCGGCGCCGTACCCGGCGGCGTGCATGATCTCCTGGCCGAGCCGCAGCATCTGCGCGGAGGATTTCAGCCAGCCCTGCCCGTTGGGTTGCAGCAGCGGGGCGGCCGAGAGCTCGGGCAGGGATTTGAGCGTCCGGGCGGAGTCCAGCACGTCCGCTGTCGCTGCGCCGTCCTCGGCGCAGTACCGAACGGCGTTGCTTAGCACCGCCGGGACTGAGTGTTCCGCGGCAAGCTTGAGCATCCGCACTGCGTGGGCCGTGCTCAGCGGCTCGCCCGGCGGGCTGAGCTGCGAGACGACCTCGGCGGCGAGGGTTCCCGGCGGCATGGCGTCCAGCCAGCGTTTGAAGAGCGTGCGGGGGCGCAGGTAGCGCCGCCCGCCCATGGCACGGCCGACGTCGGAGTCCGGGCCGACCAGCACGGTCAGCACCGGCTTGAGGGTGTGCGGATCCAGGGCGCGGGAGGCCAGTTCCGCACGGGTCACGGCGACGGGCACCGCTCCCCCGGCCTTGCCCGAGGTACGGGCATGGGCGTCGGAGACCAGCCGGCACAGCGCCCGGTACCCGGCGCCGTGGTTCTGCCCGTGCGCCAGGACGACGACGCGTCCTCCGAGCCGGGTGCGGAGGTCGCCGTCGTCGTCGAAGACCGCGAGGTCCACCCCCACGACCGGGTCCAGCCCTGCCGCCATGCAGGCTTTCAGGTGCTTGACCGTGCCGTAGAGCCCGTCGCGGTCCGTGCAGGCGAGCGCCGTGGCGCCGTCCGCGGCGGCGGCGGCAGCCAACTCCTCCGGCCAGGACACCCCGTAGTGGGCGCTGAACGCGGTGGAAACGTGCAGGTGGGTAAAGCTCATGCCGATTCGGGTTTCCGGAGTGGTCGCAGGGCATCGTGGATCCGCAGCAGCCGCCAGCGTCCGCTGGCCAGGTGCCGGCTCAGGTCAAGGGTGAGGGTCCGCTCCGGGTTCCCGGCATCCCGGACCTGGACGCGCCAGATTTCGTGGTCCACCAGCCCCGGGCCGCTGCCCAGCGGCGCCCGCCGTTCTTCCGCCCACCACTGGCGCCGCTCAAACCAGCGGACCGGCTCGGCGCAGAGGGCATAGTGCCGCCCGGCCCAGTCCAGGGACTCCGGCTGGCCTGCCGGGGTGCAGACGACGTCCACCGACTCGCTGAACATCCCCATGGTGCCTCCCGGAGCGCTGGCCACAATAATTTTGTGCGTGAACATCTTGAAGTATTCGAATATATCTTCGAATACTTCAGTCTACGCCGGGCCGGGGACAAAACCTAGATCGGGGGTGGACGGACGCAGGCGCAGGTAGCAGGATTGAGCCATGAGCTCCCACAGCGCACTCCTGAAGCACGTAACCATCGCCGCCAAGGATTCAACCTTGGTGGCGATGTTCGCTATCGACGGGAATATTCCGAGTTCCGGCGCCTATGTGGTGGGGCTCGTCGCGGCCACCCCGGACCACTCCCACCAGCGCCGGATGGAAATCGAGTTCATAAACGGCGAGGCCGTGTCCTTTTTCTGCTTCAGCCACGACGGCACGGAGGAGAACTTTGACCTCAAGGGAGTGGAGCACTCCGGCAACACCATCACCGGGACCTTTCCGATCAGCACGGTCCGGGGGCTGGTCAAAGGCCACCTGATGACGGCGTTCAGCGATTGCGAGGGCAGGGAGTACCAGGCCAACGTGCCCGTCGAAGAGTCGCTCTAACAGCCGTACCGTGCTGAGCCGCCAAGTGCATGACAGGATCGCATGATGCAACCGCGGGTCGACTTCATCTCACTTGGGGTCCGCAGCGTTGACGCCTCGCGCCGCTTCTACGTCGAGGGCCTCGGCTGGCCGGTCCACCGGGAGGTTCCCGGCGAGGTGGTCTTCCTGCAGGCAAACCACGGCCTCATCCTCTCGCTCTGGAACGCCGCGCAGATGCAGGCCGAGGCGGGAACGGATGCCCCCGCCGGCGTGCCCTGGATCACCCTGAGCCACAACGTCGGCAGCGCGGAGGAGGTGGAGTCGGTGATGCGCCAGGCAGAAGCCGCGGGCGCCGACGTCGTGGCAGCGCCGAAGACCCAGCCCTGGGGCGGATACACCGGCTACTTCGCCGACCCGGACGGCTTCCGCTGGGAGATCGCCTTCAACCCCACCTGGACGGTCGACGCCGGCGGCAGGGTCACGGTCTAGCCGCCTTTACTCAGAACAGGCTGCCGACCGGCTCGATCAGCTCCGGGGAGTCGTTCCTGACGTTTCCGACGGCGGTGCCGACGGCGTCGATCGCCCAGCCCTCGGCCACGTCGTGTGCGCCGGCCCGGACCAGCCCCACCAGGGCGGCGGCATCGTCGGCCTGCGGGTCCAGCCAGGTCTCCATGGTCCGGCGGTCCATCGGCAGCGGGACCCGGTCATGCAGGGCCGTCAGTTCCGCCAGCATCCCGCCCGCGTAGCCCTCCGGCGGCGAGTCGGTGGTCATGATCGAAGTCGACAGCAACCAGCGCTCCGGGTCATCCTCCGCTTTCGACGGATCCTTCCACCATTCATAGAGCCCCGCGAAGACAATAGCGCTGCCGTCCCTCGGGTGCACGTAGTACGGCTGCTTGCCGCGGCCCTCGCCCTTCCACTCGTAGTAGCCGTCCGCCGGGACCGCGCAGCGCCGGGACCGGGCGGCCTTCCGGAACGCGGGCTTCTCCAGCACGCTCTCGCTGCGGGCGTTGATCATTTTCGAGCCGATGCCGGGGTCCTTGGACCACGACGGCACGAGCCCCCAGCGGGCAATGTGCAACTGCCGCACTCGCTTGGCGGGAAACTCCCCGTCCACCAGCCGTTCCAGAAGGATCGGCACGTCCGCGGTCGGGGCGACGTTCCAGGACGGCGGAATCAGGAACTCTTCCTCCAGTTCGGCATCAAAGTCTGCCAGCAGGTCTCCGACGGCCCGGGCCATCACGTAGCGTCCACACATGGCACCAGCATGCCACCGGCACCGGCCCGGCGGGAAGCGCCCTGGCACCGGCCCGGCGGGAAGCGCCCTGGCACCGGCCCGGCGGGAAGCGCCCTGGCACCGGCCCGGCGGGCTGCGGGAATAGCGCCCGGCGGGTTACGGTTGTCCCAAGTGATATCCGACTGTCCCGACCGATGACCACCGCGCAACGCCGGTGCGAAGCGTGCGGCCGGCAGCACTGACCAGCTTGAGGAGATTTCCGTGGACTTTACCCCCGATTCCGGCACCATCACCATGTTTTCGACGACCTGGTGCGGCTACTGCAACCGGCTAAAGAAGCAACTGGACGCACAGGGCATCGGCTACACGGAGGTCAACATCGAGGAAGTCGAAGGTACCGCCGAGCTCGTGGAGCAGCTCAACGGAGGCAACCGCACTGTCCCCACCGTGCTCTTCCCGGACGGCACCGCGGCCACCAACCCCTCCGCAGCAGAGGTGAAGAGCCGCCTCGCGGCCTAAAGCTTTCTCAACAAGGACACACCACCACACCAGCTACGGCGCGGTCTCCCGGATCACCCAGGACCCGCGCCGTGCCGCATCCGGCCGCGAAAGGCAACGGACGCGGTGATGAAAGGAGCCCTCCCCATGGTCCACAAAGTCAAAGCCGCAGTAGTCCGGTCCAAGAACGCCCCCGTCACCCTGGAGACCATCCTGGTGCCGGAGCCCGGACCCGGCGAGGCCCTGGTGGATATCCTCACCTGCGGCGTCTGTCACACCGACCTGCACTACAAGCAGGGCGCCATCAACGACGATTTCCCGTTCCTGCTCGGCCACGAGGCCACCGGCGTGGTCAGCGCCGTCGGCCCCGACGTCACCGAGGTGGCCCCGGGCGACCGGGTGGTGCTGAACTGGCGCGCCGTCTGCGGCGAGTGCCGGGCCTGCCGCCGCGGTGAGCCGCAGTACTGCTTCAACACCCACAACGCGACCCAGAAGATGACCCTGGAGGACGGCACGGAGCTGACTGCCGCGCTCGGCATCGGCGCGTTCGCAGAGAAGACCCTCGTCGCCGCCGGCCAGTGCACCAAGGTGGACCCCGCCGCCGACCCCGCCGCGATCGGCCTGCTGGGCTGCGGTGTCATGGCAGGCCTCGGCGCCGCCATCAACACCGGCAACGTCAAGCGCGGCGATTCCGTCGCGGTGATCGGCTGCGGCGGAGTGGGCACGGCTGCGGTTGCCGGCGCCGCGCTCGCTGGCGCCACCACCGTGATTGCCGTGGACATCGACGCCAAGAAGCTCGAACGCGCCAAGGAACTCGGCGCCACCCACACCGTGGATTCCTCCGGCGTCGACCCTGTCGAGGCGATCCGAGAACTCACCGGCGGCTTCGGCGCCGACGTCGTAATCGACGCCGTCGGACGGCCCGAGACTTACAAGCAGGCGTTCTACGCCCGCGACCTTGCCGGCACCGTGGTCCTGGTCGGCGTCCCGAGCCCGGACATGACCCTGGAGCTGCCGTTGCTTGACGTCTTCGGCCGCGGAGGTTCGCTGAAGTCGTCCTGGTACGGTGACTGCCTGCCGTCCCGCGACTTCCCCATGCTGATCGACCTCTACCGTCAGGGCCGGCTGGACCTCGATGCCTTCGTGACCGAACGCATCACGATCAATGACATCGAGGCAGCCTTCGAGAAGATGCACGGCGGCGCCGTGCTCCGTTCCGTGGTCGAGCTGTGAACGGCACCCCCGGCAGGCCCGGAACCGGCTTGCGGATCGACCAACTGATCACCTCGGGAACGTTTTCGCTCGACGGCGGCACCTGGGACGTGGACAACAACGTCTGGATCGTCGGCAACGACGCGGAATGCCTGGTGATCGATCCGGCCCACGACGCCGCCGCCATCGCGGCCGCCGTCGCCGGCCGGAAGGTCAAGGCCATCCTGCTCACTCACGGCCACGACGATCACATCGCGGCCGTGGGCGAGTTCCGCAGCCTGGTCGGAGCGCCGGTCTACCTGCACCGCGACGACTGGATGTTGTGGGACCGGGTCTTCCCGGGAACCGAGCCGGATCACCGCATCGACGACGGTGACTCCTTTGACGTCGCCGGCGCAGGGCTGGTGGCGCTTCACACGCCGGGCCACTCGCCCGGCTCGGTGAGCTTCCACCTGGCCGGCGAGGGCACGGTCTTCACCGGCGACACGCTGTTCCAGGGCGGCCCGGGCGCCACCGGCCGGTCCTTCAGTGACTTCCCCGCCATCATCGAGTCCATCAGGGCGCGGCTGCTCACGCTTCCGGCGGACACGGTGGTGCGCACCGGGCACGGTGATTCGACGACGATCGGCGCCGAAGCACCGCAGCTGCAGGAATGGCTCGCCCGCGGGCACTAAGCCGGCCCGGGTCCCGGCGGGAAACCGCTTCCAGCTAGCCGACTTCCACCAGGATGTGGTCGTCCCGGTGGACCATGCGGCGGCCTTCGAAGGCGTTGAACAAGACCCGGCGCACCGGCCGCCCAGCCGGCACCCGTCCCAAGGAAAGAGAACAATGACACTGGCACCAGAAGGCCGGAAGATGCTGCGGATTGAGCAGCGCAATGCGGCCACCCCGGTGGAACGGAAACCCGAGTGGATCAAGGCCAAGGTCCAGATGGGCCCGGAGTTCGTCCAGCTCAAGAACCTGGTCAAAAAGGAAGGCCTCCACACCGTCTGTGAAGAGGCCGGCTGCCCCAACATCTTCGAATGCTGGGAAGACAAGGAAGCGACCTTCCTGATCGGCGGCTCCGAATGCACCCGGCGCTG
>NZ_JBEPNK010000021.1:0-67152 GCF_040546245.1 Arthrobacter sp. UYEF3
CACGCCGGCAACGCACCGTCCCCCGCGCCGTCAAACGCAAAATGTCCAACTGGCCACTCAAGAAAACACCAAAAAACACAAAGTAAACGGCATTGGCCCTAGATCCAGGACGGCATCCACATCCGGAACCGCCAGTCCTGGTACGAAATCACTTCCGCGGTCCACACCGGGTAGAAGAATGCCGAGAGCAGCACGGCCGCCACGACGAAGAGCGCCACGAGGTAGAAGCCGGAGCGGCGCCGCCAGAGCGGGTCCGTGCGCCGGCCCAGGACCAGCCCCAGGCAGTAGACGAGGGCGAGCACCAGGAACGGTTCGAAGGAGACCGCATAGAAGAAGAACGTGGTGCGTTGCGGGTACATAAACCACGGCAGGTAGCCGGCGCCCACACCGGCCAGGACGGCCCCGGCGCGCCAGTCACGGCGGCCCAGCCACCAGAACAGCAGGACGCCGAGGCAGATTGCCGCGCTCCACCAGATCAGCGGGTTGCCGACAGAGAGGATCGCCGAGGTGCAGCTGGGCAGCTCACAGCCCGCCGTGCCCTGCTTGGGCGACTCATAGAAAAACGACGTCGGCCGCCCCATGACCAGCCAGCTCCAAGCGCTCGCCGCATAGGGGTGGTCCGCGCTCAGGCCCTGATGGAAGTTGTAGGCCTCGAGGTGGTAGTGCGCCAGCGAGCGGAGCGAGTCGGGAATCCAGCCCCACTGCGCCGAGGGATTGTTTTCGGCCCAGTGCCGGTAGTAGGCGTTGCTGGAGCGGAACCAGCCGGTCCAGGTGGCCGTGTAGACCAGGGTTGCGACGGGAACAATGCTCAGGAAGGCGGCGATGCCGTCCTTGATGATGCCGCCGGTGATCCAGCCATGGACGCCGGCGATGCGGCGCGCGCTGAGGTCCCAGAGGACTGTCAACAGCCCGAAGCCGGCCAGGAAGAACAGCGCCGACCATTTGGTGCCGACCGCCAGCCCAAGGCAGGCCCCGGCGGCCAGCCGCCACCAGCGGATTCCCAGCCAGGGGCCCGCGGCGAGCTGCAACCGCGACGGGATGCCGCCAGCGGATTCCCTGGCCTGCCTGCCGAGCCGGGCCGCGAGCCGGCGGCGGCCGTCGTCGCGGTCCATCAACAATGCGCCGAACGCGGCCAGGATCCAGAACATCAGGAAGATGTCCAGCAGCGAGGTGCGCGACATGACGAGGTGATGGCCGTCCACCGCCAGGAGCACCCCGGCCACGGCGCCCAGGGTGAGCGAGCGGAACAGCTTCTGCGCGATCAGGGCTAGCAGGAAGATTGAGAGCGTGCCGGTCAGGGCCGCACCAAAACGCCAGCCGAAGGAGCTCTCCGGCCCGAACAGCCACATGCCGGCGGCGATCATCCACTTGCCCACCGGCGGATGGACCACGTACTCCGGGCTGTCCAGCAGCACCCCGGGGTTGCCGGCGATGAAGGCGTCGTTGGCCTTGTCCGGCCACGCGCGTTCGTAGCCGCTGACCAAGAGGGAGTAAGCGTCCTTGACGTAATAGGTTTCGTCGAAGACCAGGTTGTGCGGGGTGTCCAGCCGGACGAAACGCAGGATCCCGCCGAGCACCGCGGTCAGGGCCGGAATGAGCCAGAACCACAGGCGCAGCGACGGCGGATAGTCCCGCCAGCTGCGGATGCTGCCGACCAGCCGCTCCGTGAGCGCTTCGGTGGTGAATGCCTCAGCGGGCCGGCTGATCCAGCGGTGCCCCTCAAGGTTGCGGCCGGTTCCGGCGGCGCCGCGGCGGCCGGTGTCGATGCTGTCCGGGCGGGGATCGGCGCGCACCGACGCGGTTGAACCGGCCTCGGCAGGCCGCATGGGGGTCTGCGTCACGTTGCCCATGCTACCTTTCGCGGCCGGGATCTTCGGTCCCGCGCGCCGCCCGCCGGCAGTAGGCTTGGGGGGTGGATCCCGAGCGAAGCACTTCCCAAGGCACGTCACCGTCACCCGCCCCCGCCGACGCCGTCCCGGCAGCGGGAACGGCCCCCGGTCCAGGCCGGATCGTGCTGGCCGCAACCCCGATCGGCAACGTCGGTGACGCCTCCGCCCGGCTGGTCGAACTGCTGACGACGGCGGACATTGTCGCAGCCGAGGACACCCGGCGGCTGCACCGGCTGGTGCAAAGCCTCGGCATCGCCGTGGCCGGCCGGGTAGTCAGCTACCACGAGCACAACGAGGAGGCCAAGACCGGCGAACTCCTCGACCAGGTGCGGTCCGGGAAGACGCTGGTGATGGTGACGGACGCCGGCATGCCGTCGGTCTCGGACCCGGGCTTCCGCCTGGTGGAAGGTGCCGTCGCTGCGGGCCTCACTGTCACCGCCGTTCCCGGTCCCTCGGCAGTGCTGACCGCGCTCGCCCTCTCCGGACTGCCGACGGACCGCTTCTGTTTCGAGGGCTTCCTGCCGCGGAAAGCGGGGGAGCGGACTTCTCGGCTCGCGGACCTCGACGCCGAACGGCGGACCATGGTGTTCTTTGAGGCGCCGCACCGGCTGGAGCCGATGCTCCGTGCCCTGTGCGAACGTTTCGGCGCCGATCGCCGAGCGGCCGTCTGCCGGGAGCTCACCAAGACCTATGAGGAAGTTATCCGGGGGAACTTGCGCGAACTCCTCGAGTGGGCCGAAACCAGCGAAGTCCGCGGCGAGATCGCCGTCGTCGTGGGCGGCGCGCCCGAACGGGAGCCGGGCAAACCGGAAGATCAGGTCGACGCCGTGAACGCGCTGATCGCCCAGGGCATCAGGCTGAAAGAAGCCGTCGCCGCCGTGGCCGAGGACGCCAGGGTCAGCAAACGGGAACTCTACTCGGCCGTCCTCGCCGCACGCTGAGCCGCACGCTGAGCCACACGCTGAGCCGGCCGCAGACCGGTGCTCCGGCCGGGCGAGGCGTGCCCCATTTTCCTTGTGCAGCTGCACAGCAATAACGGTGCTGTCTAGTGCGCCCAGGCGTAGACACCCCGCGGAATGGAGCAGTACCGTGGCATAAACCCAGCCCGCCGCGCACTGTTGCGGGGCGATCCAATGGGACCCGCCCATTGCTGTACGAGGGAGTCGTTGTGACCGTAACTGCCCAGCCCACCGTGACCGCGGAGCGTGAGGCCGGCCTGCTGGCCTCGATTCCGACAGGCCTGCTGATTGACGGACAGTGGCGTCCGGCCATGTCCGGCAAGACCTTCGACGTCGAGGATCCCGCCACCGGCACGGTCCTGCTGAGCATCGCCGACGCCGGTCCCGAGGACGGCGCCGCCGCCCTCGACGCGGCGGCTGCCGCGCAGGAGTCGTGGGCCAAGGTCCCGCCACGGGAGCGCGGCGAAATCCTGCGCCGCGCCTTTGAACTCGTCACCGCACGGGCCGAAGACTTCGCCCTGCTGATGACTCTGGAGATGGGCAAGCCGCTGGCCGAGGCCCGTGGCGAGGTCACTTACGGCGCCGAGTTCCTGCGCTGGTTCTCCGAGGAAGCCGTCCGCACGTCCGGGCGGTACTCGGTCTCCCCGGACGGCAAGTCCCGGCTGCTGGTGACCAAGAAGCCGGTGGGTCCCTGTCTGCTGATCACGCCGTGGAACTTCCCGCTGGCCATGGCCACCCGCAAGATCGCCCCTGCCGTCGCCGCCGGCTGCACCATGGTGCTCAAGTCCGCGAACCTGACCCCCCTGACCTCTCAGCTGTTCGCGGCCGTCATGCTGGAAGCCGGCCTGCCGGCGGGGGTGCTGAACCTGATCCCGACCTCCACCGCGGGTGCCACGACCGGTCCGCTGATCAAGGATTCCCGGCTCCGCAAGCTCTCCTTCACCGGCTCCACCGAAGTCGGCCGCCGGCTGCTTGCCGACGCGTCGGAGACGGTGCTGCGGACCTCGATGGAGCTCGGCGGCAACGCCCCGTTCGTGGTGTTCGAGGACGCCGACGTCGACGCCGCCGTCGCCGGGGCGATGCTGGCGAAGCTGCGGAACATGGGTGAGGCCTGCACCGCGGCCAACCGGTTCATCGTGCACGAGTCCGTCGCCGGCGAATTCGCGGCGAAGTTCGCCGCGAAGATGGCGGAAATGACGACGGCCCGCGGCACCGAAGCGGACTCCAAGCTTGGCCCGCTGATCGATGCCAAGAGCCGGGACAAGGTCCACGAACTGGTCACCGACGCCGTCGCCGCCGGCGCGGTGGCGGTCACCGGCGGTTCCGCTGTCGAAGGCCCCGGCTACTTCTACCAGCCCACGATCCTCACCGGCATCACCGAGGGCGCCCGGATCCTGTCGGAGGAAATCTTCGGCCCGGTCGCCCCGATCATCACCTTCGGCACCGAGGACGAGGCGGTCCGGCTCGCCAACAACACCGAGTACGGTCTGGTGGCCTACGTCTTCACGAAAGACCTGAACCGCGGCATCCGGATGGGCGAACGCCTGGAGACGGGGATGCTCGGCCTGAACGCCGGCGTGGTGTCCAACGCGGCCGCCCCGTTCGGCGGCGTCAAGCAGTCCGGACTGGGCCGCGAGGGCGGCCTCGAGGGCATCGAGGAATACCTCTACACCCAGTACATCGGCATCGCCGACCCCTACGCCGGCTAGCCGCGCCGCAGCCTGCGCACGGCGTCGCGGATCCTGGACCATATCTCTGCGGCACCGCGACGGGCACTCTTGGCCGGGGCGGAGAGCGCGCGCAACGGCGTCGCCGCACGGCCGCCCCAGCGGGCGGCGAGCGAGGGCGGCACCCAGGTGGCCCGCAGCCGGGTCCACCAGGACGCGTTGGCCCGCAGGGTCTCGCGGACCAGTGCGATCCGGTCCGCTGGCGGGCCGCCGGCCGGGGAACCGGAGTCGGGACGGCCGTACTGCTGGCGTTCGAAGTCCCCGGTCAGCGACGCCACGGCCGCGTGGGCCGGTGCGTCCAGGCCGCCCGTTTCGCCAAGCGCCCCCGACCCGCGCAGCCGCCCGGCGAAGTGCCGCGGGGACTCGCTGCTGCGCGGCGGAACGCGAAAGTCGGTGGCCAGGTCCTGCAGTTCGGCCCAGGCCGGCGCCGCGCTCCCTGAACCGGCAGCTCCGGACGCCGTCAGCCGGCGCCGCCGGATACTGCCGCGCGCCAGCGCCGGAGTTGCCAGCAGCATCATCAGCAGCAGGCTGCCGGCGGCGTAAAGCAGGGGCACGTACCGGGCATCCGAGCCGCCGTCACCACCGGGTCCGGGCAGCGTCAGCGGGGACGGCGCCGGAGCCGTGGTGGGCTTCGGGTCGCCCGTGGGGACCAGTCCGTCGTTGTTTTCGTTGGTACTGGCGCCGCTGGGCGCCGCCGGCTCGGCAGCGTAGCCCGGCACCACACCGCGGGACGGTGTCGGTTCGAAAGCCACCCAGCCGACGCCCTGGAAGTAGAGCTCGGGCCAGGCATGCGCGTCACGGGCATCGACCTCGTACTCGGGCAGCGCCGCCTGACCGGGAATCGAGACCGTGGCGCCGGTGACGCGGCCCGGCGCGTAGCCGACGGCGATCCGGCTGGGGATTCCTTCCAGCCGCGCCATGACGGCCATCGCTGAGGCGAAATGAATGCAATAGCCGCTTTTTTGGGTCAGGAAGTCCGCCAGGACGGAGAGCCCGTTGCCGTCATAGCCGCCCTGGACGGGGGACTGGAGCGAGTAGCGGAACTCCGGGGACCGCAGGTACGTCTGGATCGCCATGGCCTTGGCGTAGCCGGTGTTGCTGCCTGCCGTGACTGTATCGGCGGTCTGCCGCACGATTTGGGGAACATTCGCCGGGATCCGCGTGAACGTGTCCGGGACGCCACGTACCGGGTCCGAGGACTGTGCCAGCATGGCGGGGGTCAGCTTCGGTGTCACCGACGTCACCACATACTGCTGGTTGCGGGAGTTCACATCCACCCCTTTAATACTCAGCGTCGCCGGATCCCAGTTCCACCGTCCGGTCAGGCCGTTGACCGCCTCGGGCGCGTAGGGAACCGGCAGGTACGGGCTCGTGAACTGGCCGGCATCAACGGCCGTGACCACCTGGACCTCCTCCTGAACGGTGGAGTCGAGCCCTGCGTCCATCCGTCCGTTGACCGCCCGGCGGCTGGCGTCCCGGTCGTCCGGCGACCACGAATCGCCGTCGAAGCTGTCCACCGTGACGGAGCGAAGATAGGGTGCCGCGGCGGCATTGGTGGCGTAGGTGATCCGGCCGGTTCCGTCGGGGCTACGTAGGCTGTTGCCCAGGCTGATCATCGGGTTCAGACCGTTGGACGCGCCCCAGGGATTCAGCCGTGAGCCCTGTGGGAAGGTGCCCTGGTCGAAGCCGGGGACCACTAGCTGGAGCAGAAGCGTGAGGGCCAACGCCATGGCCCCGGTCACGGAGGCGCGTTTGAGCTGGCCCGGGCTCGGTGCCGTGTCCGTGCGGATCCCCGAGCCCGGCTGGAACCAGTGGCTGCAGGCCAGGACCATCAGATAGCCGATCGCGGCACCCGTGAAACCCAACCAGCCGACACTTTGCGGCTTGACCATGGCCGGCACCACCAGGATGGCAAGGATCCCGAGCCCGCTGGTGGCCGGCATGCCGAGCGGGACGCAAAGGGCGTCGATGAGGATCACCAGCAGACCCAACACGGCGCAGATCAGCAGCACGATGCCGGCGTTCGGCGCCACGGGGGTGGTCTCGGCCAGTACGGTTTCGCTGGCGCGCTGCAGGTATCGCTGAACCTGGTCCATGGTGTCGCCGGAGGGGATGAATCCGGCGATGCTGTGCTGCCGGAAAAAGGTGAACGTCAGGACCAGCGCCAACGCCGCGAAGCCTCCGGCGCCGACCAGGACGCTGCGCTGCCGCAACGCGCGGAGCGCCGCCATCGTCATCGCGACGCCGAGGACCGTGGTGAGCGCGGCCGGGTACCACGCCCAGCCGCGCAGTACGCCGTTGAGCCCCAGGGCTGCCCCCGCGACGCTGACCGCGACGGCGAGTCCCATGACCCACGGTTCGAAGCCCGCCAGCTTCGTCCGGCCGGCGCCTCCGCGCGGGATAACCGGAGGCTTCCCGGCGTCGCGCCCGGACGCCCCGGGGGCCGTGCCGCGCTGCGGAGCCAGCGTCATCGCCGGCCTCCCGAGCCGCGCCGCACGTCGGCGGCAGCCGAGAGCGCCGGGGTCCCGCCCTGGTCGAAGGCCGACCATGCGGCAGGCAGCGGGGTTGCGGGGGAGACGGCTACGGCACGCCACCCCCCGCGGCGCAGGCTCTCCAGGACCGGCCCGGTATCTGCCGCGCGGTCGGTGACCACGAGGGCGAAGGCATTCGCGCCGAAGCCGGCCGCCGGAGCGAGCGAGCGCGCCTCGGACGCCGAGAGCCGTCCCAGGATCGCGAGGATGGGCCCGCGCAGCCGGTGCGCGGAGAGCTTGTCCATCAGCCGGTCGTCGAAGGGCTGCTGCCCCGTCTCGGCCGCGGGACGGCGCGGTCCGGTCAGCTGGATCGCGGCGAGGCTCGCTGCAATGGACTGCAGGCCGCCGACCCCGACATATTCGTCGGTCTCCGGCTCGGGCGCCGAGGGCGAATTCAGGAAGGCCGGTTCACCCGCAGGGTCCAGGCAGCGCAGGGCGTAGTTCCGCTCGCCGAGGTGGGCGCTGATGGACATGGCGGCGGTGACGGCCCACTCGAACGCGTCGCTGCTGACCGGCTCGTGTCCGTCGGCCGCGTCGCCTCCGGAGACGAAGCCGGAGGAGTACGCCAGGAACCGATGGTCCAGGATGATCGTCGCTTCCGGTGTCGTGACTGATTCCTCCTGCCGCACCATGAGGGAGCCGTGCCGGGCCGTCGCCGCCCAGTGCACGCGGCGGATCGGATCGCCGTGCCGGTACTCGCGCGTCATGACGTCGTCGTCGCTCGGGTTGGCGCGGATCCGGGTGGCGGTGACGCCGTCGTGGCCGCGTGCGCCGGCCAGCCCGGTCACGGAAAGTTCAACGGCCGCGGGGGTCACGGTGAGGACGTCCCCGCTGTCGATCGCGTGGCGGTGCACGGAAAGCCCGAAGGGGTCGCTGAATTCGGCCATGACCGGCCCGATCAGGAACTGGCCACGTTTCGCACTCCGGAGCTTGTACTCATAGCGGCTGGACCCTGCGGCAGCGGTGCGCGCCGGAAAACGGAACACCGGGGACTGCCCGAAGCGGGACGGGAGTTGCTCGTCCATGAGTGCGTGCCCGGTACCCGGGCCGGTGCGCGCCACCGCGAGCCGGACGGTAGTGGTCGAGGAGGTCTCGACCGGCGACGGGTTGAACTCCCGGTAGACCTGGAACCGGGGCTTGAGCAGCCTGGTCCCGGCGAGCGACAACAGCGGCAGGACCAGCAGCAGGAGGGCCAGCACCAGCAGGTCACGACGGCCCAGCACCTGGGCGGCCAGCAGGAACAGCAAGCCTGCTCCCAGCAGGCCCCAGCCGCGTGGGCTGAAGATGTGCTTCGGGAACCGGTCCAGCCACGCCACGGCCGCCTCAGCCTCCTAGCGGCCGGCGGGGCGGGCGGGGTGGGCCGAGAGCTGCGCGCCGGACCCGGTTCGGCCGCTGTCCCCACCGGCCCGGGCCAGCGACTGGGACGTCTCCTGGCGGACAGGCACCGTCGCCAGGATGGACCGGATGACACTCTGCGGAGTCTCGCCGGTGCTGGCCGCTTTACGGTCCAGGATGATCCGGTGCGCCAGTACCGCTTCGGCGACGCTCACGACGTCGTCGGGCAGCACGAAATCCCGGCCCTCCAAGGCGGCGGTGGCCTTGGCAGCCCGCAGCAGCTGCAGCATGGAACGGGGGCTCGCACCCAGCCTGAGCATGGCACTCTCCCTCGTGGCGCGGCCCAGGGACACCGTATATTCCTTGATCGAGGCGGACACATATACCTGCTGGACGGCGGCGATCATGGACGCCACCTCTCCCGCGGTGACCACTGCCGTCACCCGGGTCAGCGGGGAGGTGGCCTGGTGCGTTTCGAGCATCTCCAGCTCGGCGTCGTGGTCCGGGTAGCCCATCGAGATGCGGGCCATGAAACGGTCGCGCTGCGCTTCCGGCAGCGGGTAGGTGCCCTCCATCTCGATCGGGTTCTGGGTGGCCACCACCATGAAAGGTTCGTCGAGTTTGTAGGATTTGCCGTCCACCGTGACCTGGTGCTCCTCCATGCACTCCAGCAGGGCCGACTGCGTCTTGGCGGATGCCCGGTTGATCTCGTCGCCGATCACAATGTTGGCGAACACTGCGCCGGGCCGGAACTCAAACGTGCGGGACGCCTGGTTGTAAATGGACACCCCGGTGACATCGGAGGGCAGTAGATCCGGCGTGAACTGGATCCGGCTGACCGAACAGTCGATGGTCCGGGCCAGGGTCTTCGCCAGCAGGGTCTTGCCCACCCCCGGAACATCCTCCAGGAGCAGATGCCCCTGGGCCAGCAGCACGGTCAGCGCCAATTTGGCGGCGTCGGCCTTGCCGTCGATCACGGTGTTAATGGCGCGCAGGATGCGCTCGCTGGCGGCGTGGAAGGCCGCGGCCTCCATCGGGGCGCTTCCGGTCGTGGGCACCGGGCGCACGTGGCCCTGCTGCTCCGGCAGCGCTTCGTCTACAGAGGTGCTTCGGTGATAGTCCATCGGCAGCCTTTCAGCCCTGGTGCAGCCCGGGCGGAGCGGCAACGTATGCCGGCACCCGCATCTGGTTCACGCCTGTCCCTGGTATCAGAGTACTAACACAACTGACGAAGCATAGAGAGAGTTCCGGGTAATTCTCCGCCCGGGCCGCGGCTAGGCTAAAAGGATGTGCAATCCGCTGACTCCCGCTCCTTTCCGCGCGACCGGCAGCGTGGAAGCTGGGCGCGGTCCGTCCGGCCGGAAGGCGTATCCGCCGGCGCCGGAGCCCCTTCCCGTCCCGGTCATGGACAACCACACCCACCTGGACTTTCCGGATGCCGGTCCGGCGGTCAGCATCAAAGACGCCCTCGACGCCGCCGAGGCAGTGGGTGTCCGGGGCGCGATACAGGTGGGGTGTGATCTAGAGTCGTCCCGTTTCACCGTGCGGGCAGTCGAGCAGGACTCCCGGCTGCTGGGCGCCGTCGCCCTGCACCCCAACGACGCCCCGGCGTACGCAGAACGCGGGGAACTGGAGGAAGCTCTGGCGGAGATTGAGGATCTCGCGGCGCACCCGCGGATCCGGGCCATTGGCGAAACCGGTCTGGACTTCTTCCGCACCGAGGGGGAGGGGCTGGTCCAGCAGCGGTACTCCTTCCGCCGCCACATCGACATCGCCAAGCGCCTCGGCCTGACGCTGCAGATCCATGACCGGGACGCGCACGAGGACGTGGTCCAGGTCCTTCGTGAGGAGGGCGCCCCGGAGCAGGTGGTGTTCCACTGCTTCTCCGGCGGCGAAGAGCTCGCCCGGATTTGCAACGAGGAGGGCTGGTTCATGTCCTTCGCCGGGACCGTGACGTTCAAAAACGCTGCCAACCTGCGCGCGGCCCTGGCCATTGCCGATGCCGGACGGCTCCTCGTCGAGACCGATGCCCCGTTCCTCACCCCGCACCCGCACCGGGGGAGGCCGAACGCCAGCTACATGGTTCCGTACACGGTCCGTGCCATGGCCGAATTGACAGGCCGGGACCTCGCGGAATTGTGTGCCCGGTTGGCCGGAAACACCGTTCAGGCGTACGGATCCTGGGACTGAATTCGTCGTTTAAGGCCGTTCCGCGAACATACCGGGTATGCATGAAATCTTGGTGGGTTTATAACGCTACGGTTACAGTGGTCAACTATTAGCCGGGGTCGGGGAAGGCCTTCGGAGAATTTCACTCCCTTCGGGCGCACCGCGGTACAGAAACCACGTGTGCGCTCTCGCTTGGAAGTGTGGCGGTGCCCGCGTTTTCCGCAAACATCCGGACCTGTTCCGGACTGCCCCTGGGGTGTTTGCGCCGGGAAGACGTGTGCGCTTTTCCCCGTGCCCGGATGGTCCAACAGATATGGGCAATCGTGGTCAAGTTCTTCACATCGGACGGCAAGGTCAGCTTCGTCAAGGTCGGCGCACAACTCGTAGTGCTTGTGGCGCTCGTGCTGGGACTCGTCGCCTTCGTTGGCAACAACAAGACGGTCACCCTCAACGTTGACGGGAAAGTGAGCTCCGTCCAGACGTTCGGCGGCACCGTCGGCCAGGTGGTCCGGGGCGCCAAGGTGGAGCTGCAGTCCGCGGACAAGGTCTCGCCCTCGGCGGACTCCCATGTGCAGGACGGATCCGTGATCAACGTCAACCTGGCCAAGGCCGTTAAGGTCAGCTTGGATGGTGCAGAGCGGACCATCAACACCACAGCGCCCACCGTGGAGCGTCTGGTATCGGAGCTCGGCGTCGCCGGCGCCTCGGAAGTTTCCGCCCCGAAGGACGCACAGCTCGCCGTTACCGGCTCCTTCGTCAGCATCTCGACGCCGAAGACCGTGACCATCGTCGCGGACGGCAACGCCGCCAAGACCACGACGACGTCGGCCACCGTAGGGCAGCTGCTCACGGACACCGGCATCAAGGTTGGCGCCACCGACCGCGTCTCCCAGCCCGATAACGCCCACGTCGTCAACGACATGGTCGTGAAGGTGTCACGGGTCGACACCACCCAGACCGCGGACGCCACCGAGGCCGTCCCGTTCGAGACCCTCACCACGGAAGATGCGGCGATGCTCAAGGGTGAGAAGACGGTCACCCAGGCCGGCGCTGCCGGAAGTATCAGCAAGAGCTTCAAACTGGTCCTCGTTGACGGCCGCGAAGCCTCCCGGACCCTGGTGTCCCAGAACATCACCCTGCAGCCCGTGACCCAGAAGGTCGCCGTCGGCACCAAGGAGAAGCCCAAGGCCGAGCCGACGGCCGCAGCAGCGAACACCGGCGCCGCAGCACCGGCAATGATGAACGAGGCCATGTGGGACAAGATCGCCCAGTGCGAGTCCGGCGGCAACTGGTCCATCAGCTCCGGGAACGGCTACTACGGCGGCCTGCAGTTCGACGTCGGATCCTGGCTGGCGAACGGCGGGGGCGCATACGCGCCCAACGCCGCCGCGGCGAGCAAGGCGCAGCAGATCGCGGTCGCAAACGCGTACTACGCCAAGGCAGGCCTGCGTCCTTGGGGCTGCGGCTGGGCGGCGTCCCGCTAACAGCGAGTACGGCTGCCGCGGTGTTTGACCACCGCCGCGGCACCGATAGGTGGCCGGTCCCGGAACCCACGGGGCCGGCCATTGTCGTTGCCGCCGCGGGATAGGATACCTAGGTGACTGAACCGACCCCCTCCGCCGCCGTCGAGCCATCCGGAAAGCTGCCGCCCGGCACTCCGGCGCAGCTCCTGGGCGCGTCAGACATCCGCCGGCTGGCCGAGGAAATCGGGGTCCGCCCCACCAAGACACTGGGCCAGAACTTCGTTATCGACGGAAATACCATCCGGCGCATCGTAGGCGCCGCGGACATCGGCGCGGAGGAGACGGTCCTGGAGGTGGGTCCGGGGCTTGGTTCGCTGACCCTTGGCCTGCTGGACGCCGCGAAGGCGGTGGTCGCCGTCGAAATCGACCCGGTCCTTGCCGCCAAGCTCCCCGCGACGGTCGGCCGGTGGCGCCCCGACGCCGTGGAGAACTTCCACCTGGTCCTCGCCGACGCGATGAAGGTCACCGAACTGCCGGTGCAGCCCACCGCGCTGGTGGCCAATCTTCCCTACAACGTGGCCGTCCCCGTGGTGCTGCACCTGCTGCAGCATTTCCCGAGCCTGCGGCACGGCCTGGTGATGGTCCAGGACGAGGTCGCCGACCGGCTCGCGGCCCCCCCGGGCTCCAAGACCTACGGCGTGCCGTCGGTCAAGGCGGCCTGGTACAGCGGCATGCGCAAGGCCGGCGTCATCGGCATGAACGTGTTTTGGCCGGCCCCCAAGATCCACTCCGGCCTGGTCGCCTTCACCCGCCGGGAACCGCCGGCCACCACAGCCACAAGGGAACAGGTCTTCGCCGTCATAGACGCGGCCTTCGCCCAGCGGCGCAAGACGCTCCGGGCGGCCCTGGCGGGCTGGGCCGGCAGCGCCGCCGAAGCCGAACGCTGCCTCCGCGCCGCCGGCGTCGACCCCACCGCCCGCGGCGAAGTGCTCGATATCGCCGCCTTCGCCCGGATCGCCGAAGCACACGCCCAGCCCGGTTCCTGACCGCCGCGGCCGCTGGGAATGCGCCGGTGGCTGCTGCGGGTGCTGCCGGTGCGGCTTTGTGGCTGTGCGGGTGCTGCTTGGAGCCACGGCGTGCGATGCCATAGCGTGGAGCCATGAACGCAGTGAGAGGGCGCTTTTCCGCGAGGACTGTCCGGGTCAAGGCCCCCGGCAAAGTAAACGTCTCGCTGGATGTCGGGCCCCTGCGCGCGGACGGCTACCACCCGGTGGCCAGCGTCTACCTAGCGGTATCACTCTACGAAGAGGTCGCGGCCACCAGCACGGACACCGGTGAAATCACGGTCGGCATCAGCCCTGCCAGCACCCTGGACCTTGACGACGTCGACATCCCGCTCGACGAGCGCAACCTCGCGTACAAGGCCGCGGCCATCATGGCGGACGTCTCGGAGCATGCCGCCGGCGTCCACCTGGAAATTACCAAGCGCGTCCCGGTCGCCGGCGGGATGGGCGGCGGCTCGGCCGACGCGGCGGCCACACTGCTGGCCTGCGACGCCCTCTGGAATAGCGGACTCTCGCGCGACGAGCTTGCCCACCTGGCGGCCGAACTCGGCGCGGATGTTCCGTTTTCCCTGCTGGGAGGCACCGCCGTCGGCCTCGGTGTGGGCGACGAACTGTCTCCTGCCCTGGCCAAAGCCCAGACGGACTGGGTGCTCGTCACCGCGGACTTCGGCCTGTCCACCCCGGAAGTTTTCCGCACCCTCGACCGGTTGCGCGCCGCCGAGGGGGCGCAGATCGAGGCGCCCGCCTCGGTGGACCCGAGGGTCCTCGCAGCGCTCCGCAGCGGCGACGCCGATGCGCTGAGCCGGGTCCTCGTCAATGACCTGCAGCGCGCCTCGATTGAGTTGGCGCCTGGACTCCGCGACGTGCTGGGTCTCGGCGAATCCTGCGGCGCGATTGCCGGGATCGTCTCCGGATCGGGGCCCACCGTGGCCCTGCTGGCCCACAGCCCTGCCGCCGCCGAGGGCCTTGCCGGGGAACTCCGGCACCACGGCCTCGAGGCCATGGCAGTCCACGGCCCGGTGCACGGCGCCCGCATCATCTCCGATACGCTCCTTTAGTGGCGTGGACGGAATCTACCGCGGACACACCCCGGCGTGAAGCGCCTTTAGCTCGATCATTACATCTAGGAAAGCAGTTCCCCGTGGCACACCTTCTTGGCGGCGAAAACCTCACAGTTTCGTACGCGACGCGCACCGTCCTGGACGGCATCACCCTCGGACTCGAGGAGGGCGACCGGATCGGGATGGTGGGCCGCAACGGCGACGGCAAATCCACGCTGATGCGCCTGCTGGCCATGCGCTCCACGCCGGACTCGGGCCGGGTAACCAAGCGCAGCGAAGTCAATGTCGGCTACCTGGACCAGAGCGACGTCCTGGACGGCGACCTCACCGTCGGCGCTGCGATCGTCGGCGACCAGGCCGACTACGAATGGGCCCGCAATCCCAAGATCCGTGAAGTCATGGGCGGCCTGGTGTCCGACGTGGACTGGCACGCCAACGTCCATGCCCTCTCCGGCGGGCAAAAGCGCCGCGTCGCGCTGGCCAAGCTGCTGATCGAGGACCACGACGTCATCATGCTCGACGAGCCCACCAACCACCTCGACGTCGAGGGCGTCGCCTGGCTGTCCCGGCACCTGAATACGCGCTGGCGGGCCAACCAGGGCGCTTTCCTGGTGGTCACGCACGACCGCTGGTTCCTCGACGAGGTCTGCAACAAGACCTGGGAAATCCATGACGGCATCATGGACCCGTTCGACGGCGGCTATGCGGCCTACGTCCTGGCCCGCGCCGAGCGTGACCGCTCCGCCTCGGTGACGGAAAGCAAACGCCAGCAACTTGTGAAGAAGGAGCTGGCCTGGCTGCGCCGCGGTGCCCCGGCCCGGACGGCCAAGCCGAAGTTCCGGATCGAGGCCGCCAACGCGCTGATCGCCGACGTCCCCGAGCCGCGCGACTCAACGGCGCTGAGCAAGATGGCCACGGCACGTCTCGGCAAGGATGTGCTGGACCTGGAAAACGTCTCGCTCGATTTCCTGGGCGGGAGCGAAGGGCAGAAGCTCTTCGACAACATCACGCTGCGTCTCGCGCCGGGGGAGCGGCTGGGGCTGGTCGGGGTCAACGGCGCCGGCAAGACCACCCTGCTGAAGCTGCTCAACGGTGAGATCGAGCCCAGTTCCGGCAAGGTCAAACGCGGAAAGACAGTGGTTACCGCGGTGCTTACCCAGGAGGTCAAGGAGCTCGACGACGTCTCGGACCTGCGGGTGATAGAGGTGATTGAACGCGAAAAGCGTTCCTTCAACGTGGGCGGCAAGGAATTCACCGCCGGCCAGCTCGTGGAACAGCTTGGCTTCACGAATGAGAAGCAGTGGACCCCGGTCAAAGACCTCTCCGGTGGTGAGCGCCGCCGGCTCCAGCTGCTGCGCCTGCTCGTGGGCGAGCCCAACGTGCTGATGCTCGACGAACCGACCAACGACCTCGACACTGACACACTCGCCGCCGTCGAAGACGTTCTTGACGGCTGGCCGGGCACACTGGTGGTGGTCAGTCACGACCGTTACCTGCTGGAACGCGTGACGGACCACCAGATGGCCCTGCTGGGCGACGGCAAGCTCCGCGGCCTGCCCGGCGGCGTGGACCAGTACCTGGAACTGCGCGAGTCGGCATTGGCCGGATCCACCATCACCGGCGGCGGCAACCCGGTCACCGGGCCAAGCGGCAGTTCCACACCAGCCTCTTCCGGCTCCTCGGAAGCGGAAAAGCGCGACGCCCGCAAAGCCAAGAACCGGATCGAGCGCCAACTGGGCAAACTCCAGCAGCAGGAGGACAAGGTCCACGCCCAGATGACCGCCGGGGCCGGGGACGCCTCCAAATTCGACGAGCTTGCCGGCCTCAACGCGAAACTGCAGGGGCTCGCCGCCGAACGCGAAGCCCTCGAGCTCGAGTGGATTGAGGCACTCGAAGTCCTCGGGGAGTAAGCTGCCGCCCGGCTCCCCACTGGACATGCCCAGTGCGCGGTCATAGGAACGAGTATGCTCCCGGGCTATACCGAGGGCCCAGGACATGTCCCTCGGTATGGCCCGGGGATGGGCATATTGGTGGCATGTCCATTCCTCGCCGCCACGGACGGGCATGCCCCACGGCCTGTCACAGCGCAGCGCGGACATTTCCCAGTGAGCGGTCCCGCGAGTCAGGGTGCATTGGTGTCAGGCTGCCTTCCCGAACGAATTCCCCAGAGTGCGGCGGGAAACGGATATCGGGAAGCGTGCGTCGAAGCGGGGAACGAGCGAGCACGCGCAGGACGACCGTTTCGCGGACTCACCGGATGGCTACCGGTCCCATAGCAAGACAGCGTCAGGCTCCGCTCTGGAGCTCCGGTTCCTTGCGCAGCCCGGTGAGGCCCTTTCAGGCGAAGTTCACCAGGTGCGCGGCAACTCGGCGTTTGTCCGGGGTGCGGCTGTCCTGCCGCCACTGGCTGGTCATCGCGACCATGCCCACAAGCATCTGGGCGTACATGGCGCCGTCGACGGAACTAAAGTCGCGGCGGGCGAATTCGTCGGCCAGAACGAACTCGACTCGCACCCTCACCTGCCAAAGCAGGGAGGAGAAGGCTCCTTAGGGCTGCGACGGCGGTGCGTCGCGAATCAGGATGCGGAAGCCGTCGGTCCGGTCCTCGACTTAGCCCAGCAGGGCCAGCGCGGCCCGCTCGACCAGGAGCGCGAAGAGCCCGCGGCCGACGCCGATCAGCTGGGAGCGGCGCTGGGGGCCGGTCGTTCGGGACCTGCGGCTGTGGACGGGAACTGCGCCGGCCTGCTGGTGCGGGGGTCCGCCCCGAGGACACGCCCGCGCTCTCGCTCACCTGACCGTCATGCCTTACGGCTGCGCCAGCTTGGCCGCGCCGCCCTCGTCATGCACCCGGCGCCGGCACTCCGGCACCCGTGCCCGGGCCGCCGAGTGCGGGATGCCAGGGCATCAAGTCGCACGAGTAACATCCTTCGTGGCAGAATTGTCTCTTGTGTCTCAGGCTCGACGCCTGGGCACGGTCCGCTCTGGTGTAATGGCAGCACCCCGGCCTTTGGAGCCGTGGAGTATAGGTTCGAGTCCTATGGGCGGAACTGCCGTTGGCAGTCGTGGTCGGGGGAACCGGCCAGTGGCCGGAGGAATCGGCCGGGTCGGGGCCGGCCGCAGTCCAGTAGAATGAAGAGGATGCCGAGGCCGGAACGTGGTCCGGCACTGAGTCAGGCCACTGAGCAAGGAGAGCCCGTACGTGAGCCCCGAGAACACCGGCCCCGCCGCCGTCATTGTCCTAGCAGCAGGTGCCGGTACCCGGATGAAGTCCCGTACCCCTAAGATCCTCCACGAAATCGGCGGTCGCTCCCTGGTCGGCCACGCACTGACCGCCGCCCGCGCCCTCCGGCCGCACGAACTGGCCCTCGTGGTCCGGCACGAACGCGATCTGGTCGCCTCGCACATCGCCGGACTCGATCCGGAAGCACTGATCGTCGATCAGGACGACGTGCCCGGCACCGGCCGCGCCGTTGAAGCCGCACTGGAGGCCCTCGATGCCCTCCACCCGGAGAAGCCGCTGAGTGGTACGGTCGTCGTCACGTACGGCGACGTTCCGCTACTCACCGGCAAACTGCTCTCCGATCTGGTGGCCGCCCACGAGGAGGACGGCAACGCCGTTACCGTCCTCACTGCGGTGCTCGACGACAGCACCGGCTACGGCCGCATTCTCCGCGCCGGAGACGGCACCGTGACCGGCATCAGGGAACACAAGGACGCCAGCGATGCGGAGCGTGAAATCCGGGAAATCAACTCCGGCATCTACGCATTCGACGCCGCGGTACTGCGGGAATTCCTGCCCCGCGTCACCACCGATAACGCCCAGGGCGAGAAGTACCTCACAGACGTTCTGGCCCTGGCGCGGGCCGCCGGCGGCCGGGTCGCCGCTGTTGTGACCGAGGACCGCTGGCAGGTCGAAGGTGCCAACGACCGCGTCCAGCTTTCCGCACTCGGTGCCGAGCACAACCGCCGCACCGTCGAGGCCTGGATGCGCGCCGGCGTCACCGTCGTCGATCCCGCCACCACCTGGATCGATGCCACCGTGACCCTCGACGAGGACGTCCGGCTCCTGCCCAACACGCAGCTGCACGGGGCCACCACGGTGGCGCGCGACGCCGTCGTCGGCCCGGACACCACCTTGACCAACGTCCAGGTGGGGGAGGGCGCCACTGTGATCCGAACCCACGGATCCGGCGCCACTATCGGTGCACGGTCCAGCGTCGGCCCGTTCACCTACCTGCGCCCGGGGACAGTCCTGGGCCAATCCGGCAAGATCGGCGCGTTCTACGAAACCAAGAACGTAACGATCGGCCGCGGCTCAAAGCTCTCCCATCTCGGCTACGCCGGCGACGCGGAGATCGGCGAGGACACCAACATCGGCTGCGGCAACATCACGGCAAACTACGACGGCGTGAAGAAGCACCGCACCGTGATCGGCTCCGGTGTCCGCACCGGCTCCAACACGGTGTTCGTGGCTCCGGTCAACGTGGGCGACGGCGCGTACAGCGGCGCCGGTGCCGTGATCCGCAACGACGTGCCCGCCGGCGCCCTGGTCCTGTCCCTGGCAAAGCAGCAGAACTCCGAAGGCTGGGTCGCGGCGAACCGTCCGGGTTCCATCTCCGCCACGCTGGCCGAGGCCGCTGCCGCCACCCCCACATCCTCCACTACTCCGGCAACAACAGAAGAGGGCTAGCAAACATGAGCGAAATTACGGCACGCGGCGAAAAGAAGCTGGTGCTTGCCGCCGGGCGCGCACACCCGGAGCTGGCGCGCGAGATCGCCAAGGAGCTGGGCACGGAGCTGCTGCCGCTGGACGCTTACGACTTCGCCAACGGCGAGATCTACGTCCGGGCCGGCGAGAGCGTCCGCGGCACCGACGCTTTCGTCATCCAGGCCCACCCGGCCCCGCTCAACAACTGGCTGATGGAACAGCTGATCATGATCGATTCGCTCAAGCGGGCCTCCGCCAAGCGCATCACAGTGGTCTCGCCGTTCTACCCGTACGCCCGACAGGACAAAAAGGGGCGCGGCCGCGAGCCGATCTCGGCCCGGCTGGTCGCGGACCTCTATAAGACCGCCGGCGCGGACCGCATCATGAGCGTGGACCTGCACACCTCTCAGATCCAGGGCTTCTTCGACGGCCCCGTGGACCACCTGATGGCCATTCCGCTCCTGGCCGAGTACATCCGCACGCGGGTGGGTTCGGACAATATCACCGTCGTCTCCCCGGACACCGGCCGCGTCCGCGTCGCCGAACAGTGGGCGGAGCGCCTCGGCGGCGCTCCGCTGGCTTTCGTGCACAAGAGCCGCGACCTCACGGTGCCCAACCAGGCGGTCTCCAAGACCGTCGTGGGCCAGGTCCAGGGCCGCACCTGTGTACTGATCGACGACATGATTGACACCGGCGGAACCATTTCCGGTGCGGTCCAGGTGCTCAAGAATGCCGGTGCAAAGGACGTCATTATCGCAGCGACGCACGCCGTGTTCTCCGACCCGGCGCCGAAGCGCCTCGCCGAGTCCGGCGCCCGCGAGGTAGTTGTCACCAACACCCTGCCGATCGCCGCAAACAAGCACTTCGAGCAGCTCACCGTGCTGTCTATCGCGCCGCTGATCGCGCGTGCTATCCGCGAAGTGTTCGACGACGGCTCCGTGACCAGCCTCTTCGACGGCAACGCCTAACCATCGGTCCTGCCGGGCGCCCATCCGGGTTCCCCGACCCCGGCGCCGGGCCCGTTTTCGCGAAACGGGGCCCGGCACTGCTAAACTCATTCCGATACCTTGGCGAGGGAGAGCACCGGGATACCGTCTACACGGGAAATCCGATTGCTGGTCTCCGTTATCGACTGGGTCTGAATCTCCCTTCTGAAGGGCGGCCGTGCCGCCCGGCGTCGAAGGTCGTTGCCAGACCTCCGCCCTTGCTGAACCCCGTTCATCCCACAGGAGATACCCATGTCTGAGCAGAAGCTCGCAGCAGAAGTACGCGCCGAATTCGGCAAGGGCTTTGCCCGCCGCGCCCGCATGGCAGGCCAGATCCCGGCCGTCATCTACGGCCACGGCGCCGAGCCCATCCATATCACCCTGCCGGCCAAGGCCACCACCCTGGCCGTCCGCCGTGCCAACGCACTGCTGTCCCTGGACATCAACGGCGAAGAGCACCTGGCCCTCGTCAAAGATATCCAGCGCAACCCGATCAAGCAGATCATCGAGCACCTCGACCTCCTGACTGTCCGCACCGGCGAGAAGGTCACCGTGGACGTTCCCGTTCACCTGACCGGCGAGCTTGCTCCGGGTAACGCGTACAACCAGGAAATGACCACTGTCTCCCTTGAGGCTGAGGCCACTCACCTGCCGACCTCCGTCGAGGTCAGCATCGAGGGGCGCAAGGCCGGTGAGCACATCCACGCTTCCGACCTGGTTCTGCCGAAGGGTTCTGTCCTGCTGGCCGACGCCGAGGCCCTCGTCGTTCACATCTCCGAGGCCACCGAGGTTTCCGAGGAAGAGGCATCGGCCGAGACCACCGAAGGTTCTTCGGTCTCAGCCGGGTAGTTCCGGCGTTTTGGAGGCCGGGTCCCTTCGGGGCCCGGCCTCCGTCGTCTGCAGCGCCCGCCCATCCTGCCGCTCGACCCGGGCTGCCCCACCATTAAGGATTGAACTATGACTGACGCGTGGCTGATAGTGGGCCTTGGCAATCCGGGTTCCGAGTACGCCCACAACCGGCACAATGTCGGCCAGATGGTGCTCGATGAACTCGCTGCCCGGCTCGGCGGCAGTTTCAAGTCGCATAGGGCGCGGGCCCAGGTTCTTGAAGGCCGGCTGGGCGTCGGCGGCCCGCGGGTGGTGCTGGCAAAGCCCGTCAGCTACATGAATGTCTCCGGTGGTCCCGTTTCCGCTTTAGCGAAGTTCTATGACATTGACCCGGCCCGCGTCATTGCCGTCCACGACGAGATCGACATTCCCTTTATGAGCGTCAAACTCAAGCTCGGCGGCGGGGAGGGCGGCCACAACGGGCTCCGCGACATCTCCAAGGCAATTGCCACCAAAGACTACCTGCGCGTGCGTGTGGGCGTCGGCCGGCCGCCGGGCCGGATGGACACCGCTGATTTCGTGCTGCGGGACTTCGCCGCCGCAGAGAAGAAGGAACTGCCGTTCCTGATCGACACCGCAGCCGACGCCGTGGAGTCCCTCGTGCGGGACGGACTCCAGTCAGCCCAGCAAAAGTTCCACCCCGCGAAGGCCACCTAGCCCGCCACCGCCCCGAATCCTTTCCAATCATCCCGCCTTGCCGCTATGATCTGTCTACTCTCTTGTCGGGGGATAGAGTTACGCTACGTCTAAGCGGTCGGTGCCGGTCTGCCGGCCGCCAGGCGGTGCAAAGGAAACTAGATGTCGAGGGATTCGCTGGGCTGGGGGAATGTTCCCATCACATTGGCGCTGGCTGGCGATCAACACGCCGCCGGGGCACTCAACAGGCATGCGTGGGCACGGTTGTCACGCGGTGCCGACGCTGACCGCGTCCTAGCCGCCCTGGCTGCGCGTGACGGCATGGGCGTCGTCATTACCGGGGACCGCGGTGTGGGGAAGTCCCTCGTCGGACGCAGCGCACTCGCCGGCCTTGGTCCGGACTTCCATACGGTGCAGTTGAGGAGCCCCGGGTCGGGCACGTCCACTCCGTATGGATGCTTGGCGTTCACGCTCGCCCGGCTCCCGCAAAGCTCGCTTGGCTCGCCCACGGCGATCCTGCACGGGATCACCTCACTGATCCGCAACGATGCCGCGGGGCGTCAATGCGTCATTCTTTTGGACAATGCCGGTTCCTTGGACGAACAAAGCACCGGGGTTCTGTTGAACCTGTTGCAGACCGGAACCGGCCGCCTCGTAGCCACCGCACAGCGCGCCACCGACCTCCCACCCGACTTTTACTGGCTCATCACCTCCGGGCAACTGGCCGAGGTCCGGCTCGCCAACATGACCGAGATTGAAACCCGCGGGGTGCTCCAGGGCGCGCTCGGGCACACGGTTTCGACAGCCCTGGCCTCGCAGTTGCACGAACTGGTCGGCGGCAGCCCCACCCTCCTGCAGGCAGTGGTCTCGGAGCAGATGGAGCGCGGAAACCTGGTGCTGGCCGGCTCGGTGTGGACCCTGGTCGATGAGGTAGTCCTGGACGGCAAAACGGCCCTCGAAGACATCGTGAAGGCACGGTACGCGCGGGAAACCCCACTGGCCCGGGAAGCCATCGAGGTGCTGTCCTGCGCCCGCAGTATGTCGCTGTCGCGGCTTGCGAAGATGTATGACCCGGGTCTCATCGCGGACATGGAAGACGCCGGGCAGATCCTCGTCGACCGCACGGACCGGCATTTCGTGACACTCGGGGACCGCTACCTGGGCGACATCGTCCGGAATTGGCTCACAGTGGAGCGCCGGTTGGAGTTGCGCGACAAGGTTCCGGGCCATCAGGAACACGAACTCGCGGAGCTCAGCGTGGAGGACCTGCTGGCCTACGCTGCGTGGACGCACGACTGCCACGCGGAGTTGGCCCCGGCCCATGCGCTGGCGGCCGCCCGAGCCGCTGTAGGCCTCTTCGACCCTAAGTTCGCGCTGAAGTGCGCGGGCGGCATCCGCCCAAGCGACAGCGAATGGCCCGGCGGACAGCAGCAGAAGGCCGCCGCGTACCTGCAGCTGGGGTTGCCACTCCAAGCGATGTCCTCGCTGGACGACATAGCCGAGGTACAGATCAACCTGCTTGCGCCTGAGCCGTTCGCCGAACTGGTCGCGGCAAGGGCCGACTGCATGGCGTGGCTGGAGGACCAAAGCGGGAAGGTCCCGGAACTCCTTCGACGTTCCCGGCTGCGGCTGGAAGAGTTCGAACTGGGCGACCAGCATGCCGACGCGGACGCGCTGGCCCGCGCCGGCCTCTGCCTTGATCTTTGCGAGTTCACCTACCTCTCTTTCATCGGCGAGTACGAGCCGATGATGGAACGGCTCAGCGCCGCAGCCACCAGCAGCGACGCCATCGACCCGGTCCACCGATTCCGGACCTCGATCATCCTGATGGAAGCCCTGTGCATGACCGGGAAGGAACTCGAGGCCCGGCAACTGATGCGCGAACTGGCCGGAAGACTGGGCGAATGGTCCAACGTGCCGCGGATTCGTGAAAACTTTGCCTGGCGCTCGTTCAACGTGCTCCTGCTCTCCGGCCAATGGCGCCAGAGCATCGACATGCTCAAAGATGCCAGCGGACGCGCCGGGCACGGACTGCACTCGGGCAGCGCCGCCACCGACCTCGCCGTCGGGCTCGCCTACGTCTATGCCGGGCGCGGCTATTTGGCCCTGGATCCGCTCCTCGCCTCGATCGCCCAGCTCGAAGTCCGGACCAGCCTGCATGCGTTGCGGCAGGCCTACGCCGCCGCGGCTTTTGCCTACGCGCAGATGGGGAACTCCGTGCAGGCCACCGTCTACCTCGACCGCGCGCGGTCCGCTGACGGGCCAGCGCGCTTCGTGGTCAGCAGCTCGGCCGAGTTCTGCATGGACATGGCTTCCCGGTGGCTGGGCGACCCCGACGCCAAAGAACGGCTGGTCCACGCCGCTGAGCGGCACTTCCGGGACGGCCGTTACACGCTGGCCGGCATTTGGATGCTCGGGGCGACCGTCAATGGCACCGCCAAGGACTTCCAGTTCATGGAAGGGATCGCCGGGCGGCGGCAAGGCCCGCTCGCGGAACTGTCCCGGGTGGTCGCGGTTGGCAGCCGGAAGAAGGACGCCGCGACCATGCTCGAAGCTGCCGACCTCGCCGCAGGGCTTGAGCTCGACGCCATGCAGGCCAGATGCGCCGCTCTCGCCTTCAGCTTTGCCCGGGCCGCCGGCCTGGCAGGGATCGCCGCGGCCGCGCAGAGCATGCTCGAATCCTTGTCCGCGTCGGTGCCCGCGCTGCCCATCGTTCCGCGAAACGAGGGCCCGCTGCTGACCGAACGGGAGCGGCAAATCGCGGCGCTTGCAGGGAACGGAGTCTCCAACAAAGACATCGCCCAGGAAGTGGGGATTTCGGTTCGGACCGTCGAGGGTCACCTGTACCAGGTGTTCACGAAGTTCGGAGTATCGTCACGGAGTGATCTGCTTGGACTCATCTAGGGCCCGTGCGGTGACTCCCGCCGAGGAAGAGCGCCGCGGTGTGACAGGGCGGTCCGATGACCTAAGCGCGGCAGTGGACGCGCTCCAGGGCGTAACACACGTCGCCGTCCTGCTGTTGGGCGAGCACGGGATCGGCAAGTCGACGCTGATGGAGGCCGTTGCCGCACAATTGCGCGGACAGGTGACGCCAGTGCGCCTGCACGGCAGCCAGGCCCTGAGCCATGTGCCCTACGGCGTGCTGGCGCCATTCATCGTGGACCTGCCAGTGCAGGACGCCACCTCGCAGCTGGTCGTGCTCCGGACCTTCTGGGATTACCTCGAAGGGCAGCAGAGGGTGACCCAAAAGCCGCTGCTGCTCATTGTCGACGACGCCCACGACCTGGATGAGGCCACGGCGGGGGTCCTGGCGGAACTCGCTGCTGCCGGCTGGGCCAAGCTGCTCGTCGGTGCCGCGTCCCGCCCCGGCTTGCCGGAGCCGCTCCTGCAGCTGTGGTTCGAGGGCATCGCGGAACGACATGACTTGCGACCCCTCACCCGGGGACAGACGACCGAAATCCTGGCTCAGCGTCTAGGCCCCCAGGTCCTGCCCGCCGTCGCCGAGATGCTCTGGGCCGCGTCTGCGGGCAACCCGCTGTTGCTGAGCTCCCTGATCGACGACGCGAAGAGCGACGGTACGCTGCTCCAGCGCAACGGGGTTTGGCTGCTCACCCGCCAGCTGAACAGCCACGGCGAACGGCTGACCGACGTCGTCCGCCGCCAGCTGCTCCGCCGCTCCGCCGAAGAAAGCAAGGCCCTGAACCTCGTGGCTCTGGCCGAACCGGTGGCCAGGCTCCTGATTGAAGCCTTGGTCAACGGCCCCACCGTGACGGGGCTGATCGAGCAGGAGCTGATCCGCGTGTCGGACGCACCTGAGGCCGAATTGCGTCTGCAGCACCCCGTCTACGGTGACACCCTCCGGACCCTGATTTCGCCTGCGCGCAGCCTCGAGCTCCGGCAGAGCCTATTGCGGCTGATGGACCGGGAACCAGCCTCGGCGGAGGGGCTGCTCCGCCACGTGAGCTGGTCGATGGAATGCGGCGTCGAGGTCGAGGACGGGCAGTTGCTCCGCGCTGCCGTGCTCGCCAGCAGGCTCTTCGAGGACGAATTCGCCCGTAAGGCGGCCTCCCAGGTTAAAGACCCTGAACTGCAGATCGTGGCGCGTTCGGTAGTAGCACGCACATACTACAACGCCGCAAACTACGCGGCCGCACGGGATATTCTGGAGGCAGATTTCGCCCAGGGGCGCACGCTGGCCAGCCTTCTGACCGGGTCGCTCCTGTGGGCTGCCGTCCTGTCCGCGCTGGGACACCCCGCAGCCGACATCGTGGGGCGCGCCGAAGCGCTGCTGCACGCAGGGCAGCGGCTCGCCATGGACAACCCGGGCGAGGCCGAAGCCATTCTGGCCGCTTTAGGGGAACGCGTCCGGACAATCCGCACCATGGTCCTGGCCCTCGCCGGCGACGCCGACGCCCTGGGTACGCCCGACGGCCGCGCTTCCAGCCCGGCCGGGGAGGAGCCGCCGGCAGGCAATGTCGAAAAAGCCTTCAGGCTGGCTCTGCAGGCGGAGCAGCTGCTGGTCCAGGGAAAACCGGAGAGCGCCTACGGTGCGGCCACTGCGGCACTGGACGCGGCCGGAACTGAACCTGACGAACTGTACCTCCTCCCCAACTTCCTCGTGGTCCGCGCCGTCGCCACGGCGGTCTACGGGGGCGACTGGAAGGCGGCGGAAGGCTTGCTGGAAGGGTTTGTGGCCGGATCCGGACCCAGTCTGATCTCCTTCGGCGGCGGGGTCCACGCTGCTACCGGCATTATGCTGCTGTATCAGGGGAAGGCGGCCCAGGCCACGAAAACGCTAAGGGCAGCGCTCGAATCGCTGCGCGTCGCGGATCCCCAGCAGCTGTTTTCCCTGACTGCAGCGATGGCGTTCGCAGCGGCCGCGGAGGCGGGTGCCAATGAGAGGGCCGCGGAGTTCCTCGCCGACTACGAATCCGCCCGGCCGCCGGTCTCCCGGTACCTGCGCTCCTTATCCGCGATGGCCGTAGTTTACGGAAAGGCCCGGCTGGGCGGCTACGACGGCGCGGCGGACGAGCTGCGGCGGCTCGGGAGGCCCGACGTCGGCCGACGAGATGCCGGCCTGGAGTTCGATGCGCTGGCTTTCAGGCTGGCGCTCGGCGACACGGCCGCGGCACCCCGACTGCGCGAACTGCGGCCTGAGCTGGAGGGGCGCAGGGCGGCAGCCATTTGCGGCTACGCCGCTGCGATCGGGACCGGACTGCCCGGGGAGCTGATGGAAGCAGCCAAGACGTGTGAGGAAACTGAATTCTGGGGGTTCGCGGCCCTGGCGTACGGCGCAGCCGCAAGCGCCTACCGAGAGTCCGGCGACGTGCTTCGGGAGCGCATGGCGCTGTCCCAACGGCAGCGCTGCCGTGACCGGGCCGAAAGCGGGCCGGGGCAGGAGCCTGCCGGGCAAGACGATACCCTCGGACTCCTGACCCGCCGGGAACGCGACATCGTGGTGCTGGCCGTCCGAGGGCTGAGCGACAGGCAGATCGCTGCTGAGCTGCAGGTTTCCGTACGGACGGTGGAAGGCCACCTGTACCGGAGCTACGCGAAGCTGAACGTCAGGGGTCGCGAGGAACTCCGCCGAATCGTAGCGGAGTAGGTGTTCCCTGCTTCAGCTGCACGCATTACGGCCGGGGCACTTGCGGGCCCGTCGGCGACTACTTGGTTCGCCCCCGGTGGCGCTCGGCTTCATGTGAGTACAGCCGCGTAGACGCCCGACTAGTACGCGCCGTGCAATCGAGTACTACCTACGGATGTCATTGCTGTGGCAAGTCCATACTGTGGATTTATCACTGGTCAAACATTGATTGCGAAGGTCTCTCCCATGTTTCAGCAAGAAGCCGGCGTGCCTGCGGGCAGCGGCAAAACAGACACGATTTCACTCGCACAACGACCATCGAAGGGGCGGCAGGAAAAACCATTCACCCGGCAGCAGGTCGTTTCCGACGTCGTTGGCACGATGACGTCAGGTTCCGGTTGCGGCGTCGTATTGGTGGGGGAACACGGCGCCGGAAAGTCGTTTATCGCCCAACGTGCCCTGGAGCAACTTGGCGATGACTACCTGGTCGTCCAGGTCCGGGGTAGTTCCATTTCGTCGAAACTTCCTTATGGCGCCCTAAGCGTGCTCCTCAATGACCTCGATTCGTCCCATCTCGAGCACCCGCTGATGGTGCTCCGCGGACTCACCCAACTGCTCCACACGAAAGCCCAGGGACGCCCCATCGTCATCTTTGTGGACAACGCCCACGACCTGGACGACCTCTCCTGCATGATGGTGGCCCAGCTCAGCGCCGGGGGTCACGTGACGTTGCTGGCCGCGTGCGTGGACCTGCCCCACGTCGGCGGCGACATCATGGGCCTCTGGAAGGATGACCTGCTTCGCCGGGTTGACCTGGAGCCGTTTGACTTCGCCGAGACGGCCGAAACGCTCAACCAGGAGTACGGCGGTCACTTCTCGCACACGGCGGCCCGCGCGCTCTGGAGTGCAAGCGGCGGAAACGCACTGTTCCTCCACTCGCTGGCCCGCGAACAGATCAAGCTCAGCACGATCGTGCGGCAGGGGGGCGTCTGGGTTCTCAATGACCGTCCAATCGCCCTGACGGGTGAAGTCCGCGACGTCATCAAAGCCCGGCTGAACAGGCTCAGCCCCGGCCAGCGGGACGTTTTTGAACTGCTGGCGCTCGCTGGTGCCGTTCCGCTCCAGACACTGATGGGGATCTTCAACCCGCAAGACATGGACAACCTGCAGGAGCGGGGCCTCATCAACGTCAGCCACGACCACCCGCCGATGGTCAGTGTCGCTAACCCGGTGACCGCGACGATCGTCGCCGGCGTGGTTCCGCCGGGGCGCAGCGCAGAACTCCGGCGCCGGCTCACCGCCGTGCTGGCGAATACCGAGCAGGCCGAACCCGCCGGGTCCGCCGACGTGGCGTGGGCTCTGGACTGCGGGGAGCAGATCAGCACCGAAACGGCGCTGACCGCCGCCCGTCTGGCCAACAACGCCTCGGACCCGACCTCGGCGCTGAGATTCGTCCACGAAATCGACGGCGTCGGTGCGACCGCCGGCGTGGCCATCGAATCCGCGCAGGCTCACATCGCGGTCAACAACGATGAGTCGGCGCGGCGGGTCCTTCGCGGGCTGGAAAGTACTGGCGGCGCGGATCTGCCGCTGGTCGAGTGGGTGGCCCTGCAGTTGCTGTATGCGGAGCTGGACCAGCGCGGTCCTGGTGCTTCCGCCGCGGCGCGCGCCAGACTGGACCTGGTCCGCGTCCGTCTCGCGGCGCCAACCGTGGAAGACCCGGCCGCGCTGGAGGCGGCGCGCGAACTGTTATGCCTCGCCGAGGGTAAACTGGCTGCCTTCGAGGGCCGCCATAGCGACGTCCTGGCTCTCCTGCCCGATCGTAACCCGGGGCTGGCCACCGAGACCGGGATTCTCACCGCGAGCCTGCTCTGCGAAGCCATGGCCGTCAGCGGCGATGTCCTGGACGCCATGGCGCTGGGCAAGCAAGTTATCGCAGCAGCCGCGACTGTTCCATTGGCCGACCGCACCATGCGCGAAATCCGTGGCCGGTTCCTGCTCCTGATGCTGTTGTCCGCCAAATTCCGCGACGCCTCTGCTTTCCTTTCGGCCACGTCCGCCACAGACGAGCCGCAGGCCCGCCTTGGCGGGATGTTCGAGATCGGACAGGGCGTCATCGATCTCCACAACGGACACCTTGACGGTGCCATCCCGCGGCTTGAGGCCGGTATGTGGCAGCTCAGGGCCCAGGACCCGGATGCCTTGTCCGGTCTTGCCACGGCGGCATGCGCCTATGCGACCGCGCTGGCCGGCGATGAGGAAAAGGCCACCCAGTTGCTCACCGACGTGACGCGGCCGCAACGCCAAGGTTCCTGGCTGGTGCGTCGGTTGACGCGCTACTTCGAGCTGTGCTCGCTGGCGGAACTCGGCCAGCGGGCCTCTGCGATCCGTACGCTGGCAACCGAAGCGGACAGCGACGCCGACGCCGGCGCCCCAGCCACAGGGCTGCTCTTCCTTTCGGCGGCGGCCAGGCTGGGGGATCGGCAGCTTTGCCAGAAACTTGACGGCATCGCCGGGCAGGTGACTGGCCAGTTCGCCCTGTTGTGCCTGCGCCTGGCCGATGGGGTGAAGGAATTCGCGAGCGAGCAGCTGTTGGCTGTTGCCAAGGACGCCGACGGTGCCGGGAACGCTGTCTTTGCCCGCGATGTGGCCCGTCGGGCGGTCTATTGCGCCAACGAAGCCGGAAACCGGATAGCGCTCCGCATTTCGCAGCGTACGGAACAGTCCCTCGATGACAAATTCGGGAGTCCCAAGAACGGCCTGCACTCGTTGACCACGTCCACGCTCACGGCCAGGGAATGCGAAGTGGCTGTCCGCGCCGCGGCGGGGGCCTCCAACCGCAAGATCGCCGAACAAATGCACGTCTCCGTCCGCACCGTGGAAGGCCACCTGTACCAGGTATACGCAAAACTCCATGTTGCGAGCCGATCGGAGCTCAAAGATGTCATCTCGAGTCCGGCGGCCAGCGCCCGGATCGGTTGAGAGGTACGGGGCCCGTCCGGGTACCCCGCTGGAGGTCGACGATGGTGGGAGTGGACCTGAGTGGAAAATCTGACTGACGCGGCAGCCCTGATCGGCAGGTCCGGCGTCGTCAGGGACGTGGTCCGCTGCCTTCGCGACGCAGGCAGGGCAGGAGCCCTGATCGTCGGCAGTTCGGGGTCCGGGAAGACGGCAGTCGCTAAAGCAGTCCTGGCTGAGCTGCAGCCGCAAGGAACAGTGGTCAGACTCGCTGCCACCCCGGCCCTGGCGGCTGTTCCGTTCGGTGCGCTGGCCCCGTATCTGGCAGGGCTCCCGGCACGCGACCTCGACTCCTATGCGGCCGTACTTGGGGCCGTGACAGCCAACCTGAGATCCGAGCCGACCTGGACGCTGTTCATGATTGATGATGCTCAGAGCCTGGACCGCGGGACCATCCAACTCGTTGCGGAGGCCGTTGCCACCGGCGCGGCCAGGTTGCTTGCAACCTGCCGCCCCGGGCCGTTGATCCCCGAGGAGTTCCTGGCGCTGTGGGACGACGGAATCATCGCGAAATTCGATCTGGCGCCCCTGAGCCGTGCCGAGGTGCACCAGCTCTGCGAACAGGTGCTGCAGTCAGATGTGTCTCCGTGGGTTAGCGAGTTGTTCGCCAACCTCACCGAAGGCAATCCGTTCATGTTGTTGTCCTTGATCGACCACGCGCGGACTACCGGATCCATCGGCCAGCGCCGCGGGACGTGGTTTCTCCTGGCGCCGCCGGATCTGGGCGGCGTGCTGGCCGCGGATCTGGTGGACCACCAGGTTCGCTCCATGACCGCGGAGGAGCAGACCGCGGCCGACATAGTAGCCCTGGCCGGCCCGCTGTCACTCGGTCAAGTTCTCCGGTTCAGCAGTCCACGGGCCATCGACGCCCTCGACATGGCCGGGATCATCACGGTCTCACGCAACCTCGACCGCATCGTTCGGCCGGCCAGCCCGCTCATCGGAGAAATCATCCGTGGCCGCGTCCCGGCCGCCCGGAGCGCCGGTCTCCGGGCCGACCTCCTGGCTCTTCCGTGGGCGGCAGCCCTCCCGGATTCACTTCTCAACCAGCTGCGCTGGTCACTGGATACCGGCGCAGATCTAGCATCCCCGGACCTGATCCGGGGCGCCACCGCTGCCAACATCGGCCTTGATCCCGCGACCGCGCTCCGGGCCGCGGGTGCCGTACGAGAGGAGGGCTTCCTGTCCGAAGCCAGAATCCAGCTCGCCTATGCCAACTACATCCTCGGACGGCCCGAGGCGTCGGAGGGCCACCTTGCGGCCGCGCATCCAGTCCGTTACGGGCGTGCGTCCTATCTCGCTGCCCTGCTCTACGCCCGGCTCGGAAGCCCGGCAACAGCAATCGAACTGCCGCTTGAGGCCGGCACCGAAGTGCCGGACCCGGACGGTCAGGAACAGCTCCTTTGGGCAGCGCCAAGCGTTGGCCTCGCCACCAGCATCCTCGTGCGCAACTGGGACGGCCGGATCGCGGAACTTCAGGCACGGCTCCAGGACCTTGTCGCCGCCACCGAGAAGAATCCGGAAATCCGGATTCCGGCGGTGTCCCGCCTCGCCGGGGTGTGGACTGCCCAAGGCAGGGTACTGGCAGGGTTGGGTATCGACCGCGAGGCATGGCGCGGGGTGCAGGGCGCCGGGCTCGCCCTTCCCCTGGTCTACGAAGATGTGCTGGCGCGACACTGCCTGAACCTTATCCGTGCCGGGGAATGGGAAGAACTCGCTTCGGTGCTCGACGACTACACCGCCGCCCTGCCCTCGAGGCTGCTGTCCAGCGGGGGGCTGCTGCATGTGATGCGCGGCTACTCCAGGCTACGGCAGGGGAGGATCCCGGAAAGTTTGGCTGAGCTGCTGCTTGGGGTGGAAGAACTCCTGATCACCGATCCTTGGGAACTGCTTGCGTTTGCCCACGCCGCCACTGCCTATGCAGCGGCCACCCTCGGACACACAGACGAGGCGAGGGAGCAGGCAGTTGCTTTCCGCAGTGCCGTCTACCGGGAGCCCGAGACCCTTGGACTCCTTGCCGAGGCCTATTGCAGCGCCGCTGAAATTGCCACTGGCAGCGCCAGGGGCAGAAACGGTGACGGCGCCCCGGGCGAGCTCGAACGGCTCGCGGCGGAGGCTCAGCGGCAGGGACTCAGCGCCGTGGAGACCGATATCCGACGGCTCGCACTGCGCGGCGGGGACGCGGCAGCCGCGGAGGCTCTGGCCGCCAGCAGCGCCGCCGTCGAGGGTCCGGAGGCGCTACTGCTGCGCTCCTATGCGCTCGCAGTCGCCGCCTCCGACTCGGCCGAGCTCGCGGCGCTCAGCGACCAGGCGATGAGCGCCGGCTATCTGCTGCTGGCGCTCGAAGCCGGCCAGCAGGCCGCGCATTTGCTGGAAAGCGACTCAGACAAGTGGAAGCTCACCGCCGTCCAACGCAAGGTGCACCACCGGATGGTCGCGGCGGGCATGTCCGGACACATGGATATCATCCGCGGCGAACACTATGCCGACCTCACCTCCCGGGAATCCGAGATCTTGAAGCTGGTGGCAGGCGGAGCTTCGAACGCGGAGATTGCCGCCCAGCTGACCGTTTCCCAACGGACCGTGGAGGGGCACCTATATCGGATTTTCGGGAAGCTCGGCGTGAGCCGGCGCGCCGAGCTCGTCGACGTGCAGCGCGATCTGCCGCCGGCGTAGTGGATCTTCCGGTCGGCTGCCCGCTTGGGGCGCTAATCAGTGCTTTCTGCGGGCTCGATGCGGACGCCTGCGTGACTACCGCGTGACAAGACCGCCTTGCGGGAGTATGCCTAAGTAGTGGGATAACGAAGAGCGCAGGAGAAGTCGGGTAATCCCTACTCGTGTGCAGGTTGGGCCGGCGCGATTGACTTAGGTCAGTTCGGAGACCGTTTTACCGTTCATAACCGAACTCCTTCATTGGAATCGTACGGCGCCTTTACCGGCAGCCCTACCCCAAAGACGGAGCCGGCGGCGTCAGAGCCTTCTGAGACCGAGGCTCTCCCCCCAGCCGCCGCCGGCTCCCTTAAATGGTCTGCACCACTGAAAGATGGGGAATCAAGGAAGGCGCGGTGCCCGATATCCGCTCCGTTCAAAAGCACTATTCTGTTGACGCCCTGCCTGTGGACCTATGGCCCGCAGGCAGGGCGTTTTCTCATTCCAGGGGTATCAGCGTATTTGTCCTTGCGGCGGCCGAGACTCAACCGCTTAGGCCCGCTTAACCAGGGGCGGGACCGATTTTGCTGACTGTGCGGGCATTGCGCATCAGTTTCGCGGGAACGTGGGATAATTAGGTCTAATCTGCGTGACGTAATAGGACCGGCCCATCGGGCAGGCCGTTTGCGCCGCGGCGAATGCCGATCCAGGAGCTTCTGCCTATGGTTGCCACACCAGCCCATCTCCTCCGCTCTGCCACGGCGCTGGGCAATGAGGAGGTTATGAGGATCCGCAACGATTTCCCAATCCTGAATCGGTCTGTCAACGGGCATCCGCTTGTCTATCTGGATTCAGGTGCCACGTCGCAAAACCCGCTCAGCGTGCTGGAGGCGGAGCAGGAGTTCTACGAGCAGAGGAACTCGGCCGTACACCGCGGCGCGCATCACCTTGCGGTGGAGGCCACCGAAGCCTTTGAAGACGCGCGCGAGACCGTGGCCGCCTTCATTGGTGCGGATCCGGACGAGCTGGTCTGGACATCCAACGCCACCGAGGGCCTGAACCTGCTGAGCTATTCCTTCCTGAACGCCTCCCTGCCGGGCGCCCCGGCCGAAGCGGCCCGCTTCGCGCTCGGCGCCGGCGACGAAATCGTGGTCACCGAGATGGAGCACCACGCCAACCTGATTCCCTGGCAGCAGCTGGCCGAACGGTCCGGGGCCACGCTGAAGTTCATTCCCGTCGACGACGCCGGAGCGTTGGACCTCGAGGCCGCCGGCCGGCTGATCGGCGAACGCACCCGCGTGCTGGCCTTCACCCACGCTTCCAACGTCCTCGGCACCATCAACCCGGTGGCCGAGCTGGTCTCCCTCGCCCGGGCCGTTGGTGCCCTCGTGGTGCTGGACGCCTGCCAGTCGGCCCCGCATTTAGCCCTGGACGTCAATGACCTCGGTGTGGACTTTGCCGTCTTCTCTGGACACAAGATGCTCGGTCCGACGGGGATCGGCGGGCTGTACGGGCGCTCGGAACTGCTCAATGCCATGCCGCCGTTCCTGACCGGCGGCTCGATGATCACCACAGTCACCATGGAACGGGCTGCCTTCCTTCCCAGCCCGCAGCGCTTCGAGGCCGGCACCCAGAAGATTTCGCAGGCCGTGGCGCTGGCGGCGGCCGCCAACTATTTGAGCGAAACCGGCCTGTCCCGGATCCACGCGTGGGAGGCCGAACTTGGCCGGCGGCTCGTGGAAGGGCTGGAGGCCATCCCCGGGATCCGCGTGCTGGGTCCTGCGGCGGGCCGTGAACGAATCGGCCTTGCCGCGTTCGACGTCGCAGGGGTGCACGCCCACGACGTCGGACAGTTCCTCGACAGCCGTGGCATCGCTGTCCGCGTGGGCCACCACTGCGCGCAGCCGTTGCACCGCCGGCTCGGCCTCACTGCGAGCACCCGGGCCAGCACCTATCTGTACAACACCACGGACGACGTCGACGCGTTCCTCGACGCTGTCGCGGGTGTCCGCGGCTACTTCCAAGCCTGAGGACGGCATTGCATGAGTCTTGACCAGCTGTACCAGCAAATCATCCTTGAGCATTCCAAGAAGCGACACGGCAGCGGGCTGGCCGCCACCGGAGTGCCAGCGGGAGCCAACAGCGGCCAGTCGCATCAACTAAACCCCGTCTGCGGAGATGAGATCACCCTGCGCGTCTCGGTGGCAGGCGGAAAGGTGAGTGAACTGCGCTGGGACGGCGAGGGATGCTCCATCTCGATGGCATCCGCCTCCGTGCTGGCGGACCTTGCCGAGGGCCTGGAACCGGCGGAACTGCAGCACGTGATCGACAGCTTCCGCGAGGTGCTGCGCTCCCGCGGAAAGGTCGCGGCTGATCCGGAGATATTGGGCGACGCGGCCGCTTTTGAAGGCGTGTCCCGCTATGCCGCCCGGGTAAAGTGCGCCATGCTCTCCTGGGTGGCGGCCGAGGACGCACTTGGCCAGGCCTCTGCCGATATTTCCGCAGAAAGCTAATCCCGGCGCGTCTGAGCGCGCGCTGCGGTGTGGTCGCCTGGCCGCGGCGACAGCAGCCAGTTATTCGGTTCAGAGCTAGTCGGGCCTGAAGGGCAGTTCATCTCCGTGCCCCCTTCTGCCCTCGTTCAGGTGGCCATCCTCGGGGCGCTGGCCTGGACCGGGGCATGGAGCACCCGTGGATGCAGCGCTGAAAGTTACCGCTCCGCTACGTTTGTGACCCACAAAATATGGCTCGGAAGAGACGCTGTGTGCTTTTCCGGCGGCGGCTCTGACGAGTAGCCAACCGAGTGGTGACACGATGCGTATGCGGGTATTCGACCGCCACTCTCGTTGTGGAACCGCAACAAAGACGGGTAGACCCCACTCGTGCCTGAAGTAGTGCTTGGTTCTTACTCTGAATCATGTTGGGGCATAGAAAACACGGGGAAGAACTGGACTCCCGGGGAATGCAAAGTGCACCTGACTCTCGGCATCGGGGGCCGCTAAGCTGTGTCCCCCCTTCGTCGAGGTCAGGCGTCCTCCATTCGATCGGAAACAGCCATCCAGTTCTGAACCGGTGGCGAGTTGGGAAATTTCCGTTGAACCCAGTCCTCTCCGTCGTCGGCCTATTCAGCGCCGCACAGAAATTCAACGGGACAGCACGAAACCGGGAGGTCGACGAATCATGACGCCGAACACTAAAACGAAGAATCGCCGAGCCAAGGCGCCGGGAGTCCCGCCGCTGCCGGACGGGGCGCCTCAGTGGCCGGATGAAATGCCGAGAAACCCCGCACGGGTTGAGGCCGTTGCGGCCGGGGCGCTCACCGGAACTGCAGATGCGGCGCCGGCTTTCACCTTCGATGTGGCGATCGTCGGCCTGGGCTACGTCGGCCTCCCCACGGCGCTTGCTATCAATTCGTCCGGCCGGCGTGTTCTCGGGCTCGATGTTTCGGAGGCGCGGCTGGCAGTTATCCGCTCCCAGGAGGCCGACCTGCTTGCTTCTGACAAAGCCCGTTTGAACATCGCCCTTCGTGACCCCGCCTTCATGATCAGCACAGATCTTTCCTTGCTGGCACGTGCCGCTGCAGTAGTTGTCTGCGTGCCTACTCCGGTGGATCCCTATCTCGTTCCTGATCTGGGGATTCTCCGGGCTGCATGTGCGTCTGTGGTCGAATTTGCCGTTCCCGGTCAGCTCTTGATGCTGACCTCAACAACCTACGTCGGCTCCACCCGGGATCTTCTCGCCGCGCCGTTGGCTGCCAAGGGCCTGATTCCGGGACGGGACATATACGTGGCGTTTTCGCCCGAGCGCATCAACCCGGGGGTGGATGCCTTCTCGCATGAGGATGTCCCCAGGGTGGTCGGCGGGGTAACCCAGGCCTGTGGCGAGGCTGCCGCGGCGCTGCTAAGTGCGAGTACCAAACTTGTACACAAAGTCCCCTCGGCTGATGTGGCCGAGATGACCAAACTCGTGGAAAACACCTTTCGGGCGGTCAACATCGCACTGGCCAACGAGTTCGCGGACATCTGCCAAGGACTTGGCATGGAGGTCATGGACGTCATCGATGCCGCATCAACGAAGCCCTACGGTTTCATGCCGTTCACTCCCGGACCCGGCGTTGGCGGCCATTGCATTCCGTGCGACCCGCACTACTTGCTCTGGCAATTGCGGAAAGCCCGCGTCAACGCCCCGGTGATCGAACATGCAATGGCGGGCATCGCGAGCAGGCCCCATCAGGTGGTGGAGAAGGCCCGCAAAATTCTGTCCGAGCGCAATCATGGCCTTTCGGGTGCCCGGATCCTCGTCCTGGGCGTTGCTTACAAACCGGATGTCGAGGATCTGCGGGAATCGCCTGCGCTGGAAATCATTGCCGAGCTGATCGCTGACGGTGCGGAGGTGGCCTACCACGACCAGTGGTGCCCGACTGCGCCGGACGGGCAGGGAGGCAAGCTTGAGTCGCTCGCTGATCCAAACCTTTGGGAGGCCGACTTGGTGATCATGCATACCAAGCATTCGGCCACGAACGTGGACTGGCTCGCGGACGCCCCGGCTGTCTTGGACACGACCTATCGGCTTCCGGCCCACGCCAACGTGACGCGGTTGTGACCGTTTTGCCGCGGCAGCCAGAATAGGAAAGTAGGAGCAATGAAGACCACAATCACTGGGGGAGCCGGCTTCATCGGAAGTCACCTTGTCGAACACCTGCTGGCTGCAGGCGACGAGGTAACCGTGCTCGACAATCTCTCCACCGGTCGTCTGGAGAATCTGCGAAATGTTATCGGCCACCGCAAATTTCATTTCGCCGAGGGGAACATCCTCGACAGAACAGCTGTGGACAAGGTGGTGTCCGGGTCCGATCGCGTCTTTCACCTGGCGGCTGCCGTCGGGGTAAACCTGATCGTCGAACATCCCCTGGAGAGTCTCCGGACGAACATCCATGGCACGGAAGTTGTCTTGGACTCTGTCCTCGAAGCCGGCGCATCGCTGCTGCTGGCTTCAACCAGCGAGATTTACGGAAAGAACGCTTCGGACAGCCTGAGCGAGGAAGCCGACCGAATTCTCGGCTCCGCGCTGAAATCCCGGTGGACGTACGCCGCGGCCAAAGGCATAGACGAGGCTTTCGCGCACGCCTACTGGCGGGAGTTCGGACTGCAAGTGGCCATCGTGAGGCTCTTCAACACGGTGGGACCGCGGCAAACCGGTCGCTATGGCATGGTTGTGCCGCGTCTCGTGAAGCAGGCCCTCTCCGGTCAGCCCCTGACGGTATACGGCGACGGGAAACAGACCCGGTGCTTCTCGTATGTGGGGGACATCGTACCCGCGATCACCAGGATTTCGGCGGAAACCTCGGCTCACGGCAACGCTTACAACCTCGGGGGAAGCTATGAGATCTCGATCCTCACGCTTGCCGAGCGGATTGTGGAGCTTCTGGGCAGCCAAAGCGATATCAGTTTCGTCCCCTACGAAGAGGCCTACGCGGAAGGCTACGAGGACATGCGCCGGCGTGTGCCGGACAACACCAAGGCCCGACAGTTGGTCGGATTCGACCCGAAAACGACACTCGACCAGATCATCCACAACGTCGCAGCAGAACACCGGCCCCACAATGCCACGAGCCCCGTCCAGTGGAAAGTGACGATGGCTACCAACTAGCCCGTAAACAGGTGCCGCGCCGAATGGGGGTGGTTCTTGAACTTTCCCAAGCTATTCTGATCCAGCACAGCAAAGTTTCAACACTTGGGGGCGGACGGCCGTGCATCCGGAGCTGATATCCGGAGGCGCGGCCGTTCTACGATTCAAAGCTATCTATCGGTGATCGACGGCCTGGGCGGAACACAGTGGAGCAAAAAGCACATCGGCATACGGAATCAATCGTCAAGCGAATCGTCGTAGCAGGCCTCGTGGGAGTCCTGGCGGTGTCCTGTTCCGGGCCGCAGCCTGCGCCCAGCCCCACGTCGCAAGAGGGGTACCCGTGGCACACGGGAATTGTGGCGACCACGTTCTGGGTGGGAGAAATTTTCAACCCCAGCGCGTCGGACGGCAGTCAGGTGTTGTCCACCTATGACAGCCAATGGATGCAAAGCTACGGCGGTTGCGACGGCGTGGTCAAAAACGGCTGTCAGACTGAGGCCAGGACCAGCGCAAACGGCTACTTTCCCAGCAGCATGACACCCCGGGAAAATCCATTCTATTTGGACCTGCCCTATGACGACATCAACAATTCGGCCGCTTTCGGGGAACGAGCGGCTGTCATTCCCTGGGCGAAGGAAGCGTCCCCGGCCGGGCATTCCAGCAATCCGCGAGTCAGTTACATGAAGAATCGATGGGTTAAAATCCGCATGAACGGCAGGGAGTGCTTCGGCCAGATCGAGGATGCCGGGCCTGGCCAGTACCAGGACAAGGAATACGTTTTCGGCCATAACGACGCCCGGCCCAAAAATAAGGAATTCAACGGTGCAGGGATGGACGTTTCGCCCGCACTCAACGGTTGCCTGGGCTTCAAGGATCTGAACGGGCAGGACGATAAGGTGGACTGGCAGTTCGTGGACCGTAAGGATGTGCCTGCCGGCCCATGGTTGAAACTCGAGACACAGACTCCGGTCCAATAGACGGCCGGGCGAGTGGCAGTTTATCCCATCCGCCCCTTCAGGCCGCCCCCGAGGATCTCCGAGAACTGCCCGGATCCCTGGTTGACTCCGCTGCAGACATGGCTGGCAGTCTCCGGGCCGGCCCCATCAGGGCACTGTAGGTCGCGGTTCAGCGACCACATCGACAAGCGTTGGACTCCCTTCCCAAGCGCAAAATCCCGAAGCTTCTGGGTGGCCGCGAGATCAAACACTTCACCGGGGAGATCATTCTGACCGATCATCGGCGTGAGGCCCAGCTTTGCCCAGAGCTCCTCGCTACTGAGGTTGATTCCCGCCCGCTGGTAGACGATACTCAGCTGGTCATGGACGGCCGTGGCAGCGGATGTGGAGGCCTCCAGCATGCTTTGGGAAGGTTGCCGGCTCTCGCCGTAGTTCATTGTCATCACGTTGACTCCCGCGAGCTGGACCCCGGCGGCGAGCATCTGGTCGACGGCGGTAACGCCCCCATCCGTTAGCCCCCGGGGCGACGCCGGCAGCGTCAGCCAGACTTCGAGCTCGCCGTCGTGCGACCCGCGCTCCAGCTGCAACTCCCGGATGACGTTTGCCCTGCGTTCGCCGGCGGCTGCGTCCAGGAGGTTGTCGCCTTCAATGTCGAAATCCAGGGCAACCGGGTCATAGCGCCCTACGACCTGCCGGTAGGCGGACTTTAGGGCCGATTCGTCGCGGCAGGAATTTGCGAGCTCGAGGTTCAGTGAGCCCCCGAACGAAATCGCTACCCGGCCGCCACGGGATTTTAGGGATTGTATTCGGTTGTCCAGATTCAGTGCCTGGTCAGCTGCGTCCAGGCTGTAGCGAGTCCCCCAACTGGGCGCACAGGGCTCTCCCGGAGAGGCGACAATGAACGCCATCATGACGTCTTTGAGCTTGGCCGTTTCGAAGGCGTACGCGGGGCTGATGGTGACGTCGGCATAGCCCGCGAACCAAGCAGGTTTCGTGACGTCTCGGCCTGCGCCGTATTTAGACACCAGGATCAGCACCGCTGCTAAGATCAGCGCCACTGAGGCGGCGACGATTCCGCGCCGGCTGGGATGATTCCACTCCCACCGCAGTGGACGGCGGACCCTGCGACCCGCACGCGGGGGCGTCAGTGGTTCCGTGGCCCGATCCAGGTCGCTGTGCGCTGTCATTCGACCCTTCTGTCCTCTGCCGCACTGTCATGACAACACCATTTCATCACGTCTCGAGCCCACACGGGGCCGGCATTGCTCCTAGATCGCCAAGGTGCCGCGACACATATGCGCAATGCGCGTGGCTGGCGTGCGGAGCGAGTACTGAAACGGCCATTACCTAGAAGTGGTGTCCAGTACTCGGAATATGTCCCCGCGAAATACGGGTAGAGGCCACTCGTGTCCTGAAGACAAGCGCTCTTTACGATTTGGATGTCGGTTGCAAGGAAATTGGGGAAGAAGCAGGTCTCAATATGGGTGTGGACATTCACGACCGGGTCCGCGCCAGGCGTCGAGTTTCGGCGGACAAGCTGTTGGACGGCAGCCCCCTCCACGTACGCAGGCTCCAAGGCAACTCACTTGAGTGGAGAGCCAAGAGTCAAAGAGCCCATTTCCCGCAACAGTTCGCCGCTCCTATGGACCGGTACACGCTCGATCGCGGTTGATCGGACGATACCCGGGTAGCCGCGCGGACCGGCTGGCACGATGAGAGGGGCAACTGACATGACGAACAACTCGGCGGCCAAGAAGTCACCGGAGGGGGCCGTCCTGCAACGCGTTGGAGCAGCCGGCCGGAAGTTCGACGTCAAAACCGTCTGGGTCCTCTCCTCCCTGCTGGCTCTCGCCGCCCTGACCGTTCCCGCACTCCTTGCTCCGACAGTTCAAACTGCGTCGCCGGCGCCTAACGAGGCGGGAGCGAGCCCTCCTCCTGCTATCGGGCCGGCGCTGACGACCGTGAGTTTCACCTTCGACAGCGGCCGCTCCAGCCAGTTGGTGGCCGCAGCGACGCTCAAGAAGGAAGGCATGCGCGGCACCTTTTTCGTCAACTCCGGATTTCTGCAGGAACCCGGTTACATGGGCGTCGACGATCTCCACACTTTGGTGGCTGATGGAAACGAAATCGGCGGCCACACCGTGACGCTCGCAGACCTGAGCATCATCACCGGCGATGAGGCCATCCGGCAGGTCTGTTCAGACCGCAGCAACCTCGCAGACCTCGGTTTTAAGGTCGCCTCCTTTGCTTACCCTTTCGGGGCCGTCACGCCGGCGGCAGAGAACCAAGTGGCTGCCTGCGGATATAACAGCGCACGCAGCAGCGCAGACATCCGGAGCCCTTTCGGATGCGCAGATTGCGATGTTGCGGAATCGGTCCGACCCGCAGATCCGTTCCGGACCCGTTCAGTAGTCGAGATCGGCAACACCTGGAATCTCACCAACCTCCAGCAGGTGGTGACGGCCGCGGAGGGGAGTGGCGGCTGGTTGCAGTTGGTCTTTTACGACATCGACGACAGTGGATCTCCGCGCTCAATAACCCCGCAGCTGTTTAAAGACTTCGCGGAGTGGCTGGCACCACGTAGCGAGGGCAAGTCAACGGCTGTCCGCACCGTACACGAGGTGATCGGAGGCGCTGTAAAGCCGGCCGTGGCGGGCCCCTCGGCACCTCCCGCACCCCCGGGAGTCAACGCCGTCAAGAATCCCGGGCTGGAATCCGCGGGAAGGTACGGTCTGCCGCAATGCTGGCAGGTCTCCTCCTACGGCGAAAGCAACCCCTCGCTGAGCATCCTCACGCCGGGGCGTAGCGGTACTATCGCCCGCCGACTGGACGTCAATGGCTACAAGTCCGGAGACGCCAAGTTGTTGCCCACACTCGACCTCGGCGAGTGCTCGCCCAGCGTCGCAGCCGGACATGCCTACACAGTCAGCGCCTGGTACACCTCCACGGCGCCAACGCAGTTCGAACTTTACTATCGCAACAAGGCCGGCACCTGGACCTACTGGACGGCCAGCCCCTGGTTTGCAGCCACGTCTGGCTACCAACAGGCCCGCTGGACAACCCCCGCTGTGCCCGCAGACGCCGTAGGGCTCAGCTTTGGTCTGAACCTGTTCAGCAACGGCCAGCTTGCCACCGACGATTACGAAATGTTGGATGCCGGCACCCCATAAATCACGCCCGCCCGTGTGCACGCCAGCTCGTTGCCGGCTGCAGTGTATGGAATCGAGATCTGCTCATGAATGAGACCGTACGAATGATGTCATCCCATCGGACTGATGGCCGCTGGCGGCCCACCGGTTTCTGGTCAAAAGTAGTTACCGCGGTGGGCGTCTTCACCTTGACTGTGGCCGGGTTGGCGGCCGGGGTTCCACCCGCAATGGCTGCAGCACCAACCGTTGTGACCCTGACGTTCGACGACGGGAACGCGGACCAGTTGAACGCGGCCCAGATCCTGAACAATAACGGACTCAAGGGTACGTTTTTTATCCCCTCCGGAGCGGTCGGCACACCCAACTACATGACACTTGCTGATCTTCGGGGCTTGGCAGCCGCCGGCCATGAAATCGCAGGGCACACTGTTACCCACCCGGATTTGACGACGCTAACGACCGATGAGGCCACACGGCAAATTTGCAATGATCGTGTCAACCTTACAAATTGGGGATTTCGGATAACGAATTTCGCCTATCCCTTCGCGGCGGAAAACGCCACGACCGAGTCCATCGCGAAGAACTGCGGATACAATAGCGCCCGCGGCTTGGGCGATATTCGGACACGGTTCAGTTGTCCAGGCTGCCCGCTCGCGGAGACCATCCCGCCAGCAAACCTTTTCAACACGGCCGCTCCGGATGAAGAGGACTCCTCATGGACGCTGGCCGACCTCCAGAATTCGGTCACCCAGGCCGAGCCCGGCGGAGGATGGGTGCAGTTGACCTTCCACCATGTTGCGGCCAGCAGCACGGATCCGCTGAACATCACGCCCAGTTTGCTCACCCAGTTTGCAACCTGGCTTAAGGCGCGGCCCACCACTACTTCGGTGAAGACGGTGGACCAGGTCATCGGGGGCACGGTGAAACCCGTCGTCGCCGGACCCGCAGTACCGCCGTCGGCGACGAGCGGAAACCTCGTGAAGAATCCCGGCCTCGAGACGCTCGTCAGCGGAGCGCCACAGTGCTGGCAGGCAGGGGGTTATGGAACTAACACGGCAGCTTTCAGCGTGGTTAGTCCCGGTCACTCAGGGAGTGTCGCCGAACGCCTTGTCGTGACCGGTTATGCCAACGGCGATGCTAAGTTCCTGCCGGCACTGGACCTGGGCGGGTGTTCACCCGCGGCGAAAGCAGGGCACACGTATAACCTCGGCGCCTGGTACAAGTCGACGGCAAGTACGCAGTTCGCGCTCTACTACCGGAGCGGCGTGGGCTCGTGGGTCTACTGGACCTCGAGTCCTTGGTTCGCCCCGGCGACCACCTTCCAAAAGGCGAGCTGGACGACGCCGGCGCTTCCCAGCGGTGCAAGCGGAATCAGCTTCGGCCTGAACCTGTTCAGCAACGGAACGCTGATCACTGACGACTACGAAATGATCGACACGGCCAACGCTCCGTCGCCGACACCGCCGCCGGCAGGCACAAACCTGGTGCAGAATGCCAGTCTCGAGACCGGCGGGGGCAGCACGCCCCAGTGTTGGCAGGCCGCGGGGTACGGCACTAACACTCCTGCATTCAGCACAGTGACGGCAGCCCACACCGGCTCCGCCGCGGCGCGACTGTCCGTCAGCGCCTACGGAAGCGGAGACGCCAAGCTGATTCAAACCCTGGACAGCGGTTCCTGCGCCCCGCCTGCAATTGCCGGCCATACCTACTCGCTCCGAGCCTGGTACACGTCCACGGCCGTCACACAGTTCGCCGTTTACTACCGCAACTCGGCGGGGACCTGGGCCTACTGGACCTCCAGTCCCTGGCTGGCTGCGTCCGGCAGCTATGTCCAGGCTAGTTTCACAACGCCCGTCCTGCCCGCAGGTGCGACAGCAATAAGCTTCGGCCTCAACCTCTTCAGTAACGGCACTCTTACCACCGACGACTATGCAATGTACGACACCGTAGGAGCTCCGGCGCTGTGATTGTCTTCTATATGGTTCTGGTGCTGGGTGTCACGACCATTTTCTGGACGCTGGTCGGCTTGACGAGGGCCGTCAGGGAACAATACGTGTACTACAGGGCGGCCCGGCCGGTGCTCGGATTTACCGGGCGACGGCGTTGGCTGGCACGCGATGGATTCGCCCCCGGGACCAGACGCTTTCCGTCCCTTCCGTCCCGGGGCCGCGCGGGCAGGATCCGCCGAATGCACGGACGGCGCAGGGCCAAACCCGCGCGGGTGCTGCCCGCTGACGTAGCCGTCCTGATTGCGGCCCACAATGAAGCGCTCGTAATCAGCGAGACTATTCGGACCGCCGCCGCTTTAGTTCCGCTGGAAAACATGTATGTCATCTCGGACATGTCATCCGACGACACTGCGGAAATCGCTCGCAAAGCAGGAGTGAAGGTGCTCGAACTCGCTCCAAACCGGGGCAAGGCAGGGGCCCTGGCCGCCGGTATCGAACATTTCGAGCTGTGCAGAAGATACCAAGTGGTGATGCTACTGGACGCGGACACCCGCCCCGCTCGGGACTACCTCGAAACCGGACTGCCGTTGTTCAACGACCCAACAGTGGCCGCCGTAGCGGGCCGCGCCAGATCCATCACGAACCCGACCTCACCAAACCGGTTTGGCCGCTTCCTCGTGGCGTATCGCGAGCGGCTGTACATCGTGGTGCAACTACTTCTGAAGTACGGGCAGGCCGCGAAGGGGGCGAACGTCGTATCGATCGTGCCCGGTTTTGCCAGCATGTATCGGACTACCGCGCTCGAAAAGGTTGACGTGCTGGCGCCCGGGCTGGTCATTGAGGACTTCAACATGACCTTCGAACTGCATGCAAAAAAGCTCGGCAGGATCGCCTTCCATCCCGCCGCCGCCGTAGCGTACACGCAAGATCCGGACACCCTTAGTGACTATACCAAGCAGGTGCGCCGCTGGAGCCTCGGATTTTGGCAGACAGTCCGTCGTCATAGGGTCCAGGCTGGCAAGTTTTGGCTCGCGCTCGCGGTCTACATAGTCGAGCTGATCCTCAGCTGCCTCTTCTTTGTGCTGCTTGTCCCGGTCTTCCTTGTTTCAGTGCTGGCCGCCGTCCAGCTTCAGATCGGCCATGCTTCCCCGGAATTGATCGCATTGGCAGGTTTGCTCCGCCCCCAGGACGTCCTGCTTGGCGTATTCCTGCCTGATCTGGCGCTGACGGTCGTCGCAGCTGTCTCCCTCCGACGTCCTTCCATCCTGTTGCTGGCTCCGTTTTTTCCGCTCATGCGCATTCTCGATGCAGGAATTTGCTTGATGGTCCTGCCTCGAGCGTTCTCGGCGCACTCCTCTGGAGTTTGGACGAGTCCTGCCCGCCGGATGCAGGTTCAGCCGCCAAGCGCGGAACCGCTCGAAAGCTCCGCGGCCCCCGGAGCGCGCCTCAGCAGTTAGCGGCCACTTGCCTGGAAACCCGCAAGCACCCCCGGCGCGCTGATGGCGACAGGGGTGCTTTATGAGCACTGCGCGGCGGTGGCCGCTGTGCGGAACCGGCGGGTTAGCTGACGCCGGAAGTAGTCTGCACTTTGAGCCACGGTCCATCCGGAACCTTGGCGCGGTCCACGAAGGCCCAGGAGACGCGGTCGCTGCTACCGTTCAGCTCGGCGAACCCGAGGCAGCCGTTCAGCGCGGGGGAGACGTCCATGCCCGCGCCTTGGGTGGCGTCGGTTGAAAAGTCTGTGTTGGCCGGGCGGAGGTTGCCGGAACCGAAGACGTACCCGGCGTCGTGATACTTGGTGCCGCTGGACGGGCCGGCGTCCTCGATCTGGCCGTAGCAAACGTTTCCGTTAGGACCGGTGAGCTGCACCCAACGGTTCTTCATGTAGCTGTAGCTGGAGTCCGCGCAGTGGTTGACGCCGGTGGTGGCGTTGTCCGCGCCGGCCCAGGGGATGACTGCGCAGCGCTGCTGGAAGGCAGCGCTGTCGTTGACGTCGTCGTAGGGGAGATCCAAGTAAAAGGGGTTCTCTTTGGGAGTGGGCTGGTTCTTCGGGAAGTACCCATTGGAGGCGTCGCGGGCTTCGGTCGCGCAGCGTAAGTTGCTGCCAGAACCGGAACTCACGCCGTCGCAGCCGCCGTAGATGCTTCCGGGGCAACCTGATGCCGTCGCCGGGGTGGTGCCCAGGTTGACTCCCGTGTGCTGGAAGGCCCACTGGCCGCTATAGGTGGAACAGACCTGGGACCCGTCGGCCAGGGCGGCGTTAAAAATCTCGCCGACCCAGAAGGTCGTGCTGACGATATTGGTGTGCGTGGGGTAGATGCTGGTAGCGGGGGCAGTAGTTGACGCGGCCGGGGACGGCTTTACAACCCGGGCCGGAGCCGCGGGTGCTACCGGCGCGGTGACGGCGCTCTTAGCCGGAACCGACTTAGCCGGAACCGACTTAGCCGGAACTGACTCTGCCGCAACCGACACGGCCGGAGCCGAATCGGTCGGCGCTGACGAGGCCGCAACGGACGGCTGTGCCGAAGTCTGCGTCGTGGTGGTGGGGGACTGGCCCGCAGCAGCGCCCGGATTCGACGAGGCTGCGCAACCGGAGGTGAGGCCGCCGATCAATAGGACAAGGGTGGCTATGCGGAATTTACTCAGTTGTTTCATTATGGGTGCATATTCTGTTGAGGACATGGAAAAAGACAGCAGTGAGCCAATGACGGCGTGCTGAAATTCGGCCACGATGAGACCGGGCGCGAGGAGCCCTCGGTCTGTTTGTTCGTAATCCGGCGGTTAAGGCCGGTCAGCCATCCCGGCCGGCTCCCCCCGGAGCGGCCAGTTGACCATCGTGGCACGCAAAGACCAATTCGTGCAGGCTCCACCATACATGGGGCTTAGCTCTCGTTTGCCGCGCCGCGGGCGCTCCTCAAGCATTCCGTGATTATTGTCACACCTGGGCCTATCGCCGAGAGGCGGCTGCCGTTGCTTTGCTGCGTGTATGTTTCCGTAACGGTAAACAAGGAAAACCCCGGCCGAATGAAATTCGACCGGGGTTGTAAATAGCGGTGTCAGAAATTGCCCAGGCTAGTGAGGATAAACAACTATGACCCACGAAATTAGGGCTAGCAGCATCAGTGCTGAATACATGGACCAATTCCTGCTACCGGACTTGCGGTGGCTCCCATGCCACACCCGCTCCATTCCGTTCATGTTCATGAGTCGATTCAACGACTTCGGGACAGCGAGCAACAGCGTGCTATTCACTCACTAAATCGGCCCCAGCCACCTATTCCGTCCGGGCACCTACTCGGGTTGCTGGAGCGGGTCCGCGATTCCAAGCTCCATGGCTGCGGAAACCGTATCTCAGGGCCGGCCCAGACCCTTGTAGGTCCAGCCGGCCGCGCGCCATTTGGCCGGATCCAGCACGTTCCGCCCGTCGAGTATGCGCGGCTCCGACACCAGGGCCAGGGTGTCGTGCGGGTCCAAGTCGCGATACTGCCGCCACTCGGTCAGCAGCAACACGGCGTCGGCCCTGTTCAGCGTGGTTTCCAGGTCCGGCTCCAGCGGGAGTTCCGGGAAGCGCTTGGCTGCATTAGCCAGCGCCTGCGGGTCGGTCACCGTCACTACTGCGCCCTGGAGCTGCAGCTGCGCCGCCGCGCTCAGTGCCGGGGAGTCCCGCACGTCGTCGCTCTCGGGCTTGAACGCCGCCCCCAGCACCGCGATCCGCTGCCCCATCAGGGAGCCGCCGCATAGTTCCCGGGTGAGCTCGACGACGCGGGTCCGGCGCCGCATATTGATCGCGTCCACCTCGCGTAGGAAGGTCAAGGCCTGATCCGCTCCCAGCTCGCCGGCGCGGGCCATGAACGCACGGATGTCCTTTGGCAGGCAACCCCCGCCGAAACCGATCCCGGCGTTGAGGAACTTTCGGCCAATCCGATCATCGAGGCCGATCGCGTCGGCAAGCCTCGTGACGTCCGCGCCGGTGGCCTCGCAGACCTCGGCCATCGCGTTGATGAATGAGATCTTGGTGGCAAGAAATGAGTTCGCGGCGGCCTTGACGAGTTCGGCCGTGGCGTAGTCAGTGACGAGCCGCGGCGTCCCGCTGGCCAGCGGCGTCGCATAGACCTGGTCCAGGACGGCAACGGCAGGGTGATCTTCACTGCCGTCGGGGAGGCCGTAGACGAACCTGTCGGGGTTCAGCGTGTCGGTGACGGCGTGGCCCTCACGCAGGAATTCGGGATTCCAGACCAGGGTGGCGCCGGGCTCCGCCTCGGCGATCAGCTCGGCCAGCCGGGCCGCGGTCCCTACCGGTACCGTGGATTTTCCGGCAATGACGTCCCCGGGGGCTACCTCTGCGGCCAGTGCCTCCACCGCCGCATCGACAAAGCGCAAATCCGCCCCGTTTTCCCCCCTTTTCTGCGGGGTGCCCACGCAGATGAAGTGAACCTTTGATCCGCGGGCTGCGGACATTTCGGTGGTGAACCTCAGCCGGCCGGATGCTTCGAGTTCGGACAGGAGATCATCGAGCACGGGTTCGTAGAAGGGAGCGCGCCCCTCGGTCAGCTCGTCCACCTTATTCTTGTCGAGATCGATGCCGATCACGTCATGACCCAGCTTGGCCATGCACGCCGCGTGAACCGCGCCCAGATAACCGCAACCGACAACTGAGATCCGCATTCTAAGATCCTGCCCCTGATGGTGTGATCACAGAGTACGTTCTGGTGCCCGGTTTCGGACAGCCCTGCGGCTTAGCCGTGTCAGGAGGGCGGCTTTGCGAGTTCTGGCGCGGGACGTCACGAGCCGGTCCAGCGGGCCGACCTCTCCAGCCGCCAGAGAGGCGGCTAAAGAGCGGCAAACACCGGACGCGGCCGCAGGGACGAAACCCGCAACCGCGTCCGAGGGGTATGCCCGGTGAAAGCACAGGTCTTAGCCGAACAGGCCCGCGATCCCGATGAACGCCGTCGCAGCGCCGAGCAACATCGAAATACTCACCAGCACGACGTGGACAGTCAGGAAACGGGTGGCCTTGCCGCCGGCGTCGCGCGCCCGGGGGTCTTTCCTAACGCGGCGCAGGAACTGCGGCCAGACAACGAGGGACCACACGCCGGCCACGATCAGGACGACGGCTAGGGCCGCGGGGAGCTCCACCGGCTAGTGGCTCTCGAGCCAGGCCTGGGCCTGGGTGGACTGGATGTTGAGGGCCTTGCCGACCATCGGCTCGGCAGCATCGGCAATCTTCCCGCCCAGCAGCGGCACGGACGAGGTCACAGTGCCCTCCAGCTCGATCCGGGTGCTGCCGCCGTCGGCGACCAGGCGCTGGACGGCGTTGACATCCAGCGGGGCGCCGGCGACCTTCAGCGAGATGGTGCTCTGCCGCGAACCGTCGGCGGCCGGGGCACTCCAGTTCTCCAACTGCGTCACCTTGAGGCTCTCGCCGACGAACTTGCGGGCCAGCTCGGGCATCCGGCTCGTGGGGATGGTGCGGACGGTGGTGGTGTTGAACGCGCCGGCGGTGTCGCCGTCGACGGTAAAGGACTCGAGAGTCCCGCCGACGAGTTCGCTGGTGTGGCGCAGGAAGTCCTCGTTGACGAATACTGCCGTAACGCTCTCAACGCTATGCGGAAGGGTAGTGGATGCACTCAGGGCCATTGGGGGTCCTCCATGGGTGGAACTGGACGTTTTGGGCTCCCAACATCCTACGCGGTGGGCTCGTTCTCCCTCGAGTCGGCGTCCTGCAGCTTCCGTGCGGCTGCCGCGATATTGCGCGCCATGGCGGGGAATATCAGGCTGTGGAAGGGCAGTACGGCGAGCCAGTAAAGCTTGCCGCTGAGGCCCTTCGGGAAGAAGATGGCCCGCTGCCGGTACCGGCTGCCGGAGCCCTCCGGTTCCACCGAAAGTTCGAGCCAGGCCCGGCCCGGCACTCTCATTTCCGCCCGGAGACGGAGCAGGCTGCCGCGGTCCACCCGCTCGACCCGCCACCAGTCGACCGCCTCGCCGTCGGCCAGCAGGTGGGGGTGCCGTCGGCCGCGGCTGAGCCCGGCGCCGCCGGTGATGCTGTCAATCCAGCCTCGGACGCTCCACGCCAATGGCATCGAGTACCAGCCGTTCTTCCCGCCGATGCCCTCGATGATGGTCCAGAGATGCTGCGGGGCCACGTCGCTGCTGGAGCTGCGGTCATCGACGTACACGCGGTGGCCGGCCCAGTCCGGGTCGCTGGGCAGCGGGTCGGCGTCCGCTCCGGCATTGGACCACGCCGTTGTGACCTGGCCGTCGCGTTCTCTTCCTAACGCGAGCGACACGGCTGACCGGAATCCGGTTAAGCCGCCGTCGGGCTGCGGGATGACGGCGTCGATGTCGTGTTCGCGGGCGACGGCGTCGTGTTGCAGCGATTCCACCAGCGGCAGGGACATAGAGAGCGGAATGGGGGTGGTCAGGGCCACCCACATGCCGGCCAGTTTGGGTGCCGGAACAGGAAGAGCCAGCACGAACCGCTTGGGCAGCCCGGCCTCCACGGCGTATTCGTTCATCATGTCCGCGTAGGTGAGCACCTGCCGGGAACCGATGTCGAAGGTGCGGTTGACCGGTCCGTCCACGGACGCGGCGGATACGAGGTAGTAGAGGACATCGCGGACGGCGATGGCCTCAATCCTGTTCCGCACCCAACTCGGGGCGGGCATGACCGGGAGGGTGTCGGACAGGTGGCGGATCATTTCGAAAGAGGCGGAGCCGGAGCCGATCACGACGCCGGCCTGAAATACGACGGCGTCGACCGGGCCGTCGAGGAAGACCTTGCCCACGGCTTCGCGGGACCGCATGTGCGTGGAGAGTTCGGCGTCGGAAGGGTGCAGCCCGCCGAGGTAGACGATCCGGCCGACGCCGGCTCCGGCGGCCGCCCGTGCCGCCGTCTCGGCCATGGCTTTTTCCTTGGCCTCGAAGCCGGCGCCGCCCGCCATTGAGTGGACGAGGTAGTAGAGAACGTCGACGCCGGCCAGCGCCTCGCGCAGCGCCCCGACGTCGTCGAGGCTGCTCTCGGCCACCTCAACCCGGTCCAGCCACGGGACCCCGGCGATTTTCGCCGGGCTCCGGACCAGGACCTTCACCCGGTGCCCGGCCGCCAACAGCCGGGGCACCAGCCTGCCGCCGATGTATCCGGTGGCTCCGGTCACGAGCACCGTCTTGCCGCTCGTGGCGTGGGGGGTGCCGTTCATGGGTGGCTCCTTCTCATCGGGAATATATGCCAGCGGCTACAAGCCATTCGGAGCGCCGGCCCCGCCGGACTGTTGCGCCGGGACGGTACCGCGCCACGACTCCGGCGCGGCCGGGGCCCGTCCTGCCAGCTTAGCCTTGGGTGACGCCCCGCTGCCGGGTCGCGGTAGGCTAAAGGACCCGGGATTCACGCGAATTTCGGCTATTCGTGTTGCCTCAAACCCGTGATCACTTCAGGAGTTCCCGCCATGAGCCTCAACGGCCCCTCTCTCACCGGTCTGCGGCGTGTCCTCGCCGGAGACAAGACCTTCGCGCGGGTTCAGGCTGAAGCGTCCAGGCCGTTCACGGCGCGCAGCGAGGACTACCAGATCAGCGCGCCGGCAGGACTGCGGGCCGCGCTGCTGGCCGAGATGGCCGACGGACTCGCGGCGGAGGCCCAGTCTGATGGAGGCGGTGCTGCCGACGGCGGTGCTTCCGCTGGTGCCCGCCCGCCGGTGGTGCTGGCCGTCACCGCCACCGGCCGTGAGGCCGAAGACCTGGCCGCGGCCCTGGGCGCCTTCCTGCCGGCGGCCACAGTCGCCGAATTCCCCAGCTGGGAGACCCTGCCGCACGAGCGGCTGTCACCGCGCTCGGACACCGTGGGCCGCCGGCTCTCGGTGCTGCGCCGTCTCGTTCACCCAGAGACCGCCGGCAGCGGGGCCTTGCGCGTCGTGGTCGCCCCGGTCCGCGCCGTGGTCCAGCCGATCGTGGCGGGGCTCGGCGACCTCGTTCCGGTGACCCTCAGGGTCGGCCAGGAGGCCCCGTTCGGCGAGGTCGTGAAGAGCCTCGCCGACGCCGCCTACGCCCGCGTGGATATGGTCACCCGCCGCGGCGAATTCGCGGTCCGCGGCGGCATGCTGGATGTCTTCCCTCCCACCGAGGACCACCCGATCCGGGTGGAGTTCTTCGGCGACGAGGTCGAGCAGATGCGCTGGTTCGCCGTCGCTGACCAGCGCTCACTCACGGCACCCGGCGTGCACCACCCCGCCGAGCTGCACGCGCCGCCCTGCCGTGAACTCCTGATCACCCCCTCGGTGATGTCCAGGGCCGCGACGCTGAAGGCCCAATTGCCGGCCGCGGCGGACATGCTGGAGAAGATCGCCGGCGGCATCGCGGTCGAAGGCATGGAGTCTCTCGCGCCGGTGCTCGTCGATTCCATGGTCCCCTTCCTGGACCAGTTTCCCGAGGGCTCCATCTCGGTCGTGATCGAACCTGAAAAGGTGCGCACCCGCGCGCACGACCTGGCCGCGACTAACGAGGAATTCCTGGAGGCGGCCTGGTCCACGGCCTCCGACGGCGGCCCTGCGCCTCTGGCGCTGGACACTGTTTTGAGTTCGGCGGCCTCGGAGGCCTTGCACTCGGCCAGCTTCCGCTCGCTGACCGAGACCCGCTCCACGGCCCTGGCGCACGGCGTGTCCTGGTGGTCTATCACCTCGCTAGCCAGCGACGAGGAGCTGTTGCCCGACGTCGACGTGCTGAACCTGCGGGCCCGCGAGCCGCGGGGCTACCAGGGCGACGTGGCCGAGATGATGGACTTCATCGGCTCGCACGTTCGAGACCAGTGGCGGATCGTCGTCGCCACCGAGGGCCCCGGGCCGGCGCAGCGGCTGGCCGAGCTGTTCCACGACAACGACATTCCCTGCGCGCGGGTCGAATCCCTCGACGCCGAGCCGCAGCCCGGCCTGATCGAGGTGACCACAGCCGCCGTGGGCCGCGGTTTCGTCATGGAAACGCTCAAGGTGGGCCTGCTGACCGAGGCCGACCTGCTGGGCCGCACCTCGGCGGGTTCCACCAAGGACATGCGCCGGATGCCGTCCAAGCGGCGGAACGCCGTGGACCCGCTGCAGTTGCTGGCCGGCGACTCCGTGGTCCACGAACAGCACGGCATCGGCCGGTTCGTGGAGCTCATCCAGCGTAAGGTCGCCGGGGGCGGCGACGGCGTCCGCGAATACCTCGTGCTGGAATACGCGCCGTCCAAGCGCGGAGCCCCGGGCGACCGGCTGTTCGTCCCCACCGACCAGCTGGACCAGGTCACCCGGTACGTGGGCGGGGACACCCCGGCGCTGAGCAAGATGGGCGGCGCGGACTGGGCGAGCACCAAGTCCAAGGCACGCAAGGCCGTCAAGGAGATCGCCGGCGAACTGATCCGGCTGTACTCGGCCAGGATGGCCTCCCGCGGCCACGCCTTCGGCCCGGACACCCCGTGGCAGCGCGAACTCGAGGAGGCCTTCCCCTACGTCGAAACCCCGGACCAGCTGACCACCATCAACGAAGTCAAGGCGGACATGGAACGGGAAATCCCGATGGACCGCCTGGTTTCCGGTGACGTGGGCTACGGCAAGACCGAAATCGCGGTCCGGGCAGCCTTCAAGGCGGTCCAGGACGGCAAGCAGGTGGCCGTGCTGGTGCCCACCACCCTGCTGGCGCAGCAACACTACGAGACCTTCACCGAACGGTTCTCCGGCTTCCCGCTTGTTGTCAAACCGCTGTCCCGCTTCCAGAGCGCCAAGGAGGCCAAGGAAACCGCCGAGGGCGTCAAGGCCGGTTCCGTGGACGTTGTGATCGGCACGCACCGGCTGCTGTCCAAGGACTTCGGCTTCAAGGACCTCGGCCTGGTGATCGTGGACGAGGAGCAGCGCTTCGGCGTCGAACACAAGGAGGCGCTCAAGAAGATGCGCACCAACGTGGACGTCCTGGCCATGAGCGCCACCCCGATTCCGCGCACCCTGGAAATGTCCCTGACCGGCATCCGCGAGACATCCACCCTGGCCACCCCGCCGGAGGAACGCCATCCGGTGCTGACCTACGTGGGCCCGTACACGGACAAGCAGACCTCGGCCGCGATCCGCCGCGAGCTGATGCGCGAGGGCCAGGTGTTCTTCGTCCACAACCGGGTGTCCACGATCGACCGCACGGCGGCGAAGATCCGCGAACTGGTTCCGGAAGCCCGGGTGGAGGTGGCGCACGGGCAGATGTCTGAGAGCCGGCTGGAACAGATCATCGTGGACTTCTGGGAAAAGCGCTTCGACGTCCTCGTCTGCACCACCATCATCGAGACCGGTCTGGACATCTCCAACGCCAACACCCTGATCGTGGACGGCGCGGACAAATACGGTCTCTCCCAGCTGCACCAGCTGCGCGGACGCGTGGGTCGCGGCCGGGAACGGGCCTATGCCTATTTCCTCTACCCCTCGGAGAAGCCGCTGGGCGAGGTGGCGCTGGAACGGCTCAAGGCCGTCGCGACGCACAACGAACTCGGCGCCGGCTTGCAGCTGGCCATGAAGGACCTCGAGATCCGGGGCGCCGGCAACCTGCTGGGCGGTGAGCAGTCCGGCCACATCCAGGGCGTCGGCTTCGACCTCTACATCCGGCTGGTGGGCGAGGCCGTGGCGGACTTCCGCGGCGAGGCCGAGGAGAAGGCCGCCGAGATGAAGATCGAGCTGCCGGTCAACGCGCACCTGCCGCACGATTACGTGCCCGGCGAACGGCTGCGCCTGGAGGCCTACCGGAAGCTGGCCGCCGCGCTCAGCAACGAGGCGATCGAGGAGGTCGAGGCCGAGCTGGTGGACCGCTACGGAGAGTTGCCGCTGCCGGCGCAGAACCTTGTCGCCGTGGCCCGGTTCCGGGTCGGTGCGCGCGAGGCCGGACTCACCGACGTTGCGCTGCAGGGCAACTTCATTAAGTTCTCGCCCGCCCAGCTGCCGGAGTCCAAGCTGATGCGGCTGGCTCGGATGTACCCCGGCTCGCAGGCGAAGCCCGCCCTGGACGCGGTGCTGATCCCCAAGCCCAAGACGGCCCGGATCGGCGGCCGCGACCTGCAGGACGCCGAGATCCTTGCCTGGGCCAACGGTGTGATCGAGGCGATCTTCTCCGACGTCCCGCTTTCAGTGGGCTAGGCCGTGATGGGAGGACACCACGCCGCGTCCGGGGCCGCGGCGTGGGTGGCTATTGCCTCGACCGGCCAATACGCGCTCGGCTGGTACCCGCTGGACGCCACCGGGATTCTGATCGGCGGGATGGCGACGGCGGGTACGGCCCTGGTCTGCGACTGGGACCACCGCTCAAGCACGGTGGCGCATGCCCTCCCGCCGCTCTCGAACCTGATCGCCGTGGGGATCGAGAACGTGTCCGGCGGCCACCGCCAGGGCACCCACTCGGTGCTCGGTGCGGGGTTCTTCGTGCTGCTCGCGGCACTGGCCGGGCAGGTCCAGCTGCAGACGGACTGGGGTCTGCTGTCCGTGGGCGCCGGGCTGCTCTGCATGTTCATGATCAACATCGCCGCGAAAGCGCTGAAGCTGTTTCCGAAGTACGGCTGGATCAGCAACTGGGTCTTCGCCCTGGCCATGGCCGGCTTGGTGACCTGGTTTGCGCCGCACCAGTGGTCCTGGCTGCCGGTGTCCATGCTCACCGGCGTCCTCGTGCACATCGTTGGCGACATTATAACCACCGGGGGAGTGCCGCTGCTCTGGCCGCTCGTGGTCAAGCCGCCAAAATTCCTGCGCAGGTTGCCGCTGGTCAAAGACGTCTGGAAGGCCAACGGGGCGTTCTCCATCCCGTTGCTGGGCCGGGCCGGCTCGCGGCGGGAATGGTTCGTGCTGATCCCGGTCAGCGCCTACGCCATGGTCGGCCTGTTCTCCGCCGGCCTGGCCTTGGCCAAGGGGCACTTTCCGGCCGCCTTGGCGCTCGGGACGGCGCTGGTCGACCGCCTGCTCGCCGCCGTCGCCGGGGGGTAGAGCGGCTCGGCGCCGTCGGCGTTGGCTGCCGTGCCCGGCGGCGGGGCCGCTGCGGGAATCCCGGAGTCTTACTGCAGCCGCCGTCCGGGGCGGCTCTGGCCTCTGTTTCGGCCTTTCGGTCTTCACCCGGCGGCGTGTCCGTGTCAAAGTTCCCCCGGACCGCAGACCGCCAGCGCCATGCTCTTCGGTCCGGCTGTGTAGCTAGGGCACAGGCAGCTTAAACAGCTGAAGCCCCGGAGAACCGGGGCTTCAGCCGGGAAAGAGGACCTGCGGTTAGCTCTCGCCGGCGGAATCCGAGCGGCCGGTAATGGTCTGCGGGATCCAGAACGCCAAGGCAAACAAGCCCAGGCAGACGGCCATCGGCCAGGCGTTGCCAAGGGTGAGGAAAGACAGTGAGTACAAGGCGCCGAAGAACAGAAGCATCATCGGGACAAACAGCGCGATGCTGGATGCCAGGCTGTTCTCGCCCCTAGGGGTCTGAGTAGTGTTGCTGGACATTCTTCCTCCTCGGCCCCGCGGGGCTTCAAACTGTGACGGCTGCGGCTTCGGCAGGGTGCGATCAGTACGCGGACAAACCCTGTTCACCCTTGACGATCGCGATGCCGGAGCTGGCGCCAATACGTGTTGCACCTGCAGCAATCATAGCCTGCGCATCCGCGGAGGAACGCACGCCGCCCGAGGCCTTAACGCCGAGTCCCGGACCGACGGTGCGGCGCATCAGGGCCACGTCTTCCGCCGTGGCACCGCCGCCGTTGAAGCCGGTGGAGGTCTTCACGAAGTCGGCACCGGCCTCCACCGCGGCTTCGCAGGCGAGGACCTTCTGGGCGTCATCGAGCAGAGCGGTCTCGATGATGACCTTGAGGATGGCGCCGCCGGTGTGGACCGACTCGGCAACCGCGCGGATGTCGTCAACCAGGGTGCCTTTGTCATTGGCACGGGCTGCGGCGATGTTGATCACCATGTCGATCTCGTCCGCGCCGTCCAGCACCGCGCCGCGGGCCTCGAAGGCCTTGACATCGCTGGGGGTGGCACCGAGCGGGAAGCCGATCACGGAGCAGGTCAATACGCCGGAGCCCCTGAGGGCGGTCTTGACCGTCTTGACCCAGATGGGGTTCACGCAGACGGACTTGAAACGGTACTCGGCCGCCTCGGCGCAGACCTTCAGGACCTCGGCCTCGCCGGCCTCCGGCCTGAGCAAGGTGTGATCGATGTACGAGGCTATGGTGCCCTGGTGGTCGGTGCCGGCGGCGGCAGCCGTGCCGGCCGCGGTGGCTTCGTTGCTCATGGTGGTCCCTTTCCTGGCGGGCCTGGTTCATGGCCGGCCCGGCCGCTGACACGGCCTGAGCTGTGGCTTCTCAGTGCACCATCTTGCCATAACGCGACCGGCCGGAGCCGCCCCTACGCCATCGTGCGCGGCGGCGTCTCCGATGCCCAGATCCCGGGCGCCGAGGTGCGGAAGTCCTGCCCGACCTCGATGCCGCCCTCCGGCGCGGTGGGCAGGCCGGCGGTGCGGGCCAGGGTGTCCAGGGACAGACGCTCTTCGGCGAGTACCACGAGGTCGCCGCTCATGCTGGAGCCGTCCTCGAAAACGATGCCGGCAGCCGGCAGGGCGGAGCCGGCAAGGGTGGGGACGACGGCGGACGGCCGAAGCGTTGTGCGAACCTGCAGCCGGGGACCAGGGTGACGTCCTTGACCGCGTCCCCGAGGCGGGTGGCATCGTCGATCGTGGAATAGCGCAGGCACCGGCCCGCGCCCTCGATCGGTGCCAGGGCGGGCACCGAGCCGGTGGCGATCACCAGCTGGTGGTAGCTGAACTCGAGGCCGTCCGCCGTCGTGACCCGCCGCTCCGCGGCGTCGCTAGAGTCCCAGCGCCTCGCGCACGTCGGCCAGCACACCGTCCAGGGCAGCGCGGGCCTCGAGCCGTGCGGCCGGCAGTTCGGCGGCGGATCCGACGCTGCGGATCACCTCGAGGTAACACTTGAGCTTCGGTTCAGTGCCGCTGGGGCGGATGATGACCCGAGTGTGGTCCCTGGTCAGGTACAGCATCCCGTCGGTGGGCGGAAGATGTTCACTGCCTTCCGCCAGATCCGCCGCGGTTTCGACGGCGGAGCCGCCGAAGGAGTCCGGCGGACTGACCCGCAGCCGGTTCATCATGGCGTCCAGCAGCCCATGGTCCGCAACCCGGATGCTGAGCTGGTCGCTGGCGTGCAGCCCGTGCACCAGGTAGAGCTCGTCGAGGGTGTGGAAAATAGTCTTGTCCGCGGCCTTCGCCGCCGCCGCCAGTTCGGCGATCAGCACAGCCGCGGAAATGCCGTCCTTATCCCTCACCAACGTCGGTGCGACGCAGTAGCCCAGCGCCTCTTCGTAGCCGTAGAGCAGGCCCGGGACGCGGGCGATCCACTTGAATCCGGTGAGGGTTTCCTCGTGGGCGTAGCCCGCGGCGGCTGCGATGCGTGCCAGCAGCCGGGAGGACACGATCGAGTTGGCGAAGACGCCGGCGGCGGGGTCTTCGGAGCCGGCCAGGCGGGCTACGACGTGCGCCCCCAACAGGGAGCCCACTTCGTCGCCGCGCAACATACGCCACGCGCCGGTGTCCGGGTCCTTCGCGGCAACGGCGGCGCGGTCGGCGTCGGGATCGTTGGCGATCACAATGTCGGCGTCCACCCGGGCAGCGGTTTCCAGCGCCAGGTCGAGGGCGCCGGGCTCTTCGGGGTTTGGGAAGTTCACGGTGGGGAATTCGGGGTCCGGCTCCGCCTGTTCGGTGACCAGGGTGACGTCGGTAAAGCCGGCGGCCAGCAGTACCGCCACCGCCGTCTTGCCGCCCACGCCGTGCATGGGTGTGAGGACGATCTTGAGGTCGCGGGCCGGGAAACGTGCCGGGGCGGCGAGGGCGGCGACAGCGGCTTCGTACTCGGCGGCGACAGACGGATCCAGCACCGTCCAGCCTGCGGAGGCCAGCACGATCGAATCCAGCGCGCCGGCGCCCTCGATCTGCGCGGCGATCTGTGCGTCGTAGGGCGCCACAATCTGGGCGCCGCGCCCGCCGTCTTCGACCGCGTGGCGGCCCAGATAAACCTTATAGCCATTGTCCTGCGGGGGGTTGTGGCTGGCCGTGACCATGACGCCGCCGTCGCAGTCCAGCGCGCGGACCGCGTAGGCGAGCAGCGGTGTGGGCAGCGCGGCGGGCATCAGGAACGTCTCGATACCGGCGGCGGTAAAGATCGCGGCGGTCTCTTCGGCGAAAAGGTCGGAGTTATAGCGGGCGTCGTAGCCGACGACGGCGCGCGGCCGGACGCCCGGCGCGGCCTGCGCGACGGCGTTGCCGAGAAAGGCTGCGAGGCCGGCGGCGGCGCGGCGCACCACCACGCGGTTCATCCGGTTCGGCCCGGGACCGAGAGCTGCCCGCAGTCCCGCGGTGCCGAACTGGAGTGTGCCGCTGAAACTGTCGGCCAGTTGCTGCCGGGCTCCCGCGACTCCCGCGTCGGAGAGGCGGATCAGCTCGGTCAAGGCGGTGGCGGTGGCCGGATCCGGATCCTGGGCCGCCCAGCTGCGGGCGTCGTTCAACAGTTGGGTCAATGCGGCATCGGAAGACGTCATGGGTACCAAACTAGCGTCAAACCCCGGCCGGGCGTGCCCAAGCGAGCGCGGGCCGGGCTCACGGTTACGTCACAGTCGGGACGTATCGGCCCGGAAGGTGACACGTCGCGGCCGTGCTTCCTGCCACCATTGCCGTGACGTCCAGCCGATGGCGCAGCGCTTCCGAAGGATCCGCTCAAGACCGCTGCGGATGTCCTGGCGGATCATTGACAGCCATTTTTCCGGACACGTAGCGTCTGGAATATGAAAATGGGCCGAGGGGTGGAATGGGCCGTGCACTCGTGCGTCAACATGTCCTGGACGCCGCCGGGGGAGGCGGTGAACAGTGCCAGGCTTGCGTCCTACTACCGGCTACCCGCCGCGTACCTGAACAAGCAGCTCCAGGCCCTGGTCCGGGCTGGCATCCTCACCTCGGTGTCGGGCCCGCGCGGTGGCTTCCACCTTGCGCGCGTTCCGGAAAACATCACCGTGCTGGACGTGGTGCTGGCCCTGGAAGGAGCGGAGCCGGCCTTCCGCTGTGAAGGCATCCTGGGGGATGTCCCGGAAGCGGACGGGCGGGAAAACTTTATCCGGAGCTGCCTGATTTCGCAGACCATGCGGCAGGCGGAGCTGGCCTGGCGGCAGGCGCTGGCGCGGCAGACCATCGCGGGGATCGCCGACTCCATGGAACGCCGCTTTCCCGGGGACCGGGACAAGGCCGCCAGGCACCTGGCGGCCGGCTAAGCCTTGATCGCCGCCGGACGCCGCCGGACGCGACCGGGCTCAGAGCTTGGCGATGATCTCTGCGAGCAGCTTGGAGATACGCGGAGCCGCCGACCGGCCGGCCTCCAGGACCTCGCCGTGGCTCAGCGGCACCGGGCTGATGCCGGCGGCGAGGTTGGTGACGAGCGAGATGCCGAAGACCTCCATGCCCGCATGGCGGCCGGCGATGGCCTCGAGCGCGGTGGACATACCCACCAGGGACGCTCCGATCCGCTTGGCGTACTGCACCTCCGCCGGTGTCTCGTAGTGCGGGCCGGTGAACTGGGCGTAGATGCCTTCGTCCAGGCCGGGGTCCACTTCGCGGGCCAGGCCGCGGATCCGTGCGGAGTACAGGTCCGTGAGGTCCACGAAGGTGGCGCCTTCAAGCGGGGAGGCGGCAGTGAGGTTGATGTGGTCGCTGATCAGCACCGGGGTGCCCGGCGCCCAGTCCTCGTTCAGGCCGCCGCAACCGTTGGTCAGGACCAGCGTCTTGCAGCCCGCTGCGGCCGCTGTACGGACGCCGTGCACCACCGCGCGGACGCCCTTGCCCTCGTAGTAGTGTGTGCGGGCGCCCAGGACCAGGGCGCGCTTGCCTTCCCGGGTCAGCACCGAGCGGATGGTGCCCACGTGGCCCACCACCGACGGGGAGGAGAAGCCGGGGACCTCTTCCGCCGAGAGCGTGGCGGTGGTCTCACCGATCAGTTCGGCGGCGTCCCCCCAGCCCGATCCGAGCACCAGCGCTACGTCGTGGCTGTCCACGCCGGTCTCTTCGGCAATGTAGTCGGCGGCGGCGCGGGCGGCATCGAAGGGGTCAGCGTCGAGGGGGTTAGTGTTCAGGAATTCTGTAGTACTCACTGGTACAAGCTACCGTGTCCGTGCGGCGCGGCCCAGCATCCTTATTGGTGGCGCCGGTTGCAATGGTGGAGAATGGATGACTGTGACTACGCACCCCGATTTCAGCGCACCCCGGATCGCAATTCTCGGCGGAGGGCCCGGCGGCTACGAAGCCGCCATGGTCGCCGCATCGCTGGGGGCGCAGGTCACCATCATCGAACGCGCCGGTCTTGGCGGGTCTGCTGTACTGACCGACGTCGTACCGTCCAAGACCCTGATCGCGACGGCGGACCTGATGACCCGCATGGCGGGGGCTGGCGAGCTGGGCGTCAAGTTCGACGTCGACGGCGGCGACTGCACCCCGACGATGCGCGCGGACCTCAAGCACATCAACGACCGGCTCCTGGGCCTGGCCAGGGAGCAGTCCGCCGACATCCAACGGGCCCTGGTGAACCAGGGCGTCCGCATCCTGATCGGCTCCGGCGTGATGCTGGACAGCCACACGATCGAGGTCCTGACCGCCGGGGGCACCGAGACAATCGAGGCCGACGCGGTACTGCTGGCGGTCGGCGCGCACCCGCGCGAGCTGCCCACGGCCCGTCCCGATGGCGTGCGGATCCTGAACTGGGCGCAGATCTACAACCTGGACGAGCTCCCCGAGGAGCTGATCGTGGTGGGTTCCGGCGTCACCGGCGCCGAATTCGCCTCCGCGTACAACGGACTCGGCTCCAAGGTCACCCTCATTTCCAGCCGTGACCGGGTGCTGCCCGGCTCGGACACGGACGCGGCGGAGGTGCTGGAAGGCGTCTTCGAACGACGCGGCGTGACGGTGCTGTCCCGGGCCCGCGCCCAGACCGTGGAACGCACGGACGACGGCGTCGTCGTCACCCTCGCCGACGGCTCCAAGGTCACCGGCAGCCACTGCCTGGTGGCCGTGGGGTCCATCCCGAACACTGCCGGGATCGGCTTGGAGGAGGCCGGTGTCGCGGTGACCGAGAGCGGCCATATCAAGGTCGACGGCGTCTCGCGTACCACCGCACCGAACATTTACGCCGCGGGCGACTGTACCGGCGTGCTGGCCCTTGCCTCGGTCGCCGCGATGCAGGGTCGCATCGCGATCGCGCATTTCCTGGGCGACGGCGTCACCCCGCTCAAGCTGCACCAGGTGGCGTCGAACATCTTTACCTCGCCGGAGATCGCCAACGTCGGCGTCTCCGAGGCCGAAATCGATTCGGGCAACTACCAGGGCGACGTCATCAAGCTTTCGCTCAGCAGCAACGCACGGGCCAAGATGCGTAACCACAAGGATGGTTTCATCAAGATCTTCGCCCGCAAGGGCTCCGGCACCGTGATCGGCGGCGTCGTAGTGGGGCCGAACGCCTCGGAGTTGATCTTCGCTATTTCCCTTGCGGTGACGCAGAAGCTGCACGTCGACGACGTCGCCAGCACGTTCACCGTCTACCCGTCGCTGAGCGGGTCCATCTCCGAAGCGGCAAGGCGACTGCACGTCCACATGTAGGCGTGCCCTAGAACGGGTACGGTGCGATATCCGGGCGCATGGTGAGCCACTGCAGTTCCGTGAAGGACTCCATGTTGGCATGGTGCCCGCCGATCCGTGAGCCGTTGCCGGAGTTCTTCATCCCGCCGAACGGTGAGTTCGCCTCGTCCGAGACCGTCTGTTCGTTGATGTGGACCTTGCCGGAGTCCAGCCGGTCCGCGATGGACATGGCCATGCCGACGTCGCCCAGGATGCCGACGGAGAGGCCGTATTCGTTGTCGTTTGCCAGTGCCACGGCCTCGTCGAGGCTGGAAAACTTCATCACCGGCGCCACCGGGCCGAAAATTTCGTCCTTCCAGGCCGGGCTGTCGTGCTGCAGATCCACCAGTAAGGTGGGCTGGTAGAAGCGGCCGTCGTGGGTGCCGCCCGCCGCCAGCCGGGCGCCGCCCTGCACCGCGTCCCGGACGATCCCGTCCACCCGCCGCAACTGCCGCTCGTCAATCACCGGCCCCAGCGCCACGGTGCCGCTCTTGGGATCGCCGACCGGAAGTTGTTCGGCTTTCTCGGCCAGGGCGGCGACGTAGTCCTCGTAGATATCTTCGTGCACGATGTGCCGCCCGGCCGCCATGCAGATCTGGCCCTGGTGCATGAACGATCCGAACGCCGCCGCGGAGGCGGCCTTGGCCACGTCGGCGCCGGGCAGAACGATCAGCGCGTTGTTGCCGCCCAGCTCGAGGTGGGCGCGTTTGAGCAGCCGGCCGGCTGTTTCGCCGACCTTCCGGCCGGCCGCCGTCGAACCGGTAAACGCGATCACGCGGACCTCGGGCGCCTCGACGACGGCGGCCCCGACGTCCGCGCCGCCCGGCAGCAGCGAGAGCAGTCCCGGCGGGAGCCCGGCTTCCTCGAAGATCCGCATCACCGTGACACCGCCGCAGACCGCGGTGCGCGGGTCCGGCTTGAGTAACACGGCATTGCCGAGGGCCAGGGCGGGGGCGACGGCGCGGATCGAGAGGATCAGCGGGAAGTTGAACGGCGCTATCACGGACACCACGCCCACCGGCCGGCGGCGGGCGAAGGACCAGCGGTTCTCGTTAGAGGTCAGCACCTCGCCGGCGGGCAGCGCGGGCAGCGCCGAGGCGTCGTAGCACTCGTTGGCGGCAATGCGTGTTTCCAGGGCCGCCTTGGGCGGGATGCCGCCGGATTCGCGGACGATCCAGTCCTGGATTTCCGCCGAGTGTTCCTCCCAGAGCTGTCCTGCGCGGCGCAGTACCGAGGCCCGGTCCTCCGGGTTGCGGGCCGCCCACTCCCGTTGCGCCTTGGCGGCGGCCGAAGCGGCCTCGCGGACGTCTGCAACGGAGGCGACGCCGTAGCTGCCCAGTTGCCCGCCGGTGGCCGGTTCGACGCTGGCACCGGTGCCGCCGCCGCCCGCGCGCCAGCCGTTGAGGTAGATTTTGCCCTCCCAGAGGGAGGAATCAAGCAGGGACATGGCGTGTCCTTTCGTGGTTGAATCCTTGAGCGTTTTTCGGTCAGTGGCAGGCGCACGGGCCGGTCCCGTCCATCAGATGCTGTGCCGCCGTCGCCGTCAAGACCCCTGCGTGGGTGAGAGTGGGCCTTGGTCCCGGCTCGTGCATCGACCCGGGTCCCGTCAATCCGTCTCACGATGTGTTCACACGCCGTCATTTGGGGTGCCCAAGGGCGGGGCGGGCTTGCTATCGTCGCAAGTAGAATGCCGCCTGGCGGCGAAGCTGTCGGCCCCTTGCAGTCTCCTCTATGAAGGACCATCATGAAGCGAACACGACTTTCCGTCATCGGCATTATCGCTGCGGCAGGGCTGGCCCTGGCTGGCTGCGGGGCGGCGTCCACGAGCCCGTCCGGCTCCTCCCCGGCTGCCGGCGCGGAGACCTCGTTGAGTGACGTCAAGAGCGCGGGCACGCTCAAGGTCGGCACGGAGGGCACTTACAAACCCTTCTCTTTCCACGCCAACGGCAGCGGCGAACTGACGGGATACGACGTGGAAATCATCACCGCCGTCGCCGGCAAGCTGGGCGTCAAGCCGGTCTTCCAGGAAACCCAGTTCGACGCCATCTTTGCCGGCCTTGAAGCCAAGAGGTTCGACGTCGTCGCCAACCAGGTTTCGATCACGGACGAACGCAAGGCGAAGTACGATTTCTCCACCCCGTACACCGTGAGTACGGGCGTCATCGTGACCAAGTCCGATAACTCCAGCATCAACTCCTTCGACGGCCTCAAGGGCAAGACCACGGCGCAGTCGCTGACAAGCAACTGGTACAAGCTGGCGCAGCAGAGCGGGGCCAACGTGCAGTCTGTTGAGGGCTGGGCGCAGGCGATCACGCTGCTGAAGCAGGGACGCGTCGATGCAACCATCAACGACAAACTCACCTACCTGGACCAGCAGAAGACGGCGCACGACGACGCTATCAAGATCGCCGCGGAGACCACTGACAAGTCCCTGAGCGCCTTTGCGTTCCGCAAGGGCTCAACCAGCCTGACCGACGCCGTCAACAAGGCCCTGACCGAACTGCAGGCCGACGGAACCCTGACGAAAATTTCGCAGAAATACTTCGGCGCGGACGTCACCAAGTAGCCGGATGGTTACCGACGACGAACGCCGTGCCCGGTCATGACGATCAACTGGGAGCTTGTCTGGAGCTCGCTGGGACCGATCCTGATGGGTGCGGTGACCGGCACTATTCCGGTGGCGCTGGCGTCGTTCGGCCTTGGACTGGTGCTGGCGTTGCTGGTTGCCCTAATGCGGCTCAGCCGTAATCCGTTCCTCTCGGCGCTTGCCCGGATCTACATTTCGGTGATCCGCGGTACGCCCCTTCTGGTGCAGTTGTTTGTCATCTTCTACGGGCTGCCGTCCGTCGGCATCACCATCAGTCCCTGGCCGAGTGCAATCATCGCCTTCTCGCTGAACGTGGGCGGCTACGCGGCGGAGGTCATTCGGGCGGCCATCCTGTCGGTTCCGAAGGGCCAGTGGGAGGCGGGACACACCATTGGCATGTCCCGCCGCCAGTCCCTGGTGCGGATCATCCTGCCGCAGGCTGCGCGGGTCTCGGTCCCACCGCTGTCCAACACCTTCATCAGCCTGGTCAAGGACACGTCGCTGGCCTCGCTGATCCTGGTGACCGAACTGTTCCGCCAGGCACAGCAGGTGGCGGCCTTCAGCCAGGAGTTCATGCTGCTGTATCTGGAAGCGGCCGTCATTTACTGGATTATCTGCCTGGTCCTCGCCAGCGGACAGTCCGTCCTCGAGAAGAGATTGGACCGCTATGTCGCCCACTGAGTCTGGTCTCCCGGGCACCGCCCCGCTGCTGGCCGTCCGCGGACTGCGCAAGGCCTTCGGCCGGCATGAGGTGCTGAAATCCATCGACATCAACGTCCGCCGGGGTGAAGTGGTCACCCTGATCGGGCCCTCCGGCTCGGGCAAGACGACGGTCCTGCGGTGCCTTAACGGGCTCGAAATTCCCGACGCCGGCGTCGTCGAGTTCGCCCGCGACCTTTCGGTCGACTTTTCCGCCAACGCGTCGAAGAAGCAGCTGGCCGCCTTGAGGGACCGCAGCGCCATGGTGTTCCAGCACTACAATCTCTTCCCGCACAAGACCGCCCTGGAAAACATCATCGAGGGCCCGGTCCAGGTGCAGAAACGGCCCAAGGCAGAGGCGATGCAGGAAGCCAGGGGGTTGCTGGCCCGCGTCGGACTCGCGGACAAGGCGGACAGCTATCCGTTCGAACTCTCCGGCGGGCAGCAGCAGCGCGTCGGGATTGTTCGGGCATTGGCCCTGCGCCCGCAGCTTCTGCTTTTTGACGAGCCGACGTCGGCCTTGGACCCGGAGCTGGTGGGCGAGGTCCTGACGGTGATCAAGGAGCTGGCGGACGAAGGCTGGACCATGGTGGTGGTCACCCATGAGCTGGCGTTTGCCCGCGAGGTCGCCAACGAAGTCATCTTCATGGACGGCGGGGTCGTCGTGGAACGCGGCCACCCGGACACCGTGCTCCGCGACCCGCGCGAGGAACGCACCCGGCAGTTCGTCGACCGGCTGCTGAATCCGTTCTAGTACTACAGTCGCGTTTGTTGAGTGTGTCCGCGGGCTTTGTAGTGGTGTTGTTGTGCTCGGTGTTGGTGTTTTCGGCGCCAGAGGGAGCAAT